>NZ_BDCE01000075.1 GCF_001613345.1 Nocardia uniformis NBRC 13702 | reverse complement strand
AGGCACGCGTGTCCGAAATCGTGTCGGGTGGGGCACCTTTGCGCTTCCACTTCCCATGTATCCGGCTCTCCGGGCTGCCCCGCCAGCCTCCCCGTTCACGACTGACGATCTGGTTTGCACCGTTCGGAGATCTGCGGCAGGGTAATGGGCGGTTGTGTTGGGAAGCCTGGTCGGAGGCGCGGTCCGGGAGGTGGGCTGCGTGTTTCAGTTTGGGCGGAGGGTGGGGTATCGAATGTTGACGCGTGACACGCGCCTGCACCGGTTGCGGGGTGGACGGTGACCGGGGAGCAAACAAATGACACGTATACGTCCTGGGACGACTGGAGGTCGGACGCTTCCGGTGGTGGATTCAATTCCACGACGATCGCCTTTGATCCGGCTGTAGCCACCGGGCTGGCCACCGAAGCGGCGACGCTGGCGAAGGCGGTGGAAAACGCGAAGAGCGAGGTCGCATCGGCGACCGATCTGAAGGCGCTGAACCTGAAGGGTTCCGGTGCTGATCTGGCCGGCATGATCAACAGGTCCGCCACGATCATGGCCGACAGTGTCCTGTCACGGCATATCGACATCCTCACCGATATCGGCGAGACATTCCTGGCCGCCACCGGCCTGTACCAGCAGAGCGAGGACGAATCTCGGGCCGCGTTCGCGAACCTCCGAAGCGGTGCTACACCAATTCCGTTTGTCGGGCACGCCGCGACATCCCCTGACTGGGCGCCATCGACTGGAAAAGGAACCCAGAAGTATTCCGATTCACCGCAGCAGGATTACGACGATCTTCTGACCGACACCGGAGCAGCGCAAGCACTGTGGGAGCGCGGTAAGAAGGAAGGCGATGGCATTTCGATGCAGCAATCGCTGGTCGATCCCGAAGCGGGCGAGATGTACACCTGGCCTGACTTCGTCGCCCAGTACAACCACGTCGCGGGTAACCAGATTACCGAGCAGCTGCAGCGGTTCGCCGACTCATGGAAGAAAGCCGCCGATGGCCTGAAAACACAAGCATCCGCCTTCCGCGCCTCCTACCAGGAAACCTTGATGAATGGTGTGAGCGAGGCGAACCCGGAGGGCGTCTGGGCTTCTCCCGCGGCGGCTAAAGCGCGTACCGCGTTGGACAGCTACCTGACCGGTGTCGGCACACTGGTCGAAAACATGGCCTTCACGAGCGACACCCTTGCCTTCACCAAGGGCTGGATGGATAAACTGCAATCCCTGTTGCCACAGCAGAACCTGGTCACCGCACACGATCCGACCGGTTCAGCCTACGAGGAAAAGCTCGAGCAGATGCGAACGGTCTGGGACAACTGGTACGGGACCGGCGCGAAAATCACCAGCAACTGCATTCCGCAACCACCCGCCGCAGCGACCCCCATCACCGCTCTCGCCGCGCCCGGCAACCCGCTGTACGACCAGATCACCGGTGGACCGGGGGCGACAACCGCTGATCTGGCGGACATACCCTTCACCATGGACGGGGATCTCACCAGGGGCATTCCGGCGTCATACCAGGAACCCGACGGCACCCGTGTCACCGCTATTCCGAACCCTGACGGCACTCTGACCACAGCTAGAACCACTGTTGCCCCCGACGGCACGATCACCGTTGTTTCAACCACCGACGGTGGACCCGATACGGTGTCGGTGGCTACGCCGCGCAACGACGGCAGCGGAATTATCGACACTGTCACGACGATGCCCGACGGCACCCGGCAGCGCACCGTCACTACCGCCAAGGGTGACGGCAGTGTCGGTACACAGGTCGTCGGTCAGGATGGTGCGCTCGGTGCCGAGGCCGTAACCAGCCGCCTCGACGATGGCACGATCCTCACCGAGATCCCCGATTCGGCCACCGGGACCACCACCAAGATGTTCACCGCGCCCGACGGTTCCAGCCAAACCTTCGTTCAGGGCATCGGAGCCGACGGTTCACCGGTACTGCTGGCCAGCGCCGACTCGGACGGCACGCGTTCGGTCGCCGACAACAATGGCCGGGTGTTCACCACCCTCGCCAACGGTGTCACCGCCGTCACCACACCCTTGGCTAACGGCACTACCGTCACCGAGTTCCTGGACGGATCCATCCTGCCGAGCAACCCCGAAAAACCCAGCAGTCCTTGGAGCGTCGCGGCGTTCCTCGAGTCCGCACAAAGCTCGATCACCACAGCCCCTACGGCCGTGGGCACGATTGGTACTTTCGGGGAGACGTTCGGTGCCGAGGCCGGCAAATCGATGGCAGCACAGGCAGCTGCGGCGGCGGGCGAAGCCCGCGCGGCCAGCACCCTGGCGACTGTCAATCCGGGAGCACCCAACGCGAAACTGCTCGGCTATGCAGTTGACGCAGCCGATGACAGCGCCGCTAAATACGGGCTATCCCAAACCTTGAAATCGGGCGGAAAAATTCTCGGTTGGCCCGCGCTGGTCGGCACCAACGCGTACAGCAACTGGGATGCCTGGCAGAATGGCGACAAATCTGGAGGAGCAGCTGTCGCCAATGCGGCGGGTGGAATCGCTGGCGGATATACAGGCGCAAAAATCGGTGCGGCTGTCGGGGCATTGGGCGTGTTCTGCGGCCCTGGTGCGCCAGTGTGTATTGCTGGCTTTGCGGCAGCTGGAGGCTTGGTAGGGGGTGTGATTGGAGCTCATGCCGCCGAGCAACCTTTCAAATGAGTAGTCGGGCAGAAGGATTCGAAATTGTGACGGAGAGAAAACGTACACGGCTGGAATGGCCGCGCGCTTGGGGGGCAGAGCGACCTCCTCTTATTGTGTTCGTCGCGTTAGCATTCTTCACGATCTGTGGTGTGGGTCTGATCGTTCTTTATGCAAACACCCATTTTCAGCAAGGACGAGCTCTTCAGGGGATGTTCGGTGTCGTGACCGGGCTGTCGGCGCTGATGGTGGCCGTAGGTCTCGTTCCCGCACTACGCGTACGGCGGGAAAAACTCCCGAGTCGAATTCGTGTTACAACCCTTAGCGATGGCAGTGTGGGATTGAGGATCGGTGTCAGGCCGCAGTGGAAACCTCTGATGGTGACTTGCCTCAGCCTGTTTGCCGGGATGTTTTTGCTACGCGCGATCCTGTCCGCTTTAAATGCCTCGTCAGCGAGCGATCCTGTAATGTCGGGATTGAATGTTCTCGGAGTCGTCATATCGATATTTGTCGTAGCTGCAGTGACGTACACTCTTGCGTATATGTTCTTCGGCCGGAGGCCGTACTTCCTCGCGATCACCGAGACGAAAGTCGTTCATGCCGCGGGAAAATCTACATCAGCTCTGCATTGGGATGAGATAGACAAGATCGAACCGGTTCTTTATGCCAACACTCATATGGTGCGTGTCACCTCCGCGCGGCGAGTCGGAATAGATGTCACCACATACGACGATCGGCATCGTTTGACATCCGCGATAGATGTCATCCCAGTCCGGCTAGATATTGACCCGCCTCTCCTCCTTGCTCTTCTTCGTTTCTATTCGCGTTATCCGGAATTGCGCAATGAACTCACCTCGGACGCAGTGGTTGACCGGATGCGCCGCGCTGATTTCCGTACGCCGAAGACACTGCGCCGGGACAACTCCCAGGACAAGTCCTCAGATCAGTCCCCTCGCCGGTTCCGCAGCGCACGTGGTCTGGATACTTCCGCGGTGACGGACTCGTAATGCGAACCTGGCGGTTCAGTGAGGTCGGGTTCTCGGTGCTGTGGAAGGAACGGACCGGCGATCGGCTTCCGGCTCCGTTCCTCTATACCTCCACGGCGGCGACTCAGCGGGAGTACCGCGAGGAGCAGGAGGAGACGCGAAACCGGGTGCGCGCCAATACCGACCATGAGGTGATCCAGATCGTGGACGTCGTGTCCTCACCGGATCTCTATCTGACGGTGCGCGGTGGCGATCAGTCCGATCCGGCGTCACTGATCCGCCTGCGGGCGTCACGCAAAGGTGGTCGTGGATACCTCATTACGCAGTTACCGGGTGAGTCGATCTATCACCGCGGCGGATACACCGTGACTGAATGCGACCCCTTGCGCCTGGCTGATGCGGTAGTGGCCGCGCTGCCCGAAGCCGAACCAGGCAGGCGCGGTGACCTCGGCGTCGTTGCATCCGATGGCTATGTCGACGGTTCCTACCGCTCTCCGATCGCTTCCGCGGGCAACTCCCCATCTGTCCTGCGAGGCCCGGCCACCATCGCCGGCACGATCGACGTCCGGCAAGGCAGTTCCGTTTTCGGCCCGCGCGGTATCGTCCACCACACCGTTCGCTGGCGGGACCTCGCCGAGGACGGTCGCTACGTCGTCGCCGGAAGCCCCGCCGCCGCCATGGCCGTCGACTCCAAGCGGTTCGTTGGCATCCTGAACTCCCAGATCGCGAAGGTCATCGCTGCGATCAAGGAAGAGCGCGAACGGTCCTACTGATCGGCGCCCGGCCACAATCCCCGCCGAATCCCTACGTTCGAGTGACGGGTCCCGACTAGCGGCGGTTGAATTCGCCGTCGACGACTCCGGTGGTGAAGGCATCCCACTCGCCCGCGGCGAAGACCAGCGCGGGGCCGGTGGGATTCTTGGAATCGCGAACGCCGACCATGCCCTGATCGAGGAAGGCGACTTCAACGCATTGGGAACCGGTTTCGCTGCGGCTGCTCTTGAACCAGCGTGCTTCGGTCAGATCAACGTTCACGATCGAACTCCCTTGCTACCTGGCGGACCAGGTCTCGCGTTCGCACTTCATCCAGCGTGTCGGCCCGGATGGCCTCGGCCAATTCAATGTAGCGCTGGACGTCTTCGAGCCGCTCGACGTACAGATCGCTGGTCAGTCGACCCTCGACGTACACGATCGGCGGCTCGATCTGCTGGTTCTTGGTGTCGGTGCCGAAGTCCAGGAGAATGAATGGGCCGTGTTGGAAACCCCAGGTGTATCCGGCTGAGTACGGTTGCACGCGTAGGGTCACGTTCGGCCTGGTGCTGAGGTCGGCGAGGTGCTTGAGCTGCGAGGTCATGACGCGCTTGCCGCCGACGACCCGGCGCAGCGCGGCCTCGCGCAGCAGGACTTCGACGGCCAGCTACACGCGGTCATCGTCAGCGCCCGTGCATCGCATCGTCTACCGGCGACTCTCGACCGCGCAGACATTCTCGACCTCATCTTCGACGGCACCGAACCCGCGAATCGGGGCGATGTCGAGGGATCGGTCGATGACGTCATCAGACACCACACCATGAACATGAACTGATTCCCTCACAGGCGGGGTCCTAGGTGCGGCCAGAATGCGGAATCGCCGCATCGCACGAGCGCTCCTTCTTCTGATTCCTATTCGCTAGTGGAGCAGGGCAATTCGACTACCAGATCAGCACGCCACCGCGCACCTGGAAAGGCCCGCGCCGTGCTGGAGTCCCGTCGATCGTGGTCCTGCGCCGATGCTTACCTCGACAGCGGTGACGAAGCCAAGGCGATCTCGACCGCAGAGCACGCATGCGCCTTGGGCGGCGGCGTCGCATCGGTGCGTCCCTTGGCCAGGGTGCGAGAGGTGGCACAACGCTGCGTCGCCACCGGTCTCACCGGTGGGATCGAACTCGCTCGACGCGCTGAAGCTGAGCAGATGCCTATTCCGAAGCAGCTGTAGTGCGCTCGATCCATTCGGCATAGCTGTCGAGACACCACTCGATCGGAGTCGCCGTCACCTCCGGGCTATCCCACGGATGCAGCTCGGCCACCCGCGCTGCGAGCCGGTCGCACACGGCGGCGGACGTGCGCAGAGTGACCCGCCATTCCTTGCCTTCGCCGAGTTCTCCCAGATGCCAGAACACCGACATAGCAGGCCCACTGAACTCGGCCCCGGCCGCCAGCCGGTCCGCGACCACGGCCCTTGCGATAGCTCGCGCATCATCTTCGGTCGGAGTCGTCGACGTAACTGACCACACCCTCGCCGCTGTCATACCGCCACCCTATGCCCCTACCCCGAACCTTCGGCACCAACGAAAACCACGAATGTGTCCCATTGGGAACCGGTTTCGCTGCGGCTCACTTTCGACGGCACCGAACTTGCGGCTCGGGGCGATGTTAGGGATGGGGTCGATGACGTCATCCGACACCACATCGTGAACGTGAACTGTCTCCCTTGCGGTAGGGGGCTCCTAGGCGTCGATTCCTACGTCAATCTATGGTTGACGAATCGGTAAATGTCAACTATTAGTTGACGGAAGTGTCATGGTGCGGGTACAGCCTTCGCCGACAACGAATCGATCCAGGAGTGGCAATGGCAGCTATCGAGAACACCCCGCAACATCACGGCGAGGCACCTCGCAAGCGGGTGGTGGTCGTGGGCGCCGGTATCGCCGGATTGGCGGCCGCGTTGCGGATGCATCAGCAAGGCTGGGATGTCGTCGTGATCGAGCGCGCGCAAACTCGTCGCAGCAGCGGCTATCTGGTGAATTTGCACGGGCCCGGGTATGACGCCGCCGAGCGGCTCGGGCTGGTGCCGGCGCTGGCTCCGCGCGATATCGGGTTTTTCACCTCGGTGCTCGTGCACGCGGATGGCCGGGAGAAGTTCGCGATTCCGGCCGCTGTCGCGGAGGCCGCTGTCGGGGCCCGGGCTCTGAGCGTGTTCCGCGGTGACTTGGAGTCGGCGCTGTACGACGCGGTGGTCGGCCTCGTCGATATCCGATTCGGCACCACCGTGCAGGCGGTTGACCAGCATGACGGGGGAGTCGTCGTCACCCTCAGTGACGGCACTCGGATGGAGACCGAACTGCTGATCGGCGCCGACGGTGTGCACTCGCGGGTGCGCGAGCTCGTATTCGGTCCGGAGCACGAATACTTCGTGGACCTGGGACACATGGTCGGCGCATTCCCGCTGCACCAGGTTCCCGAGCACGTACCTGAAGGCGCCGGGACCACCTTTATCGGGCCCGGACGCACGGCCGCGGTGATGAACTTGGGACCGGAGCGATCCTCGACGTTCTTCACCTACCGATGCCCCGATTCGAATGCCGAACTGGCGCTGGGCGCCGCACCTTCGCTGACCCAGGCGTTCGGAGATCTAGGAGGCGGCGTCGCCGATGCTCTCGGCCAACTCGAGGCAGATCCTGCCGCTGCCTACTTCGACTCGGTCGCCCAAATAGTTATGGACCGCTGGAGTCACGGCCGAGTCGTGCTGCTCGGCGACGCGGCATGGTGTGTCACCGTATTCGCCGGTTACGGTGCGGCTCTCGCCCTCGACGGTGCCGACCGGCTCGGCACCACCCTGGCAGCGCACGGCGACGACATTCCCACCGCACTCGACACCTGGGAAACGTCGTTGCGCCCCGAGGTAGGTAAACGACAGGCGCTGGCGCGGAAAGGAATGAGTCGGTTCGTTCCACCGTCCCGCGCTCATGTCTGGGCGGGGGAGCTGATGCTTCGCGCTATCGCACTTCCCGGCATTCAGGGTCTGGTCCGACGCGCCATCCAACGCGCCAACAACTAGGCGAGGGGAAGCGGAACGAAACTAATTGTGAGAGAGGCGGATTCAAGTACGGACTGGCGGTCGAATCAGCATCCGAAGGCCGTGCTCAATGGCGGCGTTCAGCGGTTCATCGGTTGTAGGGACAGTGCGATTGGCCCATCGGAGGCCGTCCAGCTGGATAGGAAGAATCAGAACGATTGCAGGTGGAATGTAGAGCGGCAAGACACGAGCGATCCGGGGTGCGACCTCGGGACGGTGACGCAGCAACTGCAACGGAATCTCGTGGCGGATGGACGGCACCCGGTGACCGTAGCGACTCACGCGACGCCGCCGCGCCCGGTCAGTCCTACCGAAAGCGAGCCCGGAGGGCGCGGAACCAATTCCGAAGGGTGGTGGATTCAACTGGTGAGCGGCCGCGGGACGGCTCGCATCAGCGTCCGAAGACCGTGCCCATAATGTCGGCGGCCCAGCGGTTCATAGGTTGTAGGACGGTGCGGTAGGTCCAGGCGAGCGGGACGACCACCAGCGCACGCCATATGGCCGCGAGCAAATTGAGGATCGGACGCAGCACGGTTCGGTATACGAAGCGGCAGGGGATGACGACCAGGACGTCCACGATGACCGTGGCGGCCATCCACGCGTAGACCACCACCGCGCGCAGCAACCGCCACAGCGGCAGCAGTACCCAGCGCCACAGCTGCATGAGCGGCCACACGATCACGTACTTCACCAGGTGGTGGACCAGCCAGGCGGCGGCGAGGCCGATCGGCCGCAATAGGAATCGCCACAGCGCGTGCGAAACCGGCTGCACCAGGTAGCGCATGAGCCAGGTCCCGATCGGAACCAGAACCCGCCGCCACAGGAACTCCTCGACCGCCCAGCGCAGCGGTCGCAGGATGAAATCGAGGAGGAAGGCGCCGATCGGCGCGAGCACCATGCCCCAGAGGAACTGCTGAAGTAGCAGGCCCCACAGATAGTTCTCGACGAATCCGACGACGGGCCGCCACAGCCGGTCCCGGACGAATCTGCCTATCGGGGCCAGGATCCGGGAGATCACCCCGTCCACCGTCGCGACCGCCACGCGGCCGAGCAGTTTCAGTCCCTCCCACGACAAGCGCAGCGGAATCAGGATTGTTATCGCGATGCCGCGCGCGATCCACCCGCCGATCGAGATCGGTCCGGAATCCGGTGGGCGAGTACCGGACGGTGTTCGTGATCCGGCAGCGTTCGGCAGACCAGTCGACATGGTTTTCTCCTATCCCCGGGGCGTGCCCCTACTCTGCCCGGGAAAATCCAGCCCGCACAGCGTATTTCCCCCATTCGGAGCGGGACCTCCCGCACCGCAATAGATTCGATGTCGTGAACGAGATCGAGCCCTCGAAGAACGGCCGTCCGCTCTCGGAACGGGTGGCGACCCGACTGCTGTACCCGACTTCGCGGCCCCGGGGGAAGTCATTGCGTGACGCGGTAGCCGGGCAGGTCGTGTTGCTGACCGGGGCGTCGCATGGGATCGGCAAGGCGAGTGCGCGGAAATTGGCCGCGGCGGGCGCAACCCTGCTGCTGGTCGCGCGGTCCCGGGAAGACCTTGAGGTGGTTGCCGCCGAGCTGCGGGCCGACGGCGGCACCGTCCACATCTATCCGACCGACCTCAGCGATTTCGCCGCCGTCGAGCGGCTCGCGGGCGATCTCCTCGCCGAGCACGGGCATATCGACATCGTGATCAATAATGCGGGCAAGTCGATTCGCCGCTCCATCGACAAGTCCTACGACCGCTTCCACGACTTCACCCGCACCATGGACGTCAATTACCTCGGCCCGGTGCGGCTGCTACTCACCTTGCTGCCGGATATGCGGGAACGGCGCAGCGGTCACATTGTCAATATCTCCACCTGGGGCCTGCGTATGCCGCCCGCACCGCGCTGGTCGGCCTATTACGCGTCCAAGGGTGCCTTCGACTGCTGGTTGCGCTCCGTCGCAGCGGAGATCGCGACCGACGATGTGACCACCACGTCGATCTATATGCCCCTCGTTCATACCCGCATGAGCGCCCCGACCGACTTCTCCGGTGTCCCCGGCCTCACCGCGGATGAGGCCGCCGACCTGGTCTGCCACGCGGTCACCAGCCGCCCCCACGAAATCACCCCGTGGTGGACGGGACCGATCCAGGCCTGGAGTGATCTGGCGCGCGGGTCCGCGCACCGGTTCATGGGTCGCGCCTTCCGAAAGGGGAAGGCTTAGCGCCCTGGCTTAGGATCGTGCGATGCGCAATCTGGGAGTGCACCGATGAGTCTCGCGACGCTGCTGAATCTGGCGGATTCGCGGCTGCCGATCGGCGGACATGTGCACTCCGGCGGGGTCGAGGAAGCGGTGAGTTCGGGACTCGTCCGGGATGTGCGGTCGGTCGAGCTGTACCTGCGCCGCCGCATTCGCACCTCGGGGCTGGTGTCGGCGTCGCTGGCCGCCGCTGTGTGCGCGGGGACCCTCGATCCGGCCCGCGCCGAAGCCGAAGCCGATGCCCGGACCCCGTCCCCGTCGGCGCGGACCGCCTCGCGCGCTCAGGGCCGTGGCCTGCTGCGGCTGGCGAAACAGGTGTGGCCGCAAGCGGATTGGAGCGGTATGAGTGCCCGCCCGCACCTGTCCACCGTGTTCGGGCTCGTCGGCCGAGCCTGCGGAGCGTCGCCGGAGGAGGTCGCCGGAGTGGTCGTCTATACGACCCTGACCGGTGCCGCGACCGCCGCCCAACGGCTCCTGGCCCTGGATCCGGCCGCCGTGGCCACCTGCACCGTCCGACTGTCCGAGGTCTGCGACCGCACCGCCCGCGAGGCCACCACCGCTCTCGCCGCTCTGTCCGACCCCCTCCAGGATGTCCTGGCCGAACGCCACCTCGAGCGCGAGATGCCGCTGTTCGCCTCCTAGATCGCGCCGCGCACAAGCCGTTCTCCAGCGCGGTTTCCGACCCACCGAGGCAGGTAACACTCGGTTTACACGCGTCGGTAAGGATGGGGTCATGCCACCTCATTTCATCGATGGAGAACCGCACGACCACCATGACCGTCCCAAGCGGGAGCGCACGCCCGGGGAACCGGTGCGGATCGGAGTGGGGGGACCGGTTGGTTCAGGGAAGACAGCGCTGGTGGCGGCCCTGTGTCGGCAGCTGCGCGAAGAGCTGTCCCTGGCTGTGCTGACCAATGACATCTATACGACCGAGGACGCCGACTTCCTCCGGCGGCACGCGGTACTGCCGGACGAGCGGATTACCGCCGTGCAGACCGGTGGCTGCCCACACACCGCGATTCGCGATGACATCACCGCGAACCTCGACGCGATCGACGATCTGATCGAGGCCAACCCGCCGCTCGACCTGATCCTGGTCGAATCCGGTGGCGACAACCTGACCGCCACCTTCTCCTCGGGACTCATCGACGCGCAGATCTTCGTGGTCGATGTCGCCGGTGGTGACAAGGTGCCGCGCAAGGGTGGCCCCGGTGTGACCTTCTCGGATCTGCTGGTGATCAACAAGACCGATCTCGCACCGATGGTGGGCGCGGATCTGGGTGTGATGGACCGGGATTCGAGCAAGGTGCGCGAGGGTCGGCCATTCGTCTTCACCTCGCTCACCGAGGATCCGGCCGCTACTCCGGTATTGAGCTGGGTGCGGGAGCAGTTGCGGCTCGCCGCGGAGCAGGATGCGGCGGCGGGAACCTCGCCCGCGCATTCGCACTGATGGTTCGCAGTCACGCGGGGGCGGGTGAGCGGTGCGCACTGAACTGCGGATAGTCGCCACGGCCGGTTCGCTACCGCGGATTCACGCGGTCGGCGGGCTGGCCGGTCGGCGCACCGCGGTCGACACCGTGCACCTGATCGGAACCGCCGCGACCCCGCTCGGCGGCGACGAAATCGATATCACCATCGTCGTCGGTGCGGGGGCACGGTTGGCCGTGCGGTCGGTGGCGGCGACCATCGCGCTGCCGGGTCGTATCACCCGAAAGTCAGTGGCGCGCTGGCACTTCGAGGTGGGCGCCGGTGGTGTGCTGGATTTCGATCCGGAACCCACCGTGGTCGCCGGTGGCGCTGAGCACGACACGGTTACCCTCGTCCGGCTCGCCGAAGGCGCGAAACTTCGGTTGCGGGAGCGGGTCCAGATCGGGCGTACCGGCGAGGACCACGGCTATTGGAGCGGTGACCTGCACGCGGATATCGGTGGTCTGCCACTGCTGCGGCACCGCCTGGATCTGGGGGCCGACGCGATCACCGATGACGCGCTGTCGGGTCCACGGTCGCTGGAGAGCGTACTGATCTACCCGGACGATCGGACCGCCGAAACGGTCGGTATGGATGCCGCGCTGCTCCCCCTGGCCGCGGGCGGAACGCTGTTCACGCGAACAGGATCGACGCTCGGCACATCCGGTTTTCAGGGGCGCAGTGCTCCGAAGAATCCGTCGATGGCCAGCATCGCGAACAGCCAGTCGGCGCCGACGCGGAGTCCGTGAGCTCGAAACATGATCGCTCCCTTGGTGAATACGGATAGAACGTGAGAATCCGGATGTGCCGGGAACCGAACCTCACCCTCGGTTCCCGTCACATCCGGGCACTGCTGACGATCAGAACGCGGTTGCGCGGAACTCAGTTGCCAACGACGCGGGGTGGGGCGTTGAAGGCGTTCACGGCACCGACGGCGGCACCTGCGGCGGCGCCGAGCGCCGCTGCGGGGACGGTGATGACCGCGGCACCCGCGGCGGCACCGAGCGCCGGTCCGGCGACGAGTCCGACCGGTACGAATGCCAGCCCGGCCACCAACCCGACTACGCCACCAACCGCGGCCGAGGTGAGCGCGAACGGGGCCGCTGTCGCGGCTCCGGCCACTGCGCCCATGGCCGCGGTACCGACCGTCTGACCGGCGATGCGGTCGGAGCGGCTGCGTTCCATTCCGACGGAATCGAGGAAGGTGGCGAGATTCGCCTCGACCTGTGCGGAATTGTCATTGATCTGGATCGACTGTTCCTTGTCGATCCAATTCGGTGCATCGACCTGCACGTCGCCGAACCGGAACTTTCCGGGCGGCGGGGCGATCGGGGGCACCGCTGGCACCGGGATGGGCGGGTGCAGTACGCCGACGGGGGCGAGATAACTCTTATCCGGAATCTGACGCGACCACTGCAGTGAGCTGTGCGTCTGGTCCGGAATCTGAAGGCCCTCGTACGGCATCACATTCGGCGCGGCGGCTGCGGGCCACTGCGGACCCTCATCATGGTGCGTGACCGGATTGGGCTGTGCCGGATCGGCATTGGCCTGGCCGGAACCGACGATCGCCAGAACTAGCGGTACCGCGCCTGCTGCCACCACATTGCCGACTCGAGTGCGATGTGGGTTGAGGGCTCTGTGCTTCCCTGCGGCCATGCACGACCTTTCTTCCAAGGAATATCGACGCCCGACATTCGGACCCGTGGGTCACCTGGATTGGTGGACGAAACGGACGAGTCGAAAAGTGTTGTATTGCCAGTGATTAGCTGATTGCGGATCAATGAAAATGACCGAGGGCCGAGACCCTGCTACGGGTTCCGGCCCTCGGACAAATCGGCTATTACTCAGTCGTTGCTACTGATCGGAGCCTCGATGGTGGAATCCGCGGCATCGATCGGCGCGCCCTCGGTCGCGGGAGCCAGGTACCCGTTCGCCGCGCCCACCGCCGCGCCGACGGTCGCGCCCATGGCGGCCGCCGGGACCGCGACCAGGGCGACAGCCGCGGTCGCGCCGATCACCGGCCCGACGACCCAGCCGGCGGGTGCGAATGGCATACCCGCCATAGCGCCCACGAAGCCGCCCATCACCAGTGCGGCACCCTCCAGGGGTGCGGCCACCGCCACGCCCACGGCAGCGCCGACGGCGGCGGTGCCGATGGTCTGCGCGGCAATTCGATCCGACCGGCTCGGCTCGAATCCGGCCGAGTCGAGGGTCTGCGCCAATTCCGCCTCGGCGGTGGCGGACAGATCATTGATCTGATCGGCCTGCTCCGGAGTCAGCCACTCGGGCACATCGACCTGGGTATCGCCGAAACGCAGCTTGCCCTCGGGCGCCGCGATCGGCGCGACCTCGGCCGCGACCGACGGATCGGGCATGCGCAGTTGCTCCGGATCGACCGCGGCGAGGGAGCCGCCCGGAATATCGCGCGCGCCGACGGGGGAGTTGCGCCCCACACGGGTGGCCGGGGCCGGAGTGCCCGCCGCGGCGGGTTCGGCCGAATCGCTCAGCGCCGCGGTCGCTTCGGCGGAGGCGGCCGTCGGCGCGGTGGCGAGCCAGTCACGCATCCCGTCGGTGAGCGCTGCCGGCATCGGCACCGCCAGGTGCCCGAACGGCGAGTCCACGACGAGCGCGGGCTGCGGCGCGTCCTGGGCCAGTGCCGCGGGGGCGTCCTCCGGGTTCACCGGTTCGGCCGCAGCCGTTCCGGCGAGGGCCACGGTCAGCGGAAACGCCCCGGCAACGGCGAGTGAGCCCCACAGTTGCCGGGACGAGAGACGATCAGCCTGTTGGCGTTTACCCATTGATGACCTTTCAACGAATGTCGACAGATGTCGAACATTCGGATCCGGTCATCACGCCGGATTGGTCCGGGAATGTCCCGGTTCGTATCGGACGGTCAGCCCGCGCGAACGTCGCCCGGAGCCGGCGACTTCTTGTTCGCCACGGATTTGCCGTTCCCCGGGGCGGATTCGCTGTCGAGCGGTCGCACCGCATCGCGCGCATCGTCGTCCCCGGCATTGACGGCTTCCAGAGCGAGTCGCGCGAACACCCACTGTTCGGTGGCGGCCATCTGACCGCGATGGCGGCCGAGGAACGAGACGAACCATTCGAAGACGGTGACGAACCGGCTGCGGAAACCGACCAGGTACCACAGGTGCAGCGCCAACCACGCCAGCCAGGCGATGAACCCGCCGAACTCCAACTTGCCGACCTGGCACACCGCGCTGAAGCGGGAGACGGTGGCCATGGAGCCCTTGTCGAAGTACTTGAACGGCTTGCGTTCCGCGGGCTGGTGACCCGCGAGGCCGTCCTTGATGGCCTTCGCCGCGTAGGTGCCGCCCTGGATCGCGCCCTGCGCCTGTCCCGGTACACCCGGCACAGCCATCAGGTCGCCGACCACGAACACATTCGGGTGGCCCTTGATGGTGAGGTCCGGTTCCACGACCACGCGCCCGGCCCGGTCCACCTCGGTGCCGTCGGAGCGTTCGGCCAGCTGTTTGCCCAGCTCGCTGGCCTGCACTCCGGCCGACCAGACCTTGCAGGCGGATTCGATCCGGCGTTCGCTGCCGTCCTTGTCCTTGATGGTCACGCCGCGCGCGTCCACATCGGTGACGAGGGCATCGAGCTGGATCTCGACGCCCATCTTCTCCAGCCGCCGGTGCGCCTTACCGCCGAGGTTGGCGCCCATCGGCTTGAGTACCGCGTCCGCGCCCTCGACCAGGATGACGCGGGCGTCGCGCGGATCGATATTGCGGAAGGTGCCCATCAGGGTGCGGTCGGAGAGTTCGGCGATCTGCCCGGCCAATTCGACGCCGGTGGGGCCGGCGCCGACCACCACGAAGGTCATGAACCGGTCGCGCTGCTCCTGCGTCTTGGCCAGTTCCGCCTCTTCGAAGCTGCCCAGAATGCGGGCGCGTAGTTCGAGCGCGTCATCGATGGTCTTCATACCGGGCGCGTAGGTGGCGAAGTGGTCGTTGCCGAAATACGACTGCTGGGCACCGGTCGCGACAATGAGGCTGTCGAACGGGGTTTGGTGGTCCTGGTTGAGCAGTCGCGAGGTGACGACATTGTTCTCCAGGTCGATATCGTGCACGTCGCCCATGATGACCTGCACGTTCTTCTGCTTGCGCAGCACGATGCGGGTGGCGGGCGCGATCTCGCCGACGGAGAGAATGCCGGTGGCGACCTGGTACAGCAGTGGCTGGAACAGGTGCGTCGAGGTTTTGGAGATGAGGGTGATATCGACGTCGGCCTTCTTCAGGTGCTTGCAGGCGAACAAGCCACCGAACCCGGACCCGATCACCGCCACGCGGTGGCGCTGCGAAACGACAGAATCGGTGCTCATCTAGTCCTGCTCCCTAGAAGACAGACGGTATTGCTACGACACTTCACGCCCAACGGTAGTACGGCGTGAGGCGAGTCGACCAATCAGGACACATCGGGAAAACCCACGGACACCAGTGCTGCTTCGAAAATACAATATGGGCAGTCGTTCAGAGAGGAAGCCATGGTCGCCGTGGCCGGTCGTGTTCCCGCCGAGGCGGAGAATCTGGCGCTACTCGAAATTCCCCGGAAAACTCTCGTCGACCGGGTGTTGAGCCGACTTCCGGTGCGCGAGCGCAGCCTCGCCGATCCGCCCGCGGGCAGTGGACTGCTTCCGGTGCGCGGTGATGCGGGGCTGCCCTATCTCGGGCGGAGTGTGCAATATTTGCGATGGGGTCCGGCGGAACTACTCAACCGTTATCGCAAGTACGGACCGGTTTCGTTCAATAGCGCGCTGGGCGCGAGCCGGGTCATGGTGGCGGGGCCCGCGGCCGTGGACGAGATCCTCGGTAGGCGGCGTCAGGACTACGGGCAGGGTTGGGATTGGTTCATCGGTCCGTTCTTCCATCGTGGACTGTTGCTCCTGGAATTCGACGAGCACATGTTCCATCGGCGCATCATGCAGCAGGCATTCACGCGCGAGCGGTTGCAGGAGCATCTCGGTGAGCTGACCGGTGTGGTCGACCAGGCCATCGACGGCTGGGCGGCCGCGGGGGAGCGGCCCGTGCGGCTGTATCCGACCATCAAGGAACTCACCCTGCGGATCGCCACCGATGTCTTCATGGCCGTCGATTCCGGTGCCGATCGTGAGCGACTGGGCAAGGCATTCCTGCAGTGCACCCATGCCGCGCTGGCGATTCTGCGGTTCTCGATACCGGGCGGCAATTGGCGGGCGGGCCTGCGCGGCCGGAAAGTGCTGGAGGAGTACTTCACTCGCATGATCGCGGCCAAGCGCCGCGCACCCGGACCGGATTTCTTCTCGGCCCTGTGCCGGGCGCGTACCGAGGACGGCGCGGTGTTCAGCGACGCGGATGTGGTGAACCACATGATCTTCCTGATCATGGCGGCGCACGACACCACGACCACCACGGCCACGACGACCGCCTACTACCTGGGGCGGCATCCGCAGTGGCAGCGACGCGTCCGCGCGGAGGCGCTCGCCCTGCATGCCGAACTCGACGGCGCGCCTCCCACCATCGCCGATCTGGATCGGCTGACAGATCTGGATCTGGTGATTCGCGAAAGTCTGCGCCTGGTACCCCCGGTACCGGGCCTGGTTCGCCGGGCCGTGCGCGATACGCAGGTGGCCGGACATTTCGTACCGGCCGGGACACAGGTGGACGTCGCCTACGGCGTCAACCACATGCTTCCCGAATTATGGTCGCGGCCGGAACTTTTCGACCCGGAACGCTTCGCGGAGCCACGCCGCGAGGATCGCTCGCATCGTCTGGCGTGGCTCCCGTTCGGCGCGGGCGCGCACAAGTGCATCGGCATGCACTTCGGCACCTTCGAGGTGAAGACCGTGTTGGCGGCCATGTTGCGCGACTACGATTGGCGAGTGCCCGACGACTATCTGCTGCCGTGGGGGTACTCGACGATCCCGTTCCCGCGTGATGGTGCGCCGGTGCTACTGCGCAGACGTTGACGTCCTCTCCCAACTGAATTCGGGAGAATCCTCGAGGCTCGCGAACGTGGTGACCTCGGGGATGGTTCACACATACGGCTACTCAGTCAAGGGTGCCTAAGCCCTTTCGGGCTGCGTGTGCACTGCGCTCGGCCGCTACCACAAACGACCGAGCCCGCCCGTCCGGCGGTGCAAGCCGACACTACTACTGCCGCTGCGGTGGCGGTCGCGAATCCACGGAATCAGCGGCCCTTGAACAGCATTTCGGCGACGCGGGTGGTGGTGGCGGCGCCGTCGGTGTAACCGCCCGCCCCACCCAGGGAATTCATGATGGCGAGGGTGTAGCGCTCGCCGGGTCCGGCGAAGCCGACCGAGTTCACCACCCAGCCGCCCTGCTCCTCGGACCAGCCGTTCTTGAGTCCGGGGCGCATGGCCGCACCCGCGCCCCAGACACCCCAGTGCTGGTTGGTGTCGACCAGGCGCATGCGGTCCACCAGGTAGTTCCGGTCGTCGGGGTGCATACCGCTCAGGACGCTGTCGATGAGGTTGTCCAGATCGGCGGGGGTGCACTGCTGGAAACCCCAGTCGGGGAACAGTTTGGTCTGGGCCATGCTGCTGGTGGGCGGCATCGGGACCAGGCCGCCCATGCCATTGGCGCGGAAGGCGTTCTGGAAGGCCATCCGGTCGAGTCCGGAGTACTTGTTCCAGAGGATATCGGCGGCATTGTCATTGGAGGTTGCCAGCATGGACTCGAGCAGCGCCCGGTCGCCCCCGTCGAGATTGATCGCGCCGACGCGGGAGCGATTGAGCAGATCCTCGGCGATCGCGAGTTTGATCGTGGAGGCGGTCCAGAACATGGTGTTGGAATTGCCATTTCGGTAGACGCCACCGGTAACCCGGTCGCGCACCACATATCCGGTGATGCCGGGTCGCGAGCTCAGGTAGTTGTCGACCGCGGCGATGCGAGTACTCATATCGCAGTCGAAACCGGGCAGACAACCCTGGGCGTGTAGCGGTAGCGCGGCGGCCGTCGGCACGGTGAGACCGGCTCCCGGTAGCAGCGCGGGCGCGGTGGGTATCAAAGCGGCGGCCGTGAGGACACAGGCGGATGCGGCCACGCGCGAGCGTCGGGCCTTCGGAGAACGCACGATGGATGACAATAGACAGTCTTGTGTCCGCTATGCACGTCTTGAAGCAAAACCGTTGTGTGTGCTAGCGATTCGTCCAGGTCGCGGCGGTTCGCGCGGACCCCCGGGTGACGCGGTGATTTCGCACCCGAATTCGGCGCATACCGGACGAGCTCAGTGGAAGGCGGCCTGCAGCTCTTCGACGCTGCGGCCATTGAGGCGGTAGCAGTGCTCGAAGGCCTCGGTGTGATGTTCGCGCGGCCAGGTTCGCAATACGACACCGCGGCCGTAGTGGCGCGAGTTGACCAACTCCCAGCGGTCTCCGATGCGACGGACCGTGAACCCGCTTCTGGGTACCAGGGGAATCACCGTGGCGGACATCGTTGTGAACCAGCCTTTCCGTACCTACACCCACCCTCCCCGAAAAGCACTGTCGCATACCGCAGTAGAAAACCCGTGTGACGCGCCCGAGCAAATTCGCGGCATGTGGCGGGTGTCACCGGGCAACGCGCGGTACTCGGTGTTTGCATGTCGTTCGCCGACTGTATAGACACAGCTCGTGCACATTCACCGGGCCGAACGGGCGGACACGCTCGCCGCCGCGCTCGCTCAGCTGCTCACCGCGCCGCTTGCCGATCCGTTCACCCCCGAGGTGGTGGCGGTGCCGGCGAAGGGCATCGAGCGCTGGCTGAATCAGCGGTTGGCGACGGTGCTGGGGACCGCGGCGGTGCGTACTGGCGGCGGTGCCGCTGTCGGTGCCGACGGGATTGCCGCGAATATCGCGTTCCCGGATCCGGCGTCGCTGGTGGGAGCGGTTTTGGCGGAGGCGACCGGATTGACGCCGGAGGAAGATCCTTGGGCCCCCGAGCGTTTGGTGTGGACACTGCTGCCGGTGCTCGACGCGGTGCTGGGTGAGTCGTGGTGCGCGGTGCTGTCCCGACATCTCGGACAGGGTGATCCGGGCGGGCATCGAGTGGGGCGGCGGTATGCGACCGCTTCGCGGATCGCGGACCTGTTCGACAGTTACGGAACCCAGCGGCCCGGGATGGTCACCGCATGGGCGAGTGGGGTCGATACCGATGGGACCGGTCGGGAGCTGCCGGAGGATCTGCGGTGGCAGCCGCAGCTGTGGCGGCGATTGCGCGCGGCGGTCGGGGTACCGAGCCCGGCAGAACGCCTGGAAGCGGCGTGTGCGCGCCTGCGCGCCGAGCCCGGATGTGTGTCGCTGCCGGAACGGATTTCGCTCTTCGGCGTCACCCGTTTGGCGACCGATCAGTTGGACGTGTTGTCCGCGTTGTCGGTGGGGCGCGAGGTGCATTTGTGGTTGGTGCATCCCAGTCCGGCGCTGTGGGCGGAGATCGGGCCGATGGGCGGCGCGGGGTCGCAAGCGGTTGGTGCTGGACTGCGCGACGATGACGTGGGACTGCCTACGGTGGACGAGGGGCTACGCGAGGGCCATGCCGGATCGGGTGTGATTGATGCGGGGGCGCAAGCAGTTTCAGCCGACCGGTCGGAATCCTTCTCGCTTGATCAGCCGGAACTTCTGGCGGATTCGGAGCCGGTGGAGCGGCCGGACCCACTTGCCGCGGAATCCGCCAACCGGCCGAGGCCTGCCGTGTCGGTATCGGGTGAATCGTCCGATTCTCTTGTGCGGGTGCGGCATCCGCTGCTCGCGGCATTGAGTCGCGATGTGCGGGAGTTGCAGCAGCGGCTGGCGGCATACGAGCACACCGAGACCTACCATGAGTCGCCGGACGGATCGGCCGATGTGCCGACCCTCGAGCCCGCGGTCGAAACCTACTCACGTACCGAGGGGTCGGTGGGGCGTACGGGATCAGGTGTCGGAAGTGTGGGCCGTGCGTCCCGCAGCACGCTGTTGTCGGAGTTGCAGGCCGCTATCAAGGCGGATCGGTGGCCACCTGACGCTGATGCCGCGCTCGCCGCCGACGGCACCGTCACCGTGCACGCGTGTCACGGCCCGGCTCGGCAGGTCGAGGTCATGCGGGATGCGCTACTGCGGGTATTCGCCGACGACCCGACCCTGCAACCGCGCGATGTGATCGTCATGTGCCCGGACGTGGAGAGCTATGCCCCGTTGGTGCGGGCGGCATTCGGGCAGTGGTCCCTCGATAGCTCGGAGCCGGGGCATCCCGCGCACGGGTTGCGGGTGCGATTGGCCGACCGGGCGCAGCGTGCGGTGAATCCGCTACTCGGAGTGATCGGGACGCTCCTGGAGTTGGCCGATGCGCGGGTCACCGTTACCGAGGTGCTCGATCTCGCTGCGGCGGAACCGGTTCGGCACCGCTGCGGTTTCGATGACGACGATATCGAGCGGTTGCGCGAATGGGCCGCCGAAACGGGGGCGCGCTGGGGGATCGGACTGCGGCAGCGGCAGGCGTTCGGACTCGGCGACTTCGCGCAGAACACCGTCAATGCCGCCGTGGATCGCATTCTGCTCGGGGTGGCCGCGGGTGAATCCAGTGAGGACTGGCTGGATTTGGCGCTGCCCCTCGACGATGTCGACAGCAATGACATCGATCTGGCCGGGCGGTTCGCCGAATTCGTGGATCGGCTCGCGGTCTGCCTGCGGGATCTGCGCGGACCGACCCTGACCGAACCGGCGGGGGCCGAGCGACCGGCGAGCGAGTGGGCGGTGGTGCTGGGGCGCGCCCTGGAACTGCTCACCGATATGCCCAGAAGCCAAGGGTGGATGGGCGTGCAGGCGCGGCGCGAGATCGCCGCCGCGCTCGAATACGCGGGGCAGGTTCCACTGCGCCTGCCCGATATCGCCGCGCTGCTGTCCGCGCGTCTGGCGGGGCGGGCGTCCCGGGCCAACTTCCGCACCGGCGAGCTGACCGTATGCAGCATGGTGCCCATGCGGTCGGTGCCGCACCGGGTGGTGGTGCTGCTCGGACTCGACGATGAGGTGTTCCCGCGCTCGGGCGGTATCGACGGCGACGATGTGCTGGCGCGACACCGGTGTCCCGGCGATCGCGATCCGCGCAGCGAGGACCGGCAACTGCTGCTCGACGCGATTATGGCCGCGGGGGAGCGAATCATTCTGTTGCACACCGGATCCGATCCGGTCAGTGGTGCGCATCGGCCGCCCGCGATTCCGCTCGCCGAACTCCTGGACACCGTGCGCGCGCATGTGGGGCGTGACGCCATGGGCGAGATCGTCACCCGCCATCCCCTGCAGCCCTTCGACGCCGCCAACTTCCGTGCCGAGAAGCCGTTCAGCTTCGACCCGGTGGCCCTCGCGGGCGCGGTGGCGGCCCGCCAGCCCCAGCAGCCGCGGCCGGTATTCCTCGCCGCACCACTGGAACCGACCGCACCCGGCGATGTGGAACTCACCGACCTGGTGTCGTTCGTCGAACATCCGGTGCGCGCATTCCTGTGGCAGCGCTTGGGGATTCGCGTCCCCGAGGAGGAAGAGGAGATCGACGACCGGCTGCCCATCGCCCTGGACGGGCTCACCAAATGGAGTATGGGCGAACGCATGTTGGGGGCGCGCCTCAATGGGGTGGAGGCCGATGTCCTGCGTGCGGCCGAATGGCGGCGCGGCACCCTGCCGCCCGCGCGTATGGGCGCGGCTGTCCTCGACGATATCGAGAGCACCGTCGACCAGCTGGCGCGCGTCGCGCGACCGATGCACGAAATCCCCGGGCGCACCATCGATGTGGCCGTGGACCTCGGCGAGGGCCGACGCCTCACCGGCACCGTCCCCGACGTCCACGACGATGCCCTGCTGCGCACCACCTACTCGCGCCTGGCCGCCAAACACCGCATAGCGGCCTGGGTGCGCCTGCTGGCCCTCGCCGCCAGCGGCTCGCATCAGAGCTGGCGCGCCATCACCCTCGGTCGCGGCGCGTTCCGAAATCCGGTCTGGCAATCGGTCCTCATCGCCCCCGACGCCGCCACCGCCCGCGATATTCTGCGCCAGCTCGTCCGCCTGCGCGATACCGGACTCACCGAGGCCCTCCCCATCGCCCCCGCCGCCACGGCCCTCTACGCCGACCGCCGGTGCAAGGGCGCGTCACCGGAGGACGCCACCCTATCCGCCGAACAGGAATTCGGCGGCGCGTACGGTGAACGAAACGATCGCTACCTGCGTCAGATCTGGGGCTCGAACCTGCGCTTCACCGACCTCACCGACGCACCCGCGCAATACGGCGGCGACGAACCGACCCGCTTCGGCGAACTGGCCCGAAGTCTATGGAATCCGTTGCTCGCCAACGAGAAACAAGGGAGACCGTGACCACCACCTCGAGCCGCCGATGAGTGAGGAACTCTTCTCCCTCGCCGACGTAGTGGACACCGACACCCCGGCCACCCGCCGCCGACCTCGCGCGTCGCGGGAGCCACAGCGGTCCGGTACCGATGGCGACGACCTGCTGGCACTTCCGCTCGAGGAGGTGCCAGCCGTGCGCACGGAATCGCCACCCCGCGACGCGGGCGGTGACAAGCGTGGTTCGGGCGATATTCGGAGCCGGACCACCACATCGGCTGAACCGGTGAGCGCGCGGCGTGCGGCACCTGCCGCGGCGCCGCCCGAGACCTCCGGTGCGGCCGAAACGGCGGATCGAGGCACGGGGGGCGAACTCGGCCCGGCCACGGCGCGTGCGACGGCGGCGTCGCACGCCGATCGGGATACCGGCGGTTCCCGGACTGCCGGACCGGGTATCAGTCGCGACGCGGCGGGCCCCACCCGGAGTGACTCCGCGGCAGCGGCGCGGGACGGTCGCACGGTGGCTCGGCTCCCCGCTAACGAGTCGATCACCGCGACCGGTCGCGACACCGCGCGGCCGATGGAGATGTCGGCCGCACCGGTGGCCTCGGCCCCATCCACTGCCGGTGCTGTCGTGGCAGCCGAGGCGCAGTTCGGCCCACCCTCGTCGGAACCGGAGCTCGCCCTGGAACTGGACGACGCGCCGGGGTCATCCGACGTGCGCGTTTCCGGGGAAGCCCCCGCAGATGATTGGGCGGTGGAGGAAGCGCGTACTGCGAACGCACTCGGTGTGGTCTCGGAGTCGCGGTTCGATCTGCTCGGGCCGCTGCCGTCCGGGACGATGGTGCTCGAAGCCAGTGCCGGGACCGGGAAGACGTACGCCATTGTGGGGTTGGCGGTGCGGTATGTGGCCGAGGCCGGGATCGATATCTCGCAGTTGCTGCTGGTGACGTTCAGTCGGGCCGCTACCCAGGAGTTGAAGGAGCGGACTCGGAATCGGTTCCTGGAGGTCGCCGCGGGGCTGGCCGATCCCGTTGCCGCGCGCGAGTCGGCGGATGATCTCGTTCGTCTGCTGGCGCGGGCGGATGCGGGGGAGGTGGCGGCGCGGCGGGAACGACTATTGGCGGCGCTGTCGGATTTCGACGCGGGATCCATTGCCACCACGCACAGTTTCTGTCAGCGCATGCTCGATGAGCTCGGGCTGGCGGGGGAGCGCGATCCCGGAGCCCGCCTGGTGGAGAGCATCGAGGATCTCGTCTCGACGGTGTCCGATGACCTGTATGTGAGCCGGTACGCGCGCGACGGTGCGCCGTTCTCGCCGTCGGAAGCGCATGAACTGGCGGTATCGGCGGTGGGGGATCGGCAGGCGATTCTGGTGCCGCAGGCCGAATTCGATGAAGATCCGGCCGCCGAGCGGGTCGCGTTCGCCAATGCGGTGCGCGAGGAAGTCGCACGGCGCAAACAACTGTCGGGTGTTCGCGATTTCGATGATCTGCTGGTGCTGCTGCATCGGGTACTGGCCGATTCCGAACACGGAGAACAGGCCTGCCGGCGTATTCGGGATCGGTTCCGGGTGGCCCTCGTCGACGAGTTCCAGGACACCGATCCGCTGCAGTGGGACATTCTGCGACGGGCGTTCCACGGGCATGCCACCCTGGTGCTCGTCGGTGACCCCAAACAGGCGATCTACGCGTTCCGTGGCGCGGAGGTGCTCAGCTATCTGACCGCCGTGGAGGTCGCCGACAGCCGCAAGGAACTCACCGTCAACTGGCGCAGCGATGCCGGGCTGCTGCGGGCGCTCGCCCACGTGCAGAGCGGTGCGGCCCTGGGGCACACCGAGATTGCCGTCAACCCGGTCGAGCCCACCCGGCCGTGGACCCGGCTGACCGGCCCCGCCGAGGTCATTGCGCCGGTGCGGCTGCGGTGCCTGCCGCGCACGGGCGCGGGGCCGCTGAACAAATCCGGCTTCCCCGCCGTCGGCAAGCAGCGCGAACGGGTGGCCACCGACGTGGCGGCCGATATCGTGCGGCTGCTCGAATCGAAGACCACCATCACCACCGCCCAGGGCGAAAGGGCCTTGGACGCGGGCGATATCGCGGTACTGGTGCGCACCCACACCCAGCTGAACCTGGTGCGCGCCGCCCTGGAGAAGGCGGGCGTTCCCTCGGTACTCACCGGCGGGGCAAGCGTTTTCGGCACCGAAGCCGCCCTGGACTGGCTGTGGGTACTGCGCGCGCTCGAACAGCCGCACCGCGGTGACCGGGTTCGCCTCGCGGCGGGGACGGCGCTGTTCGGCATCTCCGCCGCCGAGATCGACAGCGGCGGAGCCGATCTCGTCGGCCAACTCGGTGCCCAGCTGCGCGACGGCGCTCGCCTGTTCACACGCGCCGGATTCGCCGCGGTCTTCGAAAAACTCTCCGCCGAAAAGGGATTGGCCCCACGCCTGCTGGCCCTCGACGGTGGCGAACGGCGGCTCACCGACCTGCGCCATATCGCGCAACTCCTCGACGAGGCGTCGCTGCGCGAATCTCTCGGCCTGACCGCACTCACCCGCTGGCTCGGCGACCGGATTCGCGACCCCGCCTCCGGCGCGGTGGCCGGCCGCAGTCGACGCCTGGACCGCGATGCGCGTTCGGTGCAGATCGCCACCGTGCACGCCAGCAAAGGGCTCGAATTCCCCGTCGTCTACCTGCCCTTCGCATGGGACTCCATGATGCTGCCCAAGAACGCGGCACTGCTGTTCCACGACCTGCGGGACCGCCGCGTCCTCGATGTGGGTGGACCGGACGCGCCCGGACACGCGGCGCGCAAGCTGCGGGCCGACGCCGAGGCGGCGGGGGAGGAATTGCGGCTGCTGTATGTCGCGCTCACCCGCGCCGGGGCGCAGGTGGTGGCGTGGTGGGCACCGGCCTACAACACCGCCACCGGACCGCTGCATCGGATGCTGTTCGGCCGGGAGCCCGGTGGGTCCGAGGTGGCGGACAAGGTCGGTGTCCCCGCCGATCGCATTGCTCTGCAAAGGATTACCGACTGGGCCGCCACCGCGAACGACGGTGTGATCGCCGTGGAAACCGCGGACCGGGTGCACGCGGCAAAGCTGCGCGGTGCCGGTGGCACCGACCCTGTCGGCGCACTGGCCGCGGCCCGGTTCGATCGCGTCCTCGACCACGACTGGCGGCGTACCTCCTATTCGGCGCTCACCGCCGGAGCCCACGACCACGCTCCCGTCGTGGAACCGGACGGCCGCGGCGTCGCCGATGAACCGGAAACCCCCACGGTGCTCGTCGAGGACGAGGCCGCGCTCGCCGACGCCGCACCCTCACTCATGAATACGCTGCCCTACGGCGCGGAATTCGGCACCCTGGTGCACGAGGTCCTCGAATACGTCGATACCGACGCCCCCGACCTGGCCGCCGAAATCCGCGACCGCTGCGCACACGCCGTCGCCGAGCAGATGTTCGACGCCGACCCCGAGGTGCTCGCCGGGTCCCTGCTCGCGGTCATGCACACCCCCATCGGATTCGGTTGCCTGGCAGATATCTCCACCCGCGACCGCCTCAGCGAACTCGACTTCGAACTGCCCCTCACCGGCGGCGACACCCCGGCATTCGAACGCGTCACCGTCCCACACATAGCCGCGCTCCTGCGCCGCCACCTGCTCCCCGGCGACCCCCTGTTCGCCTACGCCGACCAGGTCGCCGACCTCGACCCGACGCCGCTGCGCGGCTACCTCACCGGCAGTATCGACGCGGTCCTGCGCATTCCCGGCCCGCGCTTCGTCATCGTCGACTACAAGACCAACCGGCTCGGCACCGGCGACCTCACCGTCGCCCACTACACCCACGAGCGCATGGCCGCTGAGATGATGCGCTCGCACTACCCCTTGCAGGCCATCCTGTATGCCGTTGCCCTGCACCGCTACCTGCGCTGGCGCATGCCCGACTACGACCCCACCCGCCACCTCGGTGGCGTCCGCTACCTGTTCGTGCGCGGCATGATCGGCCCCGACACCCCCGACGGCGCAGGCGTTTTCGATTGGGAACCGCCAGCCGAACTGGTCGTGGAGCTGTCGCGTCTGCTCGCCGGAGAGTCCGAGGTGGGGCGATGATCGCGGCGAGCGCCTGGCCGTATCGGCGATCCCTGGCGCGGAATCCATGGAAACTCGTGGCGCACCATGGGGGTGGATCCCGGCCAAAAGCATGCCGGGATGACGATTTCGCGAGTGCATGCCGGGATGACGATCTCGTGGGTGCGGGCCGGGGCAATCGAGTGGTGGGACGCTCCCGTCAGCTTGTCATCGCCGCTGAGGTGAGCGCGGTGAGCGTGCCCAGACGTCCCCGCTCCGGCGTCCATTCGGCCGGAATCCACTCGATACAGGAGGCATTCCGCGCATGACGTCGATTTCCGTGGCGCAGCGTGGAACCGGTCCACTGCGCATCTTCAACGAAGCGGGTGTCCTCTCGGCGGCCGATGTGCATGTCGCGGTGCGGCTCGGCCGCCTCGGGCGGGAGGAATCGCCGCTGGTGCTGTTCGCGACCGCGCTCGCGGTGCGTGCGGTGCGTTCGGGCTCGGTGTGCCTGGAAGTGAAGCGGATGCACGAAATCGGTGTGGACGCCGAAGGAACCGAGGAATCGGCCATCGATCCGGCGACGCTGCCGTGGCCGGATGTGGACGCTGTCATCGCGGCACTGCGGGTGAGTCCGCTCATCTGCGGCAGCCCGGCCGGACCGCTCAAGCCGCTGCGGTTGATCGACGCACCCATCGGGTCCGATGCCGGGCCGCTGCTCTATCTGGATCGCTACTTCCGGCAAGAGGAGATCATTCGCGACGCGCTGACCGAGCGGGCGACAACGCACCCCATGGTGGACGCGGAACTCGTTCGGCGCGAACTGGATCGGCTGTTCCCGGATATCGCCGGACCGGGAGAGCCCGCCGACCGGCAGCGCCTGGCCGCCGCCCTCGCCGCCACCCAGTGGACCACGGTGGTCGCCGGTGGCCCGGGTACCGGTAAGACCCACACCATCGCCCGTGTGCTCGCACTGCTGGTGGCCCATCAGAATGCCGTCCCCGGTGCGCCCGCATTGCGCATAGCCCTGGCCGCCCCCACCGGTAAAGCCGCTGCCCGCCTCCAGGAGTCGGTGCGCGAGCAGGCCGGGGATATCGGCCTGCCGGAACTCACCGCCGCCACGCTGCACCGCCTACTCGGCTGGCAGCGCGGCGGCTCCTCGCGCTTCCGCCACAATGAGTTCAACCGGCTGCCCTACGACGTCATCGTGGTCGACGAAACCTCCATGGTGTCGCTCACCATGATGAGCCGCCTACTGCCCGCCGTCCGCCCCGATGCCCGCCTGGTGCTGGTCGGCGACCCGGATCAGCTGGCGTCGGTCGACGCGGGCGCGGTACTCGCCGACCTGGTCGCCGGACCCGTACTGGGACAGGCTAATCCGGCTCTCGAACGCGTCCTCGGCGGCGATCTGTCCGCTGCCGCCGCCCATCCCGACGCCCTGTCTGGGCGGGAGCGAGAACGCCTGCGCGGCGGCATTATTCGCCTCACCCGTGGCCGCCGCTTCGGTGGCCGCATCGCCGAACTCGCCGTCGCCGTCCGGGCCGGTGACGCCGATGCCGCCCTCGCCCTGCTGGCCGACGGCGGCGACGAACTGTCACTGCATAACCCCGACGACATCACTGATGTCCGCGCCGACGTCCTGCGCGCCGCCCGGACCGCCACCGATGCCGCCACCATCGGCGACGCCACCGCGGCCCTCACCGCCCTGGAATCCCACCGCCTGCTGTGCGCCCACCGCCAGGGTCCGTACGGCGTCGAACGCTGGGACCGGCTCGCCGCAAGCTGGGTAACCGGCGCCGGAGTCGTCACCGATCCCGGTGCGGGCCAATGGTATCCGGGTCAACCGCTACTGGTCACCGCCAATGATCACGAGGCCCGCATCTACAACGGCGATACCGGCGTCATCGTCCGCGCGCCCGACGGCACCCTGCGCGCCGCCCTACAGCGCGGCACCGAACCGTATCTGGTGCATCCGACCCAATTCCCGGGCGTCACCACCGTGTACGCCATGACCATCCACCGCAGCCAGGGCAGTCAGTACGACACCGTCTCGGTGGTCCTGCCCGGCCCCGAGTCCACCCTGCTCACCCGGGAATTGCTGTACACGGCGATCACCCGCGCCCGCACCCATGTCCGCATCATCGGCACGGAGGAGTCCATCCGCTCCGGTATCGCCCGCCGAGTACTGCGAGCAAGTGGCCTGCGCGTCTGAGAACCGCACTCGCACGCGCCACGGACGGCTATGGCTGTGGCCGCCGAATTCTGGTGCTGCCGTGGTAGTTCGGCGACCGACTTGCGACGCGATCGTTGCTTCGTCTTCGGCTCGCCTCGTACCGGTACGCCGCGCTGCGGCGCTTCGTCCTCGGCGAGTTCGTGATACGGCGGACCGGGCGGCGAGCCCACGGACGCCACACCGTCGCGCTGGACCGTGGGCTCCGACGGACCGACCGACTTTCCCGAGGTGCGGCAGATGCTGCCGGAATGGTCGGCGGTGCGCGAGGCGCTGCGCACGGGACCGCCGTCGCGCATTTCACTGTTGGGCTGCTGCTCGGCGTCGACGGCTCCTCCCGCTGACGGGCTGCCCGGAGACGAGGGGAGTACCGACAAGGGGTGCGAACCCGGGTAAAGGGTGCGAGCCCGCGCGTCCGGGACCACTCGTACCGGCGAATGGATACCCTGGGGTCGGGTGCGTGCAGAGGCACCGACCGGTGTGAGTGCTGGTTTCGCGCGAATTATGAGGGGCTGAACGATGGGCAGTGCGCCGGAGCACGTCGATGTGCTCATTGTGGGAGCCGGACTCTCCGGAATCGGAGCCGCCTACCACCTGCAGCGGGCGTTCCCGCAGCGGAGCTACCTCATTATGGAGGCTCGCGACGGTATCGGCGGCACCTGGGATCTGTTCCGCTACCCCGGAATTCGCTCCGATTCCGATATGTTCACCCTCGGCTACCGCTTCCGTCCCTGGCTGGGCGATAAGGCCATCGCCGATGGTGACTCCATCCTCACCTATGTTCGCGATACCGCCGCCGAGAACGGTATCGAGAAGAATATCCGATACCGGCACAAAGTAATTCGCGCGGAGTGGTCTTCTGCGGACAGCCGCTGGACGGTGACCGCCGACCATGACGGCGAGACCTTCACCGTCACCGCCAATTTCTTGTTCTCCTGCTCCGGCTACTACCGCTACGACCAGGGCTACACGCCGAAGTTCACCGGGACCGAACGGTTCGGCGGGCAGATCGTGCACCCGCAGCACTGGCCCGACGAGTTGGAGGTGGCCGATAAGAAGGTCGTCATAATCGGCTCGGGGGCCACGGCGGTCACCCTCGGTCCGGCCCTGGCCGGGCAGGGCGCGCACGTCACCATGCTGCAGCGGTCCCCCTCCTACATCATGTCGCTGCCCGAACGCGACGCCATCGCCGACCGCCTGCGCCGTTTCCTGCCCGCCCGCGCCGCCTACGGCCTGGCCCGCGCCAAGAATGTCGCCTTCAGCACCGCCATCTACCAGTTCTCACAACGCTATCCGCAGCGCATGCGCGCCTGGATTCGTGGCATGCAGGAGCGCTGGCTGCCCGCGGGCTACGACATCGACACCCACTTCAATCCCACCTACGACCCGTGGGACCAACGCCTGTGCCTGGTCCCCAACGGCGACCTCTTCCGCGCCATCCGCAAGGGCAAACTCGATATCGTCACCGACCGTATCGACACCTTCACCGAATCCGGGCTGCGCCTGGAATCCGGGCAGAGCCTCGACGCCGATATCGTCATCACCGCAACGGGTTTGAACCTGCTGGTCTTCGGCGGCATCGAACTGTCCGTCGACGGCAAGGACATCTCCCTGCCCGACACCATGGCCTACAAGGCCATGATGCTCTCCGGCGTCCCCAATTTCGCCTACATCATCGGCTACACCAACGCCTCCTGGACGCTCAAGGCAGACCTGGTGTGCGAGTACGTGGTCCGCCTCCTCCGGCATATGGACTCCCGCGGCTACGCCAAGGCCACCCCTGTTCGCGACCCCGCCGTCGGCACGGCCCCGTTCCTCGACTTCGAACCCGGTTACGTCCTGCGCGCCCTGGATTCCCTACCCAAACAGGGCGACCGCGCGCCCTGGAAGCTCCACATGAACTATCTGCGAGACGTCCCGAAATTGCGCTACGGGAGGGTGACCGACGCCGCTATGGTCTTCGAACGCGCCCACCGGTCCGAACCAGCGCGAACCCCCCACTGACAGCCGACTCGAAAGGGAACACAGCAAACTCGGGATAGCGTCACAGGGGTACCACAGACCAGACCGATCGGTCAGGGGGACCTGGTGGCGGCATCGCCCGAGAGACTTCCGCCCGCATGTCCCCCTGACCGCGCGGTCTTTTCCAGCCACGGGCCATGGGTGTGCGGCCGACAGTCATCGGCTTCGGGCGACCTACCGGTCCGGCGGTTCGGCCGGATCGAATACGCCCGGCAGGGTCAGGGCGTATTCGACATCCTCGCGTCGGCCCAGGGTCACCAGCACCCCGCGGATCATGGTCAGCCGGGCTTCCACGACCGCCTCCGGGGTCGGTTCACCGTGCGGAGCGTTCGCGGAGATGCGGTAGACCACGAATTCGCAAATCTGCAGGGCGGTATCGAGATTCAGGTCGCTCGGCGCGGGACGGCCCAGGGCGGCGAACTTGGTGCGCACCAGCGCACGGATATCGGCGAGGGCGCGTTCGCGGTAGGCCGAGACGGGTGAGCCCGGATCGTGGAGTTCGGCGAAGAGCGGGGCCAGCATCGGCCCGTGGCCTCCCGCCCAGTACAGATACGCCTCGATCATATTGATGCCCAGCTCGACCGGGATCTCGGTGCGATCGAGGGCGTCGCGGATCCCGCCGACGAGATCGTCATTGGAGATGGTCAACAGCGCGTGCAGCGGTTCGATGGCATTGGCGAAGTAGCGGTAGAAGGTGGGGCGCGCCAATCCGGCCTTCTCGATCACGCGGGCCACATTCAAACCCCGGGAGCCGTGCTCGGCGAACACCTCGGAGGTGGCGAGCACGATGCGGGCGCGAACCTGGTCGGCCTGCTGCTCTGTTTGCGGCGGTCGTCCGCGTCGAGGACCGCTGGTGGAGAGCTGTGTCATTCCACAGTGCCCGGCGGAGCGCTTGACATGAGGTGCATCACGTCTATTAATCTAACACTACTGTTCATATAACACTGGTGTTCAGCAAATAGCGGGCGCTCCCGCGACCCACCTCAGAGAGGGCGACAATGACGACTGCCCCGCAGCTCGCGGCCGCCGATGCACTTCCCTTCGATCTCGTGCAGCGATTGCTGAGCCATGCGCGCGCGGGCAGCGCCCCCTCGGTGGAGGTCTTCGCACCCGCCACCGGCCGCAAGATCGTCGACCTGCCGCAGTCCTCGACGGCCGATATCGACGCCGCCTTCGTGACCGCGCGGGCCGCGCAGCAGGAGTGGGCCACGACCCCGGTGACCGACCGCGTCGCCATCCTGCGCCGCATCCACGACCTCGTTCTGGCCGAACAGGACGTGATCCTCGATATCGTGCAGACCGAGACCGGTAAGTCCCGGGTGCACGCCTTCGACGAGGTCAGCGATGTCGCCGTGAACGCCCGCTACTACGCGGCCGAGGCCAAGAAGCTGCTTGCTCCGCGCACCCCGCGCGGCGTCATGCCTGTGCTCACCAAGGTGGAGGTGCTGAACCGGCCCAAGGGCGTGGTCGCGGTCATCTCGCCGTGGAACTACCCCCTCGCGCTGGCCGCCTCCGACGCCCTGCCCGCGCTCATCGCCGGCAATGCCGTGATCGCGCGCCCGGACAACCAGACCGCGCTGACCGCGCTGTGGGCCATCGATATCGCCGAGCGTGCCGGACTGCCCAAGGGCCTGTGGCAGGCCGTCCTCGGACGCGGCCGCGTGGTCGGCGCCGAGGTCATCAACCGCGCCGATTACGTCGACTACACCGGTTCCAGCGCCACCGGCCGCACCATCGCCCAGCAGGCGGGGGAGCGGCTCATCGGCTACTCCCTGGAATTGGGCGGTAAGAACCCGCTGCTCGTCCTCGATGACGCCGATATCTCCGCCGCCGCCAAGATCGCGGTGCGCGCCTGCTTCGCCTCGGCCGGACAGCTGTGCGAATCGATCGAGCGCATCTATGTGCACGACAGCGTCTATGACCGGTTCATCGCCGAATTCGCGGAGAACACCGAGAAACTCGCCCTCGGCAAGGAACTCGACTTCTCCTACGAGATCGGCTCGCTGACCTTCCCGCGCCAACTCGACACCGTCAGCGCGCACGTCGACGACGCGGTCGCCAAGGGTGCGAAGGTGCGCGCCGGTGGTAAGGCCCGCCCCGACCTCGGCCCGTACTTCTACGAGCCCACCATTCTCGAGGGCGTACGCGACGGCATGACCGTCTACCGCGAGGAGACCTTCGGCCCGGTCGTGTCCGTGTACCGCGTCGGCAGCGACGACGAGGCCGTAGCCCAGGCCAATGACACCGCCTACGGCCTCAATGCCAGTGTGTGGAGCCGCGATACCGACCGTGGTCGCGCCGTCGCGGCCCGTGTCCGGGCCGGATCGGTGAATGTCAACGAAGGCTTCATCGCCGCCTGGGGTTCGGTCGCCGCACCCTCCGGTGGGCTGGGCATTTCGGGCACCGGTCGGCGGCACGGGCCCGAGGGCCTGCTGAAGTACATCGACACCCAGACCATCGCGGTCCAGCGTGGGCTGCCCATCGCGCCGCTGCCCGGCATGTCGGAGCAGCTGTGGGCCAAGACCATGACGCTGTTCCTGGGCGTGATGAAGACCTTGCGGCAGAAGTGATCCGCACACCGACCACGACAGAGGGGCACTCGAGGGTATGAAAGACGTAGCGGGTAAGAAGGTCCTGGTCACAGGCGCCGCCATGGGGCTCGGGAAATCGTTCGCGCTCCGGGCCGTCACCGAACGCGCCGCCGATGTGGTGCTGTGGGATATCAACGAGACCGCGCTCAAGGAGACCGCCGCTGAACTCGCGGCCCTGGGCGGCAGCAGGATTCACCACTACGTGGTCGATGTCTCCGATCAGCAGGCCATCGCGGATGCGGGAACCGCGGTGCGCGCCGAGGTCGGCGGTATCGACATCCTGGTCAACAATGCGGGCATCGTGCGCGGCAACGGCTACTTCTGGGAGACCGAGAACCGTGCCGATATCGATAAGACCGTGGCGATCAATTCGCTTGCGCCCATGTACATCACCCTCGAATTCCTGCCCGCCATGGTGGCGAATACCGGCACCGAGGCGCGGGTGCTGACCATCGCCTCCTCGGCCGCACTGGTCGCGAATCCGCGCATGAGCGTCTATGCCGCCTCCAAGTGGGCGGCACTGGGCTGGTCGGATTCGGTGCGCCTGGAACTCGAGCAGTCCGGCAATGACCACGTCAAGGTCACCACGGTGTGCCCGACGTACATCAATACCGGAATGTTTGACGGGGCCAAGGGTTTCTGGTTCACGCCCATGCTGGAACAGGAGGAGGTCGTCGACACCTCCTGGGCCGAGATGAAGAAGGGTTCGGCCCTGGTTGTCATGCCCTGGACCTCGCGCCTCAACCGCGCTATCACCGGCCTGCTGCCGATCAAGGTCCGCGACTTCTACCTCAATACCGTGGGTGTGTACCGCTCCATGGAAGAGTTCCGCGGTCGCCAGTAGGTGCCGCGCCGAACGCCCCGCGCGCGATGCCCGAGCGGCACTGCGCGCGGGGCGGTTTCGTCGCTTCAGTCGAGGGTTGACAGGGCGTCGAGCGAGTGGATGACCGTCACGCCCTCATCATGTGCGATCCCGAGCGCGGAACGATCCAGCCAGAACGCCCGCAAACCCGCGTCACGCGCGCCGAGCCCGTCGGTGTCGTAGCGATCGCCTACGTAGGCAACCTGTTCCGGCGGCAGGCCGAGGAGCGCACAACCTGCCAGGAAGATGCTCGGATCCGGCTTCGGGGCGCCGTATTCGGCCGAGCAGAGCACGGCGTCGCCGAAATGATCGTGCAGATCGACGGCCCGGAGTTTGGACATCTGGTGTGCCAGTGACGAATTGGACACCACCCCGAACGCCATCCGCCCGGTCAGCGCCCGCAGAAGCGGCGGGACGTCGGGGAAGGCCACCCAGGCGGTATCGCGATGTAGGACATAGCGATCGAACCAGGCTCTCGGATCGTCGGTCGTCACGCCGATCTCCGCCAGGAACGCCGTGGTGCGCACGATCTGCTGCTCGGAGTGGGTGAGCTCACCCGCCAGGAAGCGCAGGTACTCGTATTCCTCGAGCCGCTTCCACAGCGCTACCGCCGCCTCCGGGGACGCGAACCGATCGAGCAGGCCCTCCGCCGTGAGATGTTCGAGTACCCCGAATCGCGCCGCACTCGAATAGTCGATGAGGGTGTCATCGATATCGAAGAGAATCCCGCGAATCGTCACCCGTCTACGTTACCGGCGGCCGATCACCACGGTCGCACCGAGCTCATCGCATTCGGCGACCCGCGGTGTCAGGCCGTGGCGCACCAGAATGTCGGTGGCGATCGGTGCCTGCCCCTCGCTGGTTTCGACCAGCACGTAACCGCCCGGAGCCAGCCAGGCCGGCGCGGCGGCCGCGACCCGGCGGAAGATATCGAGACCGTCGGCGCCGCCGTCCAATGCCACCAGCGGCTCGTAATCGCGGGCCTCCGGCGGCATCCGGGAGATCGCCTCCGACGGCACGTACGGCGTATTCGCCAGCAGAATATTCACCCGCCCGGCGAGACTTGCCGGTAGCGGCTCGAACAGATCACCCTCAAATACCGAAGCGCCGACCGGTGCGAGATTGCGGCGGGCGCAGGCCACGGCCGCCGGTTCGATATCGGCTGCCGTGAGTTCGACCCGGATGCCCTCGGCGGTCAGCTCGGTGGCGAAGGCGAGCCCCAAAGCGCCACAGCCGCAGCACATATCGAGTGCGATCACAGATTCGGTCCATTCCGTTTCCCGGCTCAGCTCGACTGCCTGTTCGACCAGGAATCCGGTGCGCTGGCGTGGGACGAAGACATGCGGTGCGACGGCAACCCGCAACCCGCGAAACTCCGTCCAGCCCAGCAGATGTTCCAGTGGCACTCCGGAAATTCGCTGTGCGACAAGCGACTCCAGCTCCGCCGCGTCGACTCCCGCCGAGAGTAGGAGTTCGGCCTCCGCCTCGGCGAATACACAGCCCGCCGCGCGCAGCCGGATGACCAGGGCCTCGGAATCCAGGGATGACATTCGGACCATTGTGCAGGCCCGCTCACCGGCGCCGGACGGGGGTAATGGGGCGGGCGGCGTTCGGTGGATACGACTCGGCCGCCGGGTGATGTCACCCGGCGGCCGAAGAACGGTCCCTATCGCTGTGACGGCAGCAGCAAGGTGCGGGTCGCGTCGAGATAGATCCCGCGCTGGCCGGGACGGCTCGGCGGCGGGAGCGAGGAGACCAGCTGTTCCAGCGAGGTGGTGGCACCGACCACCGGCATACCCGCGACAATGAAATCGGCCACGGCCCGGCGAATATGGTTCGGGGAAGTCACCACAATCGCACTGGTCGCGCCCGCGTCCCGCAGCATGTCCGAGGCATTGAGCGCATTGCCGACCGTCGACCCGGCCTGATGTTCGGCCAGCACCCGGTTCGCCGGAATGCCATGCCCCACCAGCCAGCCCTGCATGGCGGCGGCCTCGGTAATCCCGGCCCGGGGATTGCCGCCGGTCACCACAATGGGCGACAGTGGCGAGGCGATCGCTTGCAACCAGGCCGCCTGTAGGCGGTTCACCAGTTCCGGCCGCATGGTGCCGTCGGGCAGCAGCCCGTAGCCGAGCACCACAATCCCGGTCTGCGGACCCGCGATGGCCGGAATCGGATTGGGCAGGGTGCCGACGGCGGCACCGACGGCCCGGAAGACGGTGCGCACACCGTCGGCCATCTGCGGATTCACCGAGTTCAGGCGCAGGAGCGCCGCCTCACGGGCGATGACGTCACCCGCGTAATCGGACCAGATGGACTGCAAGGCCAAAGCCTCGGCGTCATCCGGTGATTCGGCGAGTAGTCGCCGCAGGTCTTCCAGACCGGCACCGTCATTGCCATTGACGAAATTGCTCTGCGCTGAGTTGTACAGCGGGACGGAATCCGCGACCGCGGCCGGAGACCCGAGGAGGGCCAGGGCGGCCGCGGCCGCCACGACCAGGGTGGGTAAACGCCTTGCTATCTGCACCGCTATCGACACCTTTCCGCGAACGAACGAGGGTCACGCACTGCTTACTGGTCCTGCTTGCTGGCTAGTGGCTCGAAGCCGAATGAGGACACGATACGACCGCACAGCGGCTCGAGTCGGGATTTGCCGCGGTGAGGTTCGCGGTTCGACCGCGCCTACGGAGGGGAACGGGCGGACGCGACCGGCCCGCACATTAAGGTGGGTAGCCGTGGATACGACTTCGCTGATCGGCAAGGACCTCGCCGCCGCCATCAACTCCGATACCAAGCAGCGCGCCGCCGCATTGGCCGAGCACGGCGGGGCCGCGCGCCTGGTGCTGGTGGTGGCCAATGACGATCCGGCCAGCACCTGGTATGTGAAGTCGCTCAACCGCGCCGCCGAACGCAATGGAATCACCTGCGACAACGTCGATCTCGGCGTCGACGCCAGCGCGGAGGAGATTCGCGCGAAGCTCGCGCAGCTGTCCGCGGACCCGACCGTCGACGCCATCATGCTGCAGACCCCGCTGCCCAAGGGCGTCGGTCTCGACGATGTCAGCCTCGCCATCACCTCGGCCAAGGATGTGGACGGCGTCAGCCCGCTCTCCCTCGGCCTGCTCGCCACCGGCCTGCCCGGTTTCCCGCCCGCCACCGCCGAAGCCGTGGTGGAACTGGCCAAGGCACACGACATCGCGCTGTCCGGCAGGCATGTCGCGGTCGTCGGCCGTTCGAACGTCGTCGGCAAACCCCTCGCCCAGCTTCTGCTCGCCGAGAACGCCACCGTCACCGTCTGCCACTCCCGCACCGTCGACCTGCCCGCCGTCACCTCCGCCGCCGATATCGTGGTCGCCGCCGTAGGCCGCGCGGGCCTGATCAAGGCCGAACACATCCGCGACGGCGCGATCGTCATCGACGTCGGCACCAACGAGGGCGAGGACGGCACCATCACCGGCGATGTAGACGCCCCGGCGGTTACGGGCAAAGCCGCCGCCCTCAGCCCGGTCCCCGGCGGTGTCGGTCCCGTCACCACCGCCCTGCTCATGCGCCACGTGGTCCAGGCCGCCGAAAACGCGCGCTGAGCAATAGTATTCGCCGGGGGACGCGTCGTTTCGGTCGCTGGTGCGGTCGCACGTACGGTGTCGACACACCCCCGTCATTCCGGCATGCTTTTGGCCGGAATCCACCGTTACGGGGGTGTGGATTCCGGCCAAAAGCACGCCGGAATGACGAAGAGTCGGGCCGTCAGGTTCTCGGCTGCTGAAGCGGCACCTTCGACAGTCCGGCCATGGTGGTCAGGACGAGGCGCGTCGCATAGTCCACGAGTTGGGGTGCGGTGACATCGAGACGCCGGTCGGTGTAGTCGAGCATCAGTGCGACCAATGCCCCCGAGAGCGCGCTCGCGGACATGGCGTATTCCGCGCCGTCGGTGCTGAGGGAATCGTCCATGCCGAGCGAGGCCGCGATGGTGGCGAGCAGGGGTGGCGTGACCGCGGCGCGTTGTGCGGCGAGCAATTCACTGGTCAGCGGCTCGCGCAAGAGGATTCGGACCCGGCGGGTATCGGCTTCGAAATACCCGGCCGCGGCCTCGATGGCGGTCCGGATCGTGTCGGCGAGGTCGGCCCCGGGCCCGGCGGCCAGGGCGGTGGCCAGTTCGGTATTGCAATCGTGGAAGACCGTCACGATCAATTCGTCTGTGTCGGTGAAGTTCTCATAGAAGTAGCGCAGGCTCAGCTGCGCCGTGCGGCACACCGCCCGAACGGTGACGGCGGCGCATCCGGCTTCGCCGAGCAGTTCGAAGCCCGCCTGGAGTAGCTGCCGTCGCCGGACGAGTGAGCGGTCGACCAGGGTCTGGCCCCGCCACTGCTTCGCGGCGGTCTGCGGCGCGTCACCGCGGCCATCTGCTGTCACTTCACCTCCCGAATCATCAACTGGAAACGGTTGATTCTAGACCGGCGGCGTGTCAGCATGTACGGGAAACAGCTGATTCCAGTTGCGTGTTTCATTCCGGAAGAAGGAGTCGACAATGTTCGACGAATCATTGTTCGAGCAAGCCCTCGCCCAGCCACGCCTGCGGCGACCGCTGCCGGAGTTCCTGGCCGGCAATCGGGCGGGCGGCAGGGTTCGCGTGCTCGACGAAGACGAGCTGACAGCCATGACCCAGCGGTGGTTCGTCGACTTCGAGCGAAAGATCCAGCACTACAAGACATTCGGTATCGATATCGCCTGGATTATGGAGTGGGCGAAGAAGTACTGGTGGAGCTGGATCATGCGGGATATGTCGCTCAATGACGAGTTGTACACGCCCGACCTCCGCTACAAGGATCCGACCACTTTCGGGCGGGTGCTGGTCGGCCACGACGAGTTCGTGAAATACAACTTCGCCTTCTTCGACGCCATCCCGGATTGGCGCTACGACCCGCTACCCGGACAGGTCTACATCGACATCACCGAGGACGGCACGGTCCGAACCATCATCCGCTACATCGGAAGTGGCCATTTCGACGGATCGCTCCGGTTCTACCCCTACGACGAATCCGCGCCCTCCGTCCACGGCGTCGGAACCTTCGTCCAATGCAGCGCGGTGGACCGCTATCACTTCACCCCGGATGGTCTGATGTACGAGGGCGAAACCCTCTTCGACCTACTCGACGGCCTGCAATCGGCCGGAGTCGTGCCAGCGGAAGACAGCTGGCAGTTCCGCGCCATCACCCAGGCCTCACGACTGCCGACGCTGCTGCGCGATGCCCGCGCCGCGTTGCCCTTCGGCGCTGCCCGCTGAAGATGCTTTCGGCCGGAATCCACACCCCTCGTCAGGAGTGGATTCCGGCCGAAAACTCGCCGGAGCGACAGGCTCGGCGGTCACCAGTGGAGATAGACCGGGTCCCCGACGCTCACATTCTCGTAGTACCACTGGGCATCGCCCGGCGGCAGGTTGATGCACCCGTGGCTCACATTGGCATTGCCCTGGGAGTCCACCGACCACGGTGCGGAGTGTACGAAGACTCCACCCCAGGTCAGGCGCTCGGCCCATTGGCCCTCGATGAGGTAGCCCTCGGGGTCGTTGAGGGGGATGCCGATGGTACGGGAGTCGAAGGTGATGCTGGCGAACTTCTCCATGACCGGGAAGGTTCCGCTCGGTGTCTCCCAGCCGGGCTTGCCGAAGGACGCGGGCATGGTCCGCACCGGTACGCCGCCGATACTGACGGTGAAGGTGTAGTTCGACATATCGCCCTCGGCCGTGACTCCGGCGTTGGTGTTGAATTCGGTGCGTGCGCCGCCTACCGAGACGGAAATGGGCGAGGAAGCAGGCAGGAATCCGGTGGGGGACCAGGTCAGTTCCCGGTCACCGGTCCACGAGAACGTTCCGGCCAGTGCCGTCTCGGCTCGGATATTCACGGATTGTTCTGCGCGCGCCCGGTTTTCGACGGGTTCGGCGAATTGCACACGCACCGGTGCGGCGATACCGACCGTTTCCCCCGGTCCGGGCGAGATCGCCTGCACCGCAGGCGCACTGGGTTCGATGATCGCCGCGGCGGCGATCCCCGATCCGAATGCCGCCAGTGCCGCGACCACGGTCGCGACGAACAGGTAGCGAATCGCGTTCCGCATAGTGCCACCCCTTTCGAGGATGGTGTGGTCTTCGAGTCCACAGCCTATGGCTTCATGATCAAGGCCAGCGAGAAAAGTTCTCGCTTCGTGACCTACCCACCGGAGCGCCTTCTACACACAAATGCCCGGTGGTGATAATGCACACCGCCGGGCAAATGTGAAGAAACGCCAGGTCAAACTCTATTTTTCGATGGCGGCGACCACATCGCCGTGCAGGGCGTCGGCGCGCGCGATGAGCTCGTCGATTGCGGTCAGCACCGGCTCGAACTCCGCGGCCGAACCGGTGCCGAGCGAGGCCACATTGATGGCGATATTGAGCTGGGAACTGGCGGCGGCGGCGCGGGCGCAATCGGCGGCCGCACCGATATCGGTGACCACATTGGGATTGCCGATGGGCAGGAGTTCGGCTGCCAGCGAGACGATCTCATCGGCCGCGGCGACCACGGTGGCGGGAACCCGCGCGGCGTCGAGCAGGGCGGCGGTAATGGCCTCATTGCGGGCCTCCAGCTGCTCATCGGTGTCCCTGGGCAACTTGTAGGCCGCGCCCACGGCGGTGAAGGCGGCGGCATCGGCATCGGCCAGCTCGAGGGCGCGCTCGCGGGCGGCATCGGCGGCGGCGATGATGCGGTCGATGGCGGGCCGGACCTCGGCGTCCTTGGCGCGGGTGGTGTAGCGCGCCACCATGGCCACCAGGGCCGCCCCCTGTGCCGCGTGCAGGGCGGCGACGGCCCCGCCACCGGGGGCGGGCACCTTGGCGGCCAACTGATCCAGGTACCCCCGCAGTGTCGAGTCACCGAAGGTGGTGCTGTCCTGCGCGACGTCCTGAGTCATGAGCGTGGGCCTCCCGTGAATTCGTCATGCGGTATGCGAGCTTTCGCCGATCACGGTACCGGCTGGCACCAGGGGATTACCCACTCGGTATGGTCCGGGTCATGCGTATCGGCCTCTCGATACAGTAGTGCTACCGGGGGTTATGCAGGTCCGGGCCGAAAACCGCCCTCTGGAAACGGACTATTCGACACCCGATTCCCAAATCTCTGCCGAAATCCGGGGATTCAACGCTTCCAGGTGATCTGCGTTGTCCACCACCACCACCCTCTTCACGCAGCCGTCGATATAGTGCTTCTGCGCCATCGACAGGTTTGCCCTCGGAATGCCCCAACTGAGCACTCACCCGCTCATAGTCCTGGGTGACGGCCGACAGATGGGTCGCCACCGTGTCCCGCAGATCCGACAACCGGAACCCCCGGCACCGGACTGTCACGACGAACCCGGAACACCAACTGTCGCCGTCGGCACACTCGCCCACGACCTCGACAGTGAACCGACGACAATCGGACTGTCCGTCGGGACTGCTGCACGATCAGGTGACAGGTTGACCTGCCCCATCAATTGGGTTCAGTCGTGGTGGCTAACTGACAGCGTGGATGGGGAGTGACATAGCGTGCCGATCGGAAAGAGCTGACCCGTCCGCCTAATCGGTTCCTGCGCAGGGCATCAACGCAGCCTGATAGGTTCCTCACCATGTCAAGCCCGGGTGAGAAGACCGTTGGCCTCGCTCTCGTCACCTACCAGAGCGCCGAAGACCTGCCAGGATTCTTGGAGACGTTGAATTCCGCGGTGGAGCCGTATGTGGTCGAAGTGATCGGTGTCGACAATGTCTCCACTGACCGCAGCGTCGACATCGTCGAAGAGTTCGGTGGAACTGTCATCCGGAATAGCCGCAACGTAGGACTAGCTGCGGCCATCAACCAGGGTGCTGCGGCATCGAGCGGTGAGTGGATTCTCGTCGCTAACCCTGATACGAAACTTGCGCCTGGCTCCATAGCGGCTTTGATCGAGACGGCAAGCACTGACGACCGGATCGGGATGATCGGTCCGCGTATCGCGAGGTTGGACGGGACGCTGTATCCCAGCGGTCGACGGTTCCCGTCGCTGGCTGTCGGTATCGCGCACGCACTGCTGGGTGGGCTTTGGCCACAGAACCCCGCTACACGCCGCTACTTCGGTGAGACTGTCACGACAGTCAGCGATGTGGACTGGATTTCCGGGTGTTGCATGTTGTTTCGGCGCGAAGCATTCGACGCGGTGGGCGGCTTCGACGACCGGTACTTCCTGTACTTCGAGGAAACCAAGATGGCGCTGGACATGCACCGCGGTGGATGGCGGGTGGTTCTGGACCCGAATGTCGAGATCCGACACCGCGAGGGTGGCAGTATGCGGTCCGCACCGTTCCGTAAGGTGCGCAGCCACCACCGCAGTGCATTGCGTTTTTACTGCGACTACCACAAGGGCTCACCATGGTTGGCGTTTGCTCCCGTGGTCGCGGTGGGGCTGATCGCTCGTGGCCTGGCGGCGGTGGCGCGGACCGCAGTGCTGCAACGTCTGGGCCGCAGCTAGACGAACGGCTGCTCGTCGAGCCCGACTCCGGCTTTCAGGTCTTCGAGCAGCTTGTGGACGATCGCGTTGCCGGTGCGTGAGCTTGGCATGCACTGTTCGCAGTCGTCCGCGATATGCCGATCGTTCGATACCTCGACGACGTCGAGAATCCGGGAACTCTTGACGTTGCCGAGGTCATAGCCACTACGAGCGAATCGCGGCTCGGCCTTCAGGTCGCACGGGGTGAGGTGGCCGTAGGCCCCGATGGTTGGTCGGAACCAGCGGCCCATGCATTCGCTGGTTCGCGACCTGTCCTGTGCCACATTGTTGGCGATGGCGACCAGTTCGTCTCCGATATCGATTCGGGTGCCCTCTGGGGGGTTCGCTCGGACATTGCGCAATTGGTGGCGGATTTCCGTCAGCTGTTCGCTGCTCAGGTCGGCCGTGACGTCAACTTCGTCCTTGCGCAGGTCCAGCCAGTCGGCGCTGAGGCTTTGCGCCCACTTGACCATCGCTTCGATCTGGTCGTGATTGTCGGGCTGGATCACCATTCCGATCCCGATGTTCGGCAGTTCGCTGCGTGCGTCGTGCAGGGCGGTGAGGTTGTGAGCGACTCTGTCCAGGGCCCGCTGCTGAGGGCGTGTTCCCGCGATGTGGTCGTAGGTGACTGGGTCGGGGGAGTGGACGGACAGACGAATCCGATGGCAACGCAGCAGTGCATCGAAGAGTGGACTGCCTTCGCGGATCGCGAATCCGGTTGTGTAAACGTGGATCTCGAAGCCGATAGCGGCGGCTGTGTTGAGGATGCTCGGCAGGTCGGGATTGATCAACGCTTCGCCTCCGCCAGAGACGATTAAGCGGCGAACACCGGCATCGCACAGTTCTCCTAGAGCGCGTGTCCACTCCGCGGCGGTCATCAATCCGCCGCTGTCCAACCCCTTGGTGGTGTAGGTGAGTTCGGACTGGTCGGACCACAGGCACATCCGGCAGCGGTAATTGCATGTGCCTCGGGTGGGGTGGATTTCCATCGTTTCGGCCACTACTGGTTCCCGGGCGAGGATTCGGTGTGGAATCTCTGGGCGCCGTATCCATTTGCTGACTGTCGTGGCCGCGAACCCCCATCGCATCCGATGTGGGTAGTACAGGGACCCGGTCAGGTCTGGCACGCGGGGGTTGGTGCGGATCACATGGTAGGCCGCGCAGACTGTTTGGAGATCAACCTCGATGGAGGTTGCCAGTTGCGTCGCCGGAGTGTGCGGTGATGCGAGATGGCCAGCAATCGCGGTGCGGATCGCAGGGTCGGTTGGCGCTTGTTCGAGTACATCGGAGAACAGCCGCGCTGCGGTGGGATCGCTGCACAGAAACCGCAATGCATGGTGGGCAGCTGGGGCAGTGATCACAGTTTGCTCCCGGCGGCGTATGCGGTCTCTACCTGCTGCCATTCCTGCTCATGCAGGAGCGTGATGAGGGAACGTCGACGATCGAACACCAGTATTCGGCCGGTCGGATGGCGCGCGACACGATGGTTGTCTCGGTCTTGGACCAGCTGGCTGCGTACAGTCGCCAGGTCGGCTGGATTGTCGAGGAGCCAGTGTTCGTCGACGCTCAGGATTGGGATCATCTCCGTTGCGGCGGAGGAGGTCTCGCCGTGTCCGATCAGAATGTTGGTCGTGTCGATGTTCGCGCGGGCACCTATCTGGAACTTGTGGCGGGCTTCGTCAACTCGAGGGAGTTGCCGTGCAGTTCCGGACGTCAATGTCGACTCGGCTGCGGCGATCAGCTGTGAAACCGGTTGCGCGTGAACCGATCCTATAATGGCGTTGCCGACCATTTCACGTCCCCACGTGGCGGCTTGAAGTCGGAACTCTCCGTTCGGTCGGACGTTGCAGAGCACATCTTTGACCTGCTCGGACAGTTGCTGAAGGGTGATCGTGCGGCGCGGATTCACCGTGAGGGTTCGGCGGCCGGTAGCAGGCCAATGGGAGTTGAACGTAAGGTACAGGCCGTGGTCTCGAAGTCGGCCAAAGTGTGAGTCGACCAGCTGCTGAACCTGGTGGAACTCGGTTTCGTTCAACGCCAGTTTCGGGTAATGGGAGCGGGCTTGCCCGGAAAAGCTCGGTGCGCAGAGGTGGTGTTGCGTCGCCAGCTTCTCAGTGGCGAGGAAGTCGCTGAGTTCGATCGCGTGCCGCCAGTTCTGTTGGTGGACAACGGTAATGACAGTGATCGGCTTGCCTGTGTCCTTCAGTAGGCGGAGCCCAGTAAGCACTTTCGGCAAGTTCTTTCCTCGTGCCGTGCCGTGGACTTCGTTCGTCGCGCCGTCGACACTGGTGCAGACGCGGGTGAGGTTCGACGCCGCCATCCAGTCAATTACTTCGGGCGTGAGTTTGGTGGCATTAGTGATCAACGTCGACGCGCAGCGCCGGAGTAGATGCGTGGATTCGAGGATCGCCTGGAGATCGCTGTGTAGCGTGATCTCACCGCCGGTGAGCACCACTTCGAGGATGCCGGCCTCTTCGGCGGCCAGGAGTGCGCTGCGGACTGACTGTTCCGGCAGTTGTTGCTGTCGCCATACTTCGCCCGGGTGACAGTAGTGGCAGCGCAGATTGCATTCGTTGACTGCGTCGATCACCATCCGCAGCAGATGGCCGACCGGTTCGGGGTGGCTGGGCAAAGTGAAACTCCTTTATTGCTACTGGGTCAGGTGGACTCAGGGTTTGCGGGCCGCTCTGTGTTGGCTGAGCGCGCGAATTCCGTCAACCGCGCGAGCACGGCAACGGGGTCGAATCCCATGTCCGCCAGCTGTTGCAGCGGCAGTCGGCGCGGGTCGTTGAGTAGTACGAGGAGTACGTGTTCAACGCCGAAGGATCGCGTTCCCGCGGCGGCGGCGATCTCGGCTGCCGATTGGATTGCGTGCTGCAATTCGGTTGTGGGAATGGAGATTTCGTCGGCGGGGCCGTTGTCTTCTGCACTCATCGATGGCAACTCCGAGTCGTTGGGGTAGTCGGGACATTCGGATTCGGGAAGTCGTCGCCAACCGCGGGCAACTTCGTCAGCGAGGTCGGCGTAGGCATCCTCGAGTTGGGCGAGTTGCCACCATTTCCGGTGCACGGTTTCACCGGCTGGGTTGTCGTTCATCAGCAGGTGGAAGGCTTGTTCGGCGATTCCGGCCATGCGGTCGATGACACTGCCGAAGGTCTCGGTATGCGTTCGTGCGTCTGGATGTGGTGTCGGTGTGTGTGCGGTGACCCAGCAGTCGATTGCGCGCATGATGTTCTGGCGGCAGTGGTCGATCTCGTCCGCGTACTCGGGTTCGATCCGTCGCCGCTTGTGGAGGTCTGCCAGTTCGGCCGCTGCTCGACACAATTGGTGTCCACCGTGGTTCCCGCGAAAGGCTTCCAACAGTTCGTCTTTGGTGGGCAGTGATCTCGCCCGCGTTGTGTCATCGATCAGCATGAGATGCCCGCGCGACTCGTCAAGCGTGCACATGGGTCATCCCATCGAGCTGGAGCAGTAGTCGAGGGCGGCAACGAATTTGCGGCATTTTGTGCCATGGCCCGCGTGGTCGGTGAGCAATGTCCGTACACGCGTCAGATCGAGACGACCGGGGTCGTGCTGGCAGTCTGTGCTTGGGCTGGACTGATGTATCGCCGGTGATACGTGCACGGTGCGCCTCCCATTAGCAGGAGCAATGTTGGGGACACCCGGCGGCCGATCATCCAGGGCAGTCAGATGATCGGCGCCTATTCCAGTGATGAGGGAAGTGCTGGAACCGGTCAGCGCCGGGTGTTCACTCAGCCTGCGCGGAGGGGATGGAACTCATAAGGCACTCAGCAGGCATTCTTGCGGCATTCTGTAGTCATCGCAGTCGGCGCCCGGCGTAATCTGACAGCCACGATCGGCCCTCACGCCAGGGAACAGGGGAAGTGGATGATCGGACTCGATTGGACTGGGGTGGAGGCCAAATGCCTTCGCGAGGCGATGCTCTGCGATTACAAACAGTTCGCCGCGAAGGTCGACCGCGGGGAGAGAACGGTCCGGGGGTGGGAGCTGGAGGGCTTGCGAGCGAACCTCTACCCGAGTAGCAAGCAGCAGCTCGAGAACGTCTATCGCGGGCTCGACAATGCTCAATCTCAACGTTTCGAGGCGGCGCTAGCGCAAGCGGGGCGTATACCTGCTGCGGCAGTACTGCCGGATGGTGTTCGGAGTGTCGATGTTCCAGATCGTGAACTCGATCTGTTCTCCACGATCGACTGTGTGCGCGTTGCTGTCGATCAGACACTGTCGCAGTGCACCGTTACTCCGACGCGTGTGGCGCTACTTGACGAGCGGGTTGCGGAACGTGTGCACCAGTACACCGCCATGGCCCCAGCGACCGCGTTGAAGGCGATCGCGCCAGACTTGCTCGAAGTGCAGACGATTGCTTCCGAGCGCCAGCCCGCCGCCATTCAAGCGCGGTTGTCCGAGCAGCTGGCGGTGTTGGGTTTGTTGACCGCCGACGCGTTGATGAAGCTGGGCGAGATCGGCCGCGCCGCCTATTGGTTCGGCACAGCACGCCTCGCAGCGGATGACACCCCAAACCTGCGGTTGCGTGCTCGGGTCCGCGCGCAGCACGCCATGCTGCCCTATTACTACGGCGATGTGGCGACGTCGGTATCGCTGGCCAGGACCGCGCAGGCGATCCTGTGCGACACCGTCAGTGACGAGAAGGCGCTCGCAGCAGCGGCGGAAGCGCGCGCACTGGCACGGCTCGGGGACCACAGCGGGGCTGAACGGGCAATGGCCCAGGCGCAACGGCTCACCGACGCCCTCGAGAACACCAGCAGCAATGATGCATTCCGGTTCAGCGCGAAGCGGCTGCTGCTGTACATGTCTGGAACACTGACCTACATGGGGCAAACGACACGCGCCCGTCGCGTCCAAGACGAGGCACTACGGCTCTACCAATCGACCCCGGTGGTCATCGACCCCGCACTGATCCACCTCGACGCCGCCGTCGGGTACGCCGTCGATGGCTCCGCTGAGGACGGCTGCCAATTGGCTGCTCGCGTGTTGGAGGATCTGCCACAGGAGCACCGGACGAGCATCGTGATGACACGCGGACGAGACGTCCTCCATGTGCTTCCCACGGCCTTTCGGCAACTGCCTGCGGCCGGCGCTCTGCGCGAGCTTGTCAGCGCCAAGTCGGCGTGATGGCGCGTCAGGACACCGAACCCGCGCGCCTCACCGAGTCGACCTTCACTCCCGATCGCACACGTGTCGTACTCGAAACTGCGTGTCGGCTCGCGGGCATCGACTACATCAGCGCATCGCTCCTGCGCCACCACACCAATGCCGTTTATGTGCTGACAGATGCGCCGATAGTGGTGAAGATCGGCAGACCCGGTTGGAACCACATCGATGTCGTAGGGCTCGTGCGATGGCTCGAGCAACGCGCGGTGCCGACGGTACGGCTGATCGAGGTTGATCAACCAGTCCTCGTCGCTGGTTGCCCCGTGACTTTCTGGCGGTACCTGGACCAGCGTGACGCGATCGTCGACGCTGAGAAGCTCGCCGAGCCACTCGCGGCGCTGCACGCGCAGTCGGTGCGGCCTCCGGTCTCGCTGCCGGATCAGCAGATTCGCAACACCTTCACCGCCATCGGCAGCTCGATTGATGGCAGTCCGATCCTCTCGCCCGAGGACCGGTCCCTGCTGCACGCTCGCCGGGTCGAACTTGCCGCGCAAGCACCCGAGGTCCGCTACGTTCTCGCACCGGGTGTGATTCACGGCGACGCACACCACCGAAACGCGTTGCAGGACAGCCACGGCCGTGCGGTTCTGTGTGACTGGGAAAGCGCCGCGGTCGGTCCGCCCGAGTGGGATCTCGTCACGCTCGAAGTCCACTGTCGACGCTTCGGCCATCCGGCCGATGAGTACGACCGGTTCTGCCGCGCCTACGGATTCGATATCCGAGACTGGACCGGCTATCGGTGGCTGCGGAATGTGCGGGAACTGCGCATGATCACCACGAATGCCCGCAAGTCCGCGCCGGGATCGAACACTGCCGCCGAGGTGTTGCGGCGGATAGAAGCGTTGCACGTGGATGCGCCGATTACCTGGAGCATCCTGTAGTCAGTAGCGGTCGTCGGCGTATTCGATGAGCGGCGGTCCGTCGTCGTCCTCGAAGTCCTGCGCGGCAGCGGCGAGGCGGGAGAGTCGTGCGGCGACTACCTCAGTCGTGGCGCCGGCGCGGTAGATGCCGCGGCCGACGGCTACGACACCGTTGAGCGCGGGCACCTCGAGGATCTGGAAGACGCCTTCGACTTCGCCCAGGGTCGGGGCGGGGGAGATGAGTGGCCGCGCGGCGCTGACGACCTGTCGGGGCGTGAACGTGCCGTCGCATTCGCCGATTACGTCGAGGACTACGGAGAGGATCGCGTCGCCCCGGTCGGTGTTCATGATGTCGCTTCCTCGTCGGCGGTGCGCGGGCTGAGGGCGCGTTGTGAGCACCACTGGCGGACGGTGAGCTTCTCGAGGCGGTTGCCGGTCTGGAGGGTGAATTGCACGAAGCCCAGCCAGTCTCCCGTCGAGGTGCGTGCCCAGGCGTAGAGCCATCCTGGGACGCGTCCGGACACGTCGAGTCCTTCGGCGCGGACGCGCAGCGGGGGTCCATCGGTGTGTAGGGCTAGGCCGACGTCGACGGTGACCGGGGTGGGCGGGTCGACGTGCCTGCGGACCTGTCGCGCACCGCCGTGGTTGTCGAACATAGGTGCGAGTAATAGCTCGTCTACTCCACCCTGACATCGGTTGCTGATGAGTTGCCGATTTGAAGGCTGGGAGGGTCAACGATCAGTAGTTCGCGCCGCCGTACGACCCAGTTCCGCAGGGCCGGGGTGGCGACAATCCGGGACGCGCAGTGCCAGGATTCGTGCCATAATTTTGCGGGACGACCGAGGTCAGCCCCGGACGGCGAGGGACACGATCAGCGAGCATGCCCCTCACCAGGGGGGAAGTGAACCTCGTTCCGGCCTGCCCTTAAGCTTCCGATTATGCGTATCGGACTGTCGATCAATTACACCGATGGCTTCAAGGAGGTAGCGGCCGAGGTCGCCGACCTCGAGCGAGCCGGACTCGACATCGTATTCGTGCCCGAGGCGTATTCGTACGATGCGGTGAGCGGGCTCGGCTACCTGGCCGCCAAGACCGAGCGGGTACAGCTGGCCTCGGGCATCCTGCAGCTCTACACCCGCACCCCCACGCTGACCGCCATGACCGCCGCCGGACTGGACTACGTCTCCGACGGTCGCTACGTACTCGGCCTCGGCGCCTCCGGTCCGCAGGTCATCGAGGGCTTTCACGGTGTGCCCTACGACGCGCCGATCGGCCGCACCCGCGAGGTGCTCGATATCTGCCGCAAGGTGTGGCGTCGCGAGCGGCTCGAACACCAGGGCAAGTACTACACCATTCCGCTGCCCGAGGGGCAGGGCACCGGACTGGGCAAGCCGCTCAAGCTGATCAATCACCCGGTGCGCGAACGCATTCCGGTGCTGCTGGCCGCACTCGGCCCGAAGAACGTGGAGCTCGCCGCCGAAATGGCCGAGGGCTGGCAGCCTATCTTCTTCCTGCCGGAGAAGGCCGACGCGGTATGGGGGGATTCGGTGAAAGCCGGTCTGGCCAAACGCGATCCGGCGCTCGGCAAGCTGGATGTGTACGCCGGTCCGGCCCTGGCCATCGGCGACAATGTCGAGCCCCTGCGGGAATTCGTGAAACCGCACCTGGCGCTCTACATCGGCGGTATGGGTGCCAAGGGCAAGAACTTCTACCACACCCTCGCCACCAAGTACGGCTACGGCGCCGAGGCCGATCGCATCCAGGAGCTGTACCTGGCCGGTAAGAAGGAAGAGGCCGCCAAGGTCGTGCCCGACGATCTGGTGCGCGATATCAGCCTGATCGGTTCGCCCGCCTTCGTGAAGGAGCGCATCGAGGCCTTCCGCGCGGCGGGTGTCACGGTGCTGAATACGGTGCCACTGGCCGCCACGCCCGCCGAACGGGTGAAGCTCATCGAGCAGCTGCGCGAACTGGTCTGATCCGCGGGCCCGGCCAGGGGGCCGCCGCGAGCCGAAATGACGAACGGGCTCTCCGCATCGGTATCGATGCGGAGAGCCCGTTGCGTTGGTTCAGTTTCCGCGCAGTGCGGTCAACGCCTGGTCGAGGGTGGGATACATGGCGAAGACCTGGTCCAGATTGGTCATTTTGAGTTGGCGGCCGGTAGCGGGACCGTCCGCGACGACCGCGATTCGAGTCTCACCGGCCCGCTGATGGGCGGCCACCAGGGCCGCCATCCCTGCCGAGGCGAGGAAGCTCACCTCGGACAGATCGATTACGAGGGCGGCGGGTTTACCGCCGAAGGCCGTGTCGATCGCGTTCTCGAGCGCGGGGGCGGTTGCCAGGTCGACCTCGCCGGCCACGGTGAGCACGGTCGCTTCGTCGCGCAACGACACCGTGGTGGTCATTGAGTCGGCGAGGGGATACGCGTCTCCGGAAGATGTGGTCACATCAGAACAATCTGCCATGAACCGTCCCTTCGCGCTGCATCGTCGGCCAGATTGGCATCGGATCGGTAGCCGGCGCTGACGCGAAAAAGCCGACTACCGTGCCATTTAGGCCGATAAACCATATTCCGGTGGCGCAATCGTGTCAGCTGACGGTCACACCCGGCTCGCCGCGGAGAACGACACCGCCGGAAGTCGTATCGACATCCGAACCCGGGTACCCGGCCCCGCATGGTCGATATCGAGCCGATCGGTGAGTGCGCGCATCATGGCGATACCGCGCCCGCGGTGGCCGGGATCGGCGGGCAGTGGCCGCCACACGCCGCTGTCGTTCACCTCGATGGTGACCGAATCGATCCCGCTTTCGGCGGTCAGTTCCATTCGGGCCGGAATGCCGTCGAGATAGGCGTGTTCGATGCAGTTACTGCACGCCTCATTGGCGGCGGCGATGATATCGGTGGCCACATCGTATGGGACGGCCGTGGCGGCCAGCCAGGTCTTGAGGGCCCGTCGAATACTGGATAGCTGATCGGGGGAGGCGGGAAGGTCCAGATGTAGCGGTTTCGGCGGCTGCCGGTACACCACCATGGCGACATCATCGTCATAGCCGCCGACCGGCCGCAGCCGCGACAGCACCGCGTCGGCCACCTCACGCGGCAATTGCCCGGCGGCACCGGATAATTCATCGGCGAGTTCGACGAACCGCTCATCGATATCCACGCCGCGCTGTTCGACCAGCCCATCGGTGAACAGCACCAGTGTGGAGCCGGGAGCCATGGCGGTGGTGGCCTCGGGGCGGCGCGGCGGATCGAAGGTCGCCAGCGGTACCGCCCGGCCGCCCTCCAAAAGCCTGCCCTTGCTTCCTGGTTCGGACAGGACGGGCGGCATATGCCCGGCACTGGAGTAGCGCACCAAACCGCGCTCCGGGTCGAGGATGGCCGCGCACACCGTGGTGCACATGGCTCCCGGTATGCGGGCGGCAACGGTATCGAGTTCGGCCAGCAGCTGTGCGGGTCCAGCGCCGCGCAGCAGCAATGCGCGTGCGGCCGTGCGCAATTGGCCCATCACCACCGCCGCCGACAAACCACGGCCGACGCAGTCGCCGACCACCACGCCCATGGTGCCGTCCTCCAGACGCACCACGTCGTACCAGTCGCCACCGATTTCGAGCGGCGGCAGGGCGGGTTCGTAGTGCACCGAAAAGCGCGGTGGCAGTTCGATGGGGCCCAGCATGGCCCGCTGCAGTGTCAGTGAGGTGGAGCGAGCCTGGTCGAAGTTGCGCGCTCGCTGCACGGCCAGACTCAAATGTCCGACCAGGAGCGAGAACAGTGCCCAGTCACCGGGACTGATAATGCGCGGCGCGGCGAATCGCAGCCACAGCGCCGAATCGCTGGTCTCACCGAGCGGCGCGACAATACCCTCGGAACTGGCCGCGCCCTCCGGGATGGCGAACATGGTGCGCCCCGGCCGCAGTCGGGCCCGGTCCAGCAGTGCCCGCGCGCGGGCGTCGAGAACCTGCCGGGATTCACCGCCGCGCGGATTGTCTTCGGAGACATACAGTTCCGGTCCGGTATGGCGGTTGGGCCACACCGAGACCACCGCCGATTCCGCGCCGACGGTATGCCGCAACTCCTCCAGCCCGACGGCGAGTACCTCCACCACACTGGTGGACGCGCCGACCGCGGTGGCCAGTCGCGATACCGCTTGATCGCGTGCCTGCGCATCGTGTTCGGCGGTGACGTCGCGGATGGTGCCGACGAAAATCCGTTCCCCGTTCTCGGGTTTCACCAACGACGAGGTACTCACCGCCAACCACAGCCGCCGCCCGTCGCGGTGCTGGATGGGCATGACGAAGCGCGCGGCGTCGGTGCCGAGATCCGGATAGCGGGGGCCGTCGACCACCGACCACGGATGGGGGAGCGGGTAGGGCACACCGGCGGGGCCGTAGCCGGTGAGCGCGCCGAACGCCGTATTCACTTCTACGAGAGTGCCTTGCGCGTCGACAACGAAGAATCCGTCCTGCAGCGACTCCACCAGTGCGGTGCGGAACGCGTCGCGTCCGGCGAGATCGTCCGCGCGGGTGCGCTGTTCCTCGTAGCGGCGGGCGCCGTCGAGGAATCCGCGGGTGGCCACGTCCAGGGCCGCCATGGTCTGCAGCAGGAATTCCAGTGCGGCATCGGAACGTTCGTCGTCGATCGGCGGAACGAGGTCGTCCGCTTCGAGTATTCGAAAGTGATGCTCGGTGAGGTCGAGAATGCTCACGCCCTCCACCAGCGCCCGCCGACCCAGCTCATATCCCTCGTTGAGGGTGGTCTGCGTGGGTGCGCGCAAATGCTGGCGCAGCGCGCCGGTATAGGCGTCGCGGAATGCCGCCAGCACGGCGCTCATGCTGTTTCCTCCCGGCGCGGGACGCGCGAGGCCACCTGTGGGCCCTGACAGTTCATGCTGCGCTCGCAGCGGCCGGAGCGGGGGCCCTGCGTGGTTACGCACGCTGCCGCCTCCGGGCACTGACCGCTCATGCCGTATGCCCCGTGTGCCCGCGATGCCGCGCCGCCAACACCAGCGCGTCGTCGGTGTCCTTGGAGTGCTTGGCCAAGATATCGGCCGTGATCTCCGAAGTCGGCTTGGCCAAATCGATTCCGTCGGCGTAATCGGGCACGATGCCGTCGGTGGACATGAGCAGCAGATCGCCGGGCCGCACCGGTACGGTCTGCGATTGCAGGTTCGGTGGCAGCAGATAGCCGACGATGCCGCCGACCAGCAGCGCCGAGGCCCGAACCGCCGGTTTACCGGGAGCCGCTGCGACAACCCGGGATTCGACATTGCCGACGCCCAACCACTGCAGTCGTTCGGCGGAATCGAACAGCGCCAGCGATACCGCCGCCCCTCGGGTATCGGCCATGGCGCGATGACAGAGCAGCATCAGCACATCGAGGGGTTCGGCCCGATTCTCCGAGAGCACCTGGGCCGCCCGATCCGCCGCGTCGGCCGCGGCCGCACCGTGTCCGAGCCCGTCGAGCACCGCGAAAAGTACTGAGCCACCGCCGGCGTCGAGCACTACGGATCGATCCCCTGATACTCGCTGGCCGGGTAGTGCGCGCCCGGCGACCGCCCATTCGACCGCGCCGATGAACCCATCCTCACGCACCGGGGGGTACCCACTTCCACATCTCCACAAGCGTGCCGTGGCCCGGCGTCGAATCGATGATCAGCTTGTCCATCAATCGGCGTGCACCCGGCAGCCCGAGTCCGAGACCTCGTCCGGTGGAGTACCCGTCCTCCAGCGCCCGCGGAATGTCGATAATGCCGGGCCCCTGGTCCTGCGCCTGCACCACCAGCGCCTTACGGCCTTCCTTCTCGTTCACCGACAGTCGGATCTCGCCGCTGCCCGCGTAACTGGTGATATTGCGCGCCACCTCCGAGATGGCAGTGGAGATCATGGTGATGTCGGTCAGCGAGAACCCGTGCTCCAGCGCGAGTTCCCGACCGGCCTGACGAGCGGTGACGATGTCATTGGATTCTTTCACCGCGATCACCACGTAGTCAGCGGCCACGATCACGACCGTCTCGCTGGCGGCGGGTATCGAGTTTGTGATTCAACCAGGCAAGCCCCTCCTCCAGATCGAGGGCGGTGTGCATGTCCTCGAAAGTGAGTCCGAGCTGAACCATGGCGAACGCGACCTCGGGCTGCAGACCCACAATGACCGTTTCCGCACCCCGCAGCTTGGTCATGTGCGCGATGGTACGCAGCGATCTGGCCGCGAAGGAGTCCATCACGTCGATTGCCGTGACATCGACAATGATCCCCTGCGCGCGATACTTGCTGACGTACTTCATCAGATCGTCTTGCAAGCGTTCGGTATCCGCGTCGGTGAGAGCGGACTGCACCGACGCGATCAGGTAAGTGCCCTGTTTCAGAATGGGTACCGGCATCGCCCGCCCGGTTTACCTTCCCATGTCGCGGTCGGTGACGCGCGACACCTCGTAGCCGAGGAGCCGCTCCGCCTCTTCGATACCGCCCTGGAGGTCGCCGACCGCGTTCATCTTCGATAGATCCAGGCCGATGGTGACGAGGGTGAGCGCGATCTCCGAAGACAGGCCGGTGATGATGACGCTCGCGCCCATGAGGCCCGAGGCGTCGACGGTCTGCACCAGGTGGTTGGCCACCACCGAGTCGATGGCGGGCACACCGGTGATATCGATGACGACCACCTTGGCGCGGTTCGCGCGAATCGCCCGCAGTAGCTGTTCGGTCAGCTGGCGCGCGCGTTGCGAGTCCAGCACACCGATGATGGGCAGGATGAGAAGCTGTTCACGCACCTGGAGAACCGGGGTGGACAGCTCGCGAATCGCCTCCTGCTGCTGGCGGATAACGCGTTCGCGCTCCTGCACGAACGACACGCCAACGGTATTGGCGATGCGGTTCGCGGCCGGTTCGTAGGCGTCGAGTACCTGGTTGAGCAGCTCGAAATTCGTCTGGTACTTCTCGAACAGCGAGCGCGCCAGCACATCTCGCAGCAACAGCACGATGCCGAGGACCTCATCGGTCTCGACGCCTCTCGGGATGATGCGTTCGGAAAGATCGCGGGCGTAGGCCTGCAGCGCCTCGACGCTACCGGTCTCGAGTACCTCGACGTAGTTGTCGAAGATGGAGGTGGCTTCGGAGAAGATCTCCTCCGGTGTCATGGCGGTCAGCAGTTGGGCGTCGGTGATACGACGCGCCCACTCCTCGCGCAACTCGGTGCGGTTCTGCCGCAGGTGTTCGACCAACTGCGGCAGCAGGTTGTCGACGGAACCCGCGGGCAGCGAATCCGTCGAAAGGCCGATGGACACGTCGGACATGGAAACTCCTGCCCCTTTCGCTAAGGCCAGGTTCGGATGCTCTCTGTGCGCTCGGGTTGCCGTCAGTCTGCGTGCGAACGCGGGACAGAGCAGCCGTTGCCGAGCCTAGTCTTACCCAATACCCGATGGGTGCGAAACCAAACACCGGGTTGAACGCGGAAATCGTCAGGCCGGATGCCGGTTCCGCTGCTGTTGCTGGGCAGACGGCCTGCGATGGTGTTCCAATAATGTGTCGTAGATATCTGCCAGGGCCGCGAGCTGGCTACGATCCAGCACGTCGATCATGTGGCGGCGGACGCTGTTCACATGAGCGGGGGCGGCGGATTCCAGGACCCGCGCGCCCTTCTCGCTGAGGACGGCGGCCGTGCGTCGGGCATCATCGGGAATCGACTCCCGAGCCACCAGGCCGCGCTTCTCCATTCGGGTGATCTGGTGGGAGAGACGGCTCTGCGACCACTCGAGTACCGCGGCGAGTTCGGCGAAGCTGCGTCGATGATCGGGTGCGTCGGCCAGGCGGGCCAGCACGGTGTATTCGACATAGGTCAGATCGGATTCGCGTAGGGAGTCGCGCCCGACGGCGGCGGCGACGAGGTCGCGGGTGAACACGTATCCCAGCCACGCGCGGCCTTCGACATCGTCGAGCCAACGGACTTCGGGGGTTTCGGTCACGGTGCCACTCCCGGGTTCACTTGTCATGCTATTCCCCTCCCCACCGCAGACAACTCCCATTAGGGACAGGTAACACCGTGGCTGTTGAAGGTGCAACCTTTGCCGATTCGCACAGTTCGCGGTTGTGTGCCGAGGGATTCGCCGGTTCACGCAGATCACGGTCCGTTTCGGACGGGCCTCGGACTGTTCGCAGGCAGATAAGGCTTGCCTTAGATCGGCGCATCGGTGGGCGCTGTCTAGGCTTTCCGGTGCTTGAAACATGCCGCTGGGGCTTCCCAGCCCTGCTCGAGGAGTGCGATTCGTGACCGCGCCTGACTTCCTGTACTCGGATCTGCTGCCGACCGGTGTCGACGACACCCCGTATCGGCTGCTGACCACCGAGGGTGTCAGCACCTTCGAGGCGGGCGGGCGCAGCTTCCTGCGGGTGGAGCCCGAGGCGCTGCGGCTGCTGACCGAAGCGGCGATGCACGACATCAGCCACTACCTGCGGCCCGCGCACCTGGCGCAGCTGCGCAAGATCATCGACGATCCGGAGTCCAGTGGTAACGACCGCTTCGTGGCCTTGGATCTGCTGAAGAACGTGAATATCTCCGCGGGCGGCATCCTGCCCATGTGCCAGGACACCGGCACCGCCATCGTGATGGGTAAGAAGTCCGAGGGCGTGCTCACCGGAGCCGATGACGCCGAATGGATTTCGCGCGGCGTGCACGACGCCTACACCAAGCTGAACCTGCGCTACTCGCAGCTCGCGCCCATCACCATGTGGGATGAGAAGAACACCGGCTCCAACCTGCCCGCGCAGGTCGAGTTGTATTCCGACGCGGGCGATCCCGCGCATCCGGCGTACAAGTTCCTGTTCATGGCCAAGGGTGGCGGCTCGGCCAATAAGTCGTTCCTGTTCCAGGAGACCAAGGCGATCCTGAACCCGGATCGCATGCTGGAGTTCCTGGACGAGAAGATCCGCTCCCTCGGTACCGCGGCGTGCCCGCCGTACCATCTGGCCGTCGTAATCGGCGGAACCAGTGCGGAATTCGCGCTCAAGACCGCGAAATACGCGTCGGCCCACTACCTCGACAATATGCCGACCGAGGGATCCATGGCGGCGCACGGCTTCCGGGACCTCGAGCTCGAGCAGCAGGTGTTCGAGCTCACCCAGTCCTTCGGTATCGGCGCGCAGTTCGGCGGTAAGTACTTCTGCCACGACGTACGGGTGATTCGCCTGCCGCGCCATGGTGCGTCGCTGCCGGTCGCCATTGCCGTGTCCTGCTCCGCGGATCGGCAGGCCCGAGCCAAGATCACCGCCGAGGGCGTATTCCTGGAACAGCTGGAACGTGAACCCGCGCAGTACCTGCCCGAGCAGACCGATGAGATTCTCGGCGGCGACGTCGTGCGGATCGATTTGAACCGGCCGATGGCGGACATCCGCGCCGAACTGTCGAAATACCCGGTGAAGACCCGGCTTTCGCTCACCGGTCCGCTGGTCGTGGCGCGCGATATCGCGCACGCCAAGATCAAGGAGCGCCTCGACGCGGGTGAGCCGATGCCCGACTATCTGCGCGATATGGCCGTCTACTACGCCGGACCCGCCAAGACCCCAGACGGGTACGCCTCCGGTTCCTTCGGGCCCACCACGGCCGGGCGCATGGACTCCTACGTCGACCAGTTCCAGGCCGCGGGCGGCTCGCACGTCATGCTGGCCAAGGGCAATCGCTCCGCGCAGGTCACCAAGGCGTGCAAGGAGCACGGCGGTTTCTACCTCGGTTCCATCGGTGGTCCCGCCGCGCGACTCGCCCTGGACTGCATCAAATCCGTCGAGGTGCTCGAATACCCGGAGCTGGGTATGGAGGCGGTGTGGAAGATCGAGGTCGAGGACTTCCCGGCGTTCATCGTCGTGGACGACAAGGGCAATGATTTCTTCGCCGAAACCCAGAAACCGATCGCGCTGCGGGTGCGGACGCGATCCAAGGAACGCGTCTGATCGCGAGCAGTTGAACGGGACCCGGGTTACCGGGGTTGAGGTCACGATGTCAGCTGCCCCGCGCTCGTCATTCCGGCGTGCTTTTGGCCGGAATCCACACCGCCGCAGTAGTGAAGCCCGGCCAAAGCACACCGGGATGACGGGGCAGTGCCGACGTCGCGCCGTCAACCTAGAAGCCGAGGCCCGAGCGTAGGCGGCGGTCCGGATCGACCACTCGGCCGATGATGCGCACCCTGTGCAGATTGTCGGCGAAGTAGCGCTCGGGCGGAGTCTCCGGCTCGGCGTAGTTGGCGTAACCGCCAGCAGTGGCGGTATCCAGTGCACGGTGGGCGTCGGTGACCCAGCGTCGGGCCGCGATCGGGTCGGCGGGGGATTCCACCAGCCACTGCAGGGACGCGGCGTGCCGTCGCCACGGGAAGGCAGTGTCGTCGGGCGCGGTGTCGCGGATCGCTCCGTTGAGCGGATCGATCAGGACATAGCCCGGTGTGTCCGAACGAGATCCGGCGGCCACATGATCGACGATGGCGGCTGCCGCGGCAGCGAGATCGGCGACCACGTCGGAACCGGCGATCTTGTCCGAGCGCGGTGTGGTGGACGAACCGCCGCCGAGAGCGAGTACCGCATCCAGATGCTCGAGGGTGCGTAGGTCCCCGGCCGACGGGGAAACCCCACGGCGGCAGTGAGATCGGCGGTGGCGGTATCACCGGTTCCGGTGGGACAGACGATCCGTGCCGGCACACCACCTTGCCCGACCGGCAGCGTGCGACCGGTACGGGCGAGTTCGCGCAGCACCGGGTAGTGCGTCGCGCCCGCTCCGACGGTCACTTCCTCGCCGTCCGTGGAGATCTCGGCCAGGCGACGGGTATCGATGACCAGGGCATCGGTCGCGGCGGACAGTCGGCCGGTGCGGTAGCCAAAGTATGAATCGTCGTCCATGCGCTCCGGATACCCGCCGAGGCCCCAATCCTCGGTTGCCGTCATCAGGATGACCGAATCTCGGGTTCGGTCATCGCCAGGCCCAGATATCCGGTCGCAGCCTTGGAAGGCGTGGAGCTGTGGTGGCGGGGTTCGGAACGTGTGGATCCGCGGCGGAGGTCCTCGGATGGCACGGATTCGTGGTCGTGGTCGTCACGAGGTCCTGGGCCTCGGTTGCTATTGCCGTGAGGTTCACAGCTGTGGCTGCGGTCATCGTCAGGATCGACTCGCCGGTTGCCGTCATCGCGAACCGTGCGGGGGTGCGCATCCGGCACCGGCGGTCGCTCGGCACCGCCGCGGGGCGCATCACCGCAGGTACGGCACCCTCCTCCCGCAGGTCGGCTCGGACGTGGCGAAACGGTAGCCGGCACACCGGCGCGGCCCCGGACGAAACATCGCGGCCGATCGCAACCGATAGGATGCCCGGGATGTACGCGATGGGCAGACCGAGGTCCAGGACCTCCCGGCAGGCGAATCGCGGACGGTTGGGGCGATGATTTCGCGCCCGGACCCAACAACCCGTCGGTTTTCGGGTGCGAGTCCGATCCAAGGAACGTGTCCGAACGAATACGTGGAGGTGAACCGATGCGGATGAACAAGGGCGAGTGGGGTTCTCGCGGTGCCGAGAGCGGGCGCGGAATGCGGCGTAGTGCCGTGGTCGCGCTGCTGACCGGTACCGCGCTCACGGGTATGGGTATGCCCGTGGCGCAGGCGGAACCCGCGCCCGCCGTTCCCGCATCGCCCGCCGCCGGTGCGACACCGCAGGTGCGTCCCGCCACTCCGTCGGAGTTCGCCGCAGCACTGCTCGTTTTCGGGGCGACGCGCGCGGAATCCGCTGTGGTGCAGGCGGTTTCCCATTCCTCGGAGGCGTTCCCCGTGCGCCTGCTGCCCAATGCGCAAGCGATTTCCGCCGAGACCGACGGTCTCGATCCGGTACTGGCCGCCGCCTACGATATGGCCGCCGAAGAGGCGCGTGCCCAGGGTGTGGAGATGTGGATCACCTCCGGCTATCGCACCCACGATGAGCAGCAGCACATGTGGGAGGACGGTATTGCCACCTACGGCAGTCCGGACGCCGCCCGCCGGTGGGTGCTGCCACCCGAGGAGTCCACCCACGTCTCCGGAATGGCGGTCGATGTCGGTCCGCAGGCCGGTGCCGGGTGGCTGGAAGCCAATGGCAACCGCTGGGGTCTGTGCCGCACCTATGACAACGAATGGTGGCATTTCGAAATCGCCACCCTCCCCGGCGCGCCCTGCCCGCCGCGACTACCCGACGCCAGCACCCGCTGAAACCGACCTGCGGACACCGGAATGTCCGCTCATTCACCCCGTGTGTGTGCAGGTCATTCGGCATAATGTGGCGCTGGTGCACGTGCCAGCACGCCGTCTCGATGACGAGTAATGGTCGAACACGCAAAGACGTGCCCCGCCCGCGCGGGGCCGATTCGGAGGTTTGGGTGGTCAGGCACGGCAACCACGGCGGCAGTCGGACAACATATTCCGGGCTCGGTCACCAACGCCCCCCGGTCCGTCGCCGCCCCCCGACCCGCGAACCCCTCTACCCACCCGGCTGGCTCCTCCTCGAACTCCCCACCGCCATCCTGCTTGCCGTCTTCATCGGCACCGGCTGGCTCGGCTACGCTCAGCCCAGTGGACCCAGCCAACCCCGCCCAGCCGTCGTCGTTCCCGTGGATCTCCCGACCCATCCCGGCGGTCGTTGAACCCGCGACGGGTATCGCCGCCCATTCGGTGCAGTGCGATGCCCGAGCGGACCTGAGTTCCGCTCGGGCATCGTGTGTGCGGACGCTGCGCCTCAGGAGGCGACCAACTGCGGTTCGTCCGCCCGGGCGGCGGTCGATCCCGCGCCGCGGTCGTCCCGGGTAGCCAACGCGAGCACCACCAGACCGAGGACCGCGAAGCCCACACCCACCCACAGTGGCGACACCCAGCCCAACCCGGCGGAGATGGCTAGGCCGGAGATCCAGACGCCGAGGAAGTTGCCGATGTTGAAGGCGGCGATATTCGCGGAGGAGGCCATGGTGGGGGCTGTGGTGGCGTGGTCGAGGACGCGCATCTGTAGGCCGGGGGTGGCGCCGAAACCGAAGAAGCCCATGGCGAGGAGCAGTGCCGCCGCGGCGATCTTGTTGTCGGCCAGGAGGGCGAAGGTGACCATGGCGGTGCCGAGGGCGAGGGTCATGGTGACGAGGGTGCGGGTGAGGTTGCGGTCGGCCCAGCGGCCGCCGAACAGGTTGCCCGCGAACAGGCCTACGCCGAAGAGGACCAGGAGCCAGGGGATCGCGCCTTCGGAGAAGCCGGTGATGCGGGTGAGCAGGGGTTCGATGTACATGAACGCGCCGAACATGCCGCCGAAGACGAGGACGGTCATGAGCAGGGAGTACCAGACCTGCCGGTTGCGGAAGGCCGAAAGTTCGGCGCGCAGGCTGGGGCGGGCGGCGGAATCGGCGGGGGTGGCGGGAACCAAAGCGGTGATTCCGGCGAGGGCGATCAGGCCGACCACCGTGATGGCGGCGAAGGTCGCGCGCCAACCCCACTGCTGACCGATGACGGTACCCAGCGGGACGCCGAGCACGTTCGCGATTGTCAAGCCGCCGAACATGATCGAGATAGCGGCCGCCTTTTTGGCCGCGTGGACCAGCGAGGACGCGAGTACCGCGCCGATACCGAAGAACGCGCCGTGGGCCAGCGCGGCCAGCACACGCCCGCCCAGCAGTGCGGCGTAGCCGGGCGCGAGCGCCGACGCGGCATTGCCGACGGTGAACAGCACCATGAGCACCTGTAGTGCCCGCTTGGGCTCCCAGTGGTTTACCAGCGGGGTGAGCGCGAGCGCGCCCACCACCACAGCCAGTGCGTAACCGGAGATGAGGTACCCGGCCGTGGGCACCGAAACGCCCATATCGTCGGCGACCGAGCTGAGGAGCCCGGCAATGACGAACTCGGTGAGTCCGATGCCGAATCCCCCCAGTGCGAGGGCGATGAGTCCGAGCGGCATAACGGGGTTCCCTTCAGCAGTACAAGCGGCGCACGCCCCCAACGAGCGTCCGCCGATATAGCGCGTGTGCAACCAAATGCGTGTGCATCAAACTAGTTGCACACGCTGACTATTGCAACCCGGCGCTATGCTGGGGCTATGGGTATTGCCGACGACGCGATCGAAGTCCGAGCCTCGGGCTGGCGCACCCTCGCCGCGCTCCACGGTCTGATCGAAGCCGCCCTCGAGCGTGAACTGGTGCGGGCACACGAATTGTCCGTGGTCGAGTTCACTGTTCTGGATGCGCTGTCCCGCCAAGACGGCTGGCATATGCGCATCTCGCAGCTGGCCCGTGCCGCGGCGCTATCGCCCAGCGCCACTACGCGCCTGGTCAACCGCCTCGAGGATCGCGGACTGCTGGTCCGTGTCCTGTGCCCCGACGATCGCCGCGGCATCTACACCGAGGTCACCGAGAAGGGCCGCACGCTATACGAGCAGGCAAAGCCCACCCACGATCGTGTTCTCGAAGAGGCCCTGACCGCGGCCGAGCAAGTCCCCGAACTCGCGCCGCTGGCCGATTTCCTCCATCGCGTCCCGGCGGTGAGCACCTGAACGCTCCAATCCGCCGGGTGACGCAGAAAGCAGACTCGCCATGAAGATCGTTGTGACCGCACCCGAAAAGCCGTTGACCGTTCGGTTCGAGCCGTCCGGTACCGAGCACAAACTGGCCGCCAAGGACCATCTCGTGGTGGAGTGGGGAGAGCCCGGGGAGCCCGGCGATTTCGTGGGGTCGATCGAATACTGGTCCGATGAGGTCGTCGTCAGCTTCGGCCGGGTACTCATGACGGCGTGGGACTCCGCCGGTGATGTACTGGAGCACTGACCGGATTCGGTAGCGCTGATGTAGGGGACAGGCGAATCGCCTGTCCCCTTACTGGTTTTCAGGCGTCGGCGAGTAGCGCCTCATCGAGCGGGATGCCGCCTTCGATGGTGTGCGGGGTGCGACGGCGGTTGGGGGAGCCGAGGGCGGTGGTGAGATCGGTGCCGTCGTGTTCGGCGAGCAGATCGCCGGAATCCCACACCAGAAGTGTTCCGCTGACCGTGTTCTCGGCCGCGGAGTGCGCCAGGTCGTAGTGGGCGCAGGCGGGGACATGGGTGTAGGTGATCCACAGGTCGTAGCCGGTCATGAAGAGGTCGAGGTCGAATTGCACCGACAGGCCGAGGAGTTCGCTGCGGCCGTTGTCGTCGACACCGGCGAACGCCTCGTCCAGGGCGAGTAGCCGCGGGGCCTGCGGGTCGGCCGAATCCAGCATGACGTGTGCTGCCGCGAAGAGTGGAAGGTGCAGGGAGACCGACTGTTCGCCACCGGAGAGCGCGCTGTGGCGGGCCACGGTGAGGCGGTCCTCGGTGCCGTCGGCGGTAATGATTGTGAAGGAGAAGACGCGCCAGGTGCGGTAATCCAGGGTGGTAGCCAGGATTTCGGGGAAGGAACGCTCCGGATGCGCGGCGCGGGCCGAGCGGATCTCGGCGGCGAAATGCGCTCGGATGGTGGAGAGTTCATCGGCGGTCAGTTCCGAGGAATCGCGGTCGAGGATCTTGCACACCGCACGCGCCGGTTCCGACAGATTGTCACCGAGCACCCAGTGCACGCCGATGGTATTGCCCGACGACATCCGGCGCTGCTTCATCTCCGTGCCCATCTTGGCGATGAGTTCGCGTGCGTCGGTGGTGCGTTCGTGAATCTGCTGGGCCAAGCCGGTCAGCAGCGCGTCCTCCAGGATGCGGCGCTCGGAATCAGTGAGCAGCAACTCCTGATCATTGCGCGCACCGGCGATGCGCCCGGCGAAATCGGCCAGCGACGACAGACCGTGATCGTCGTGCACCTGCACCACGGTGAGTCCGTCGGCGGCATCCCAGTGCAGGCGGTAGTCCTGCCGGGATGCGGCCAGGGCCGCGTCGAACTCCTGAAGCGCGCTGGTGACGGCGCTGCGGGTGGACTTGCGGGCCGCCTCGCCCGCGCGCACCGAAGCGGTTGCGGTGGACAGGTTCTCGAACAGTTCGGCGACATCATCGGGCAGCGCCTGCGGAATCTGGTCCGGCTCGCGGTTCTCGATGCGGTAGAGCAGCTGCTCCGGTGTGGACCAGGCGGCATCGCTACTGGGCCAGCGGCTCTCCGCTGACGCGCCCAGCAGGGTCAGCAGATCCGGGCGGGCGTACGGCGCGAGAGCGCGCACATCGGCGAGCAATTCGGTGAGCGCGGTGCCGAGGGCGGCATGTGCGGCGCGATGGGCACCCTCGGCGCTGCCGACGCCCTCGATCGCCTCGTGCGCGGCCTTTCGCGCCGCCTTCTGTTCGGCTCGCGCGGCATCGATGCGTTCGCGCGCGGTCTCCAGTTCGCGATCGATATCCGCCGCACCCGCGCCCAATGCCTCGCGCAGCGTCTCCAGCTTGCGCCGCTGCTCCTCGTACCCGGTCTTGGCCGCCTCGGCCTCCTCGGTGAAAGCCTCGGCGAGATCACGTGATTCGAGCAGCCGGTCGCTGGACTCCCGCGCCCGCTCGCTTTCGCGCTGATGGTCCCCGCGCAACCGCAGCAGCGCCGTTCCCGCATTCTCGAAATGCCGCACCGCCGCCGCCAACGCATCCAATTCCGCCGGATCCCGGGGCGTGTGATGGTCGGCCGCGATGGCCCGTACCTTCTTATCGGCGGCCGTGAACTCAGCCACCGCCTGATCGAGATCGCGCTCGGACTGGGTAGCCGCCTCCGACCGCGACCGCAACATGCCCGCCGCCTCGGAGACGGTCCGCAGCGCTGCGGTTACCGCGACGGTGCGGGGGAGTGCCTTGGCGGCGGCGGAGATTCGCGCCAACTCGGCGCTAGCGGCATCGGTCTCGGCCTCGGCCGTACGGATGGCCTCCTCGGCCGCCTCGATGGCGGCGGCGAGCTCGGCCAGCCGCAGCTCGCGGCGATGGGCTCGCGCGGTGGTACCGATGAATTCGGCGTCGGCCTTGGTGTGGCGGCCGATCTGTACACCCTGGCGATAGTGACCGTCGGTCGCGACGGCCACCAGTGCGCCGGTGGTGAGGGCAGCCGATGTCCCGGACGGATTTCCCGCCCCCGGTGATCCGGCACCCGTGGCCGCACTCGCCTGCGCGGCTGCCATTTCCGCGCTATCGGGTCGTTTTGGTGTGTCGTCCGCATCGTGGCGAGCGGCCGAGTCGTCGGCGCGACGTGACCCGGCGCTCGCACCGGAATCGGCCTCGTGCAGTGCGATGGACGCCAGGACGTCGGCGACGACCTGTCGGGGAACGGTGAGCGAGTCGGTATCGTCCTCGACGATCAGCACATCGGTGAGGGTGCGGCCGGTCGGTCGGTCCTGCGGTGGCAATGGCGTCAGGAACTGATCCGAGTTGTGTTCCGGCAGGGCGGAATCGGCGCACACCCAACCGTCGAGCAGGTTCGCGGCCTGTAGGGCGGCTTCGATACCGGCCGCCGCCTCCGGTGTCACGGTGTCGGCGAAGCGGACCAACCGCCAGAGCGGAGCGCCGGGGCGGTCGCCGCGGTCGTCGGTGCGTGCCGCGAAAGCCGGTGGGGCATCGTCGCGTTCGGCCGCGACCCGCTCGCGTTCGGCCCGCAGTTCGGCCGCCTGGCAGTTGGCCTGCTCGGCTGCCGCACGAGCCTGGTGACGGCGGGCGCGAATATCCTCGGTGAGCGGCTCCGTCCAGTCGGCGAGGACTTCGGCGGGAGTAGCGGCGGGGCCGTCGCCGCTCTCGCCGGTTGCGGAAGTGGCGCCGAGGGTTGCTGTGGCGGTGACCTTTCCGGTTGCCGACATGCTCGTTGCGGCCACTTGGGAGGATGTCGATCCGGCGGAATGACCGATGGCGTCGACACCTGCGGCGGCGTCGGAACTCGACAGTGCCGTCGCGCGATTGACGTTGGTCGCGACTGGCGCGGCGGTCGGGGTGGCGGATGCGCCCTTGCCACCCCGACGACGTTCCTTGCCACCCGAGGCCGGGGCGAGCGCTGCGGCATGCTCGGTTCCCGCGTTGGCGATGGACTCGTTGAGCGCTTCGAACAGCCCGTCGCGAACGGGGGAGTACACCGCGCGATGCGATTCCCACCATTCGCGCAGGGCGGCAGCGGTATTGGAGCGAGCCAACGCTACCGAGGCCTCGGCCTCGGCGAGTTCGGCGGCAGCCGCGTCACGGAGTTCTATCGCTCGCTGGGACGCGCGTTCGGCGCGAGTGCGTTCGGTGGCGGCGGAGTCGACCAGGGTGAGGGCGCGCCGGACGGCGCGGACGTCGGCGTCGCGTTCCTCGGCGTGGCTGCGGACGGTGGTGGTGAGTTGTTCGACGCGGGCCTGTTCGGGAAGCGAAGCCCACTCGATACCCGCTTCCTCGGCGGCGCAGCGCAGTTCGTCCTCGCCGCGGGCCAGGGCGGAGGCGGCGTGTTGGACGGCGGCCTGGGCGCGTTCGGATTCCTCGGCGCGCTGGTTGACCGTCTGGTGGGCCTTGGTGGCCTTGTCGCGGTGGACGGAGCTGGAGGTTTCCAGGCGGCGGACGGCGTCGGCGAGGTCGTCGAGTTGCTGTTTGCCCTCGTAGGCGCTGGAGCGCTGCAGGGTTTCGCGGTCGGCGAGGGCCTGTTCGTAGGCGCGGTCGGCGTCGTCGGCGCGGGTTTCGGTGGCGGCGCGGTCGGTCTCGCGGCGCTGACGCAGCGCGGAGGCGGCGTGCAGGGCGGTGGCGGCGTGGGTGACGGCGTCGAGGCGGGTGCGCACCTGATCGATATCGGTTTTCGCTTGCACGGCAAGGTACTTGCGATAGACGCCGACGAAGGCGCGGGTGGCGGTATCGGCCTGGATGAGACCGTCGAGGGTGCGCCCGACCTCCTCCATATCGCTGAAGGAGCGGGCGGCGTCGAGAATGAGTTGTTCGTCGAGGGGCCGCAGACCATCGGTGAGGGCCTGCGAAAGTCCGCGTGGGTCCAGGTTTTTCGCCAGCTGCGGGCGGCGCAGCGTGAGAATCAGATTGATGAGCTGGTCGTAGCGCTGTTGGCCGAGGCCGAACATGCGGGCATCGATGGCGGCGCGATATTCCACGGGCCGGTCGTAGATGGAGTCGCCGCCGATCTGCTCGGCCAGCTGCTTGCGGGTGAACGGGCGGTCATCGGAGCCGAGCAGTGAGAAGTCCACGCCCACACGGCCGTCGGCGACGAAGTACCAGCGCGTCACCTTGTCGGAGGAACGGGTGGCGCGCATACCGATACCGACGGTGACGGTCTCCGGATCGTCCCAGTTGCCGCGCGCGAATTCCATCCACACATATGAGTACGCCGATTCCTGCTTGCGGTAGAGCAGATTCGACTTCATGGTGCGTTCTTCGCCGGCGAACGGGTTGAGTCGCCGCGGCTCGATCCGTCCGTCGAGGACGAAGGGGAACAGCACCTCGAGGGCCTTGGTCTTACCGGAGCCATTGGGGCCGCGCAGTACCAGGCGGCCGTCGGCGAAACAGAATTCCTGGTCGCGGTAGTCCCACAGATTGACGATCCCCGCTCGGGTGGGGACGAATCGCACACCACCGTGAATGAGGTCGGCCATGGGTTACCGGGTCCCTTCTGTCGGATTGCCACGCAAGGTATCTGCGCTGTGGATCGAAATGCTGTGGTGCGCCGCCGTCAGCGGCCGCTCACCCGTCGGCGATCACGGGATCACCCACATCGGCCGGTGCTACGAAGAGTTCGTTCTCGGCGCGGGTGCGGACGGTGACCACCGCGCCTCGATAGCGGGCGAGCACGGGCAGGATCAGCAGTCCGCCGTCGACCACCACGACGAGTCGCAGCCGTTCGAGGAGACTCACCACCTCCGCGGTGAGTCCCGGTACATCCGCCTGCCACTGGGCGGCGAAGGTCGCGCCGTAGCGGTCGGTCAGTGCCCGCACGGTCTCCTGGATCCAGGACGATTCGACGAATGGATGCTCCGCGATCTCCGGTTCCTCCGCCTCGAACTCCGTATCCTCCTGCGCCGCGGAGATATCGACCGTATCCGACAGTGGCGCGAAGACCGTTTTGCTGGGTATGGCGCTGTCGAGCTGCTCCACCAGATCGGTGAGTGGCCGTTCGGGCCGCGGTCGGCGCGCGATCGGATTGTCGAGATCCAGTACCAGGTCGGCGATCTCGCCGGCCAGCAGCAATGCCACCTGGGCGAGGGTGCCGGTGCTCGGGAAACGAATATCGGACAGCCGTCCCGAGCTGTCGATGAGCGCCACACCTTCGGCGCGCCGCTCGCCCTGTAGTCCGGTGAGCAATTCCACCTCTGCGACCAGCTTCTCCTGCGCCAGCAGTGTCCGCTCGGCGACTTCGAGATCCTCGGCGTACACCACCGGTTGTTCGACCAGGGCTCGTCGCACCCGCCGCGCCGCCAAAGCCGCCGCGGGGGACCGGGTATCGGCTGCCGTGGCCTCATCTCCGAGTAGCCCGCTCACACTGTGCAGGTGTTGCAGCGCCCGGGGCGGCCGAAACAGCGCGAATACCACCGACCGATCGATGTCGTACAACGCCTCCCCGGCCTCCGGATCGCTGGCCCATCCACCCGCGTCGCCATCGGCGAGGGTGACCGCGCCACGCGCCGACAACCACCCCACGGCGTCGACGAACGCGTCCCGGTCACCCGCGCGATCGGGTGCGAGCTCCAGACCATCCACCTGTTCGGCGTACGCGCCGACCTGTTCGGCCAACTCGGACAGGGTGATCTGATCCCCGGCCCGCCCCAGGGCCGCCAGCGCGAGCGCCAGATACGCGTACCGCCGCCGATCGAACACCCGCTCGGCAACGGTCCGCGCGGGCCGCCCACCGTCGAGCTGATCCAACACAGGGAACAACCGCGCCGTCGTCTCGGTGACTTCCAGGCGATACCCGAACAGCTCCGCCAAATCTTCCCGCAATTCGGTCGCCCACCGCCGAATCAATGGCAGCGCAATCCGATCCGGGTAGCTCCGCGTCACCACATGGTTCGCGAGAATGATTCGCGCCGCGCGCTGATAACTGTCCAGCGCCAGCGAATCGATGGAACGTGCGTGCATCAGTCGCGCCCCTCCTGCTCGACAGCAGCGGCGAGCGCACCCGCTACCAGATCCTGACTGCCGTTCGCGGGGGCGTCACCAGCGTCTTCCTCGAGGTGGACGTCGGTGGGAGTATGTTCTGCGCGCACGCTCCGAGCTGCGGCGGCGGCAGGGTTCGCTGATACCGCGGGGGCGGCCGTGTTGTTCTCGGCCACACGACGTTTCGTTGTTTCCCGCACGTCGAGCCGTCGACCGTTGAGGTGCAGTAGCCCACGGGCGGTGCGCACCATGGTGGAGCCCGGATGCTCGCTGACGGTGAGGGTTACGCCATTGTCGGTGCCGCTGGTGCCGCCGACCCGGCCGCTCACCGGCACCCACGCGGTGGAGGCGGCGTCCAGTAGTTTCAGCAGCACTTCGGTTTCGCCCTCGTCGAGTACGCGCTCGTGGACATCGGCGGCGGCCAGGGAGCGGGCGGCCTGGGCGCGGGCGCGCTGGATATCGAGTTGGGCCTCGCGGAGGCGGCGGATTCCGGCGTCATTGCGCTGCAGTCGCGCGGGCGCGCCCGGTGTAGGTGGGCGGCCGGTTTCGGCGAGGGTGCGCGCGATCTCCAGAGGTGGTGCGTCCCACCAGGATCGGATGGCGGGGATGATATCCGCGTCGGGGTGGCGCATGGCGAGGTGGCGGGGGCGGCCGAGGCCGAAGACCACGTCGTAGAGGGCGTGGGCGGCATCGACGGTGGGGGTGGCGGTGAACCAGCCCGCGAGGTGGCGCAGGGCGGATTCGCGGCTCACGCCACCCTTGCGGGTTTCGGTGACGCGGCGCAATAGCGACAGTACGGCGGCGATGGCGCTCATGGTGGCCTCGCGCAGCCGCTCGCACTCGGTGAGTCCGTGCTCGGTATCGACCGGGGTGAGGAACCAGCCGCGCAGACCCGCCCAGCGGGCGCGCCAATCCGCCTGCCGCTCGTCGGGATCCATCAGTACGCGTTCATCGCAGCGGGCGGCGCGTTCGATGAGTTCGTCCACGCCGGTCGCCTCGACCTCACGAATGGCGGTGGCCAGCCGGGGCGCGAATCGTGCGAGGTCCATGGAGAATTCGCGCATATGGGCCAGCAGTGCGTCCTTGTGCACCAGGAACGCCTCCGGCGTCACCTCCGTGGTGCGCACCAGATCCCCGAGGGTGAGGTAGAAGTGCGCGGCCCGGTCGGCCAGATCCGACAGTGCCCGGTCGAGCCGGTTGAGCACCCGGTACACCCGGGGCGCGTCCCCGGTCCGATTGGCCTCGGCGAGGGTGTGCAGATCGGCGAGGAGTTCCGGCAGCACCAGCCGCGACAGCGACGCCTCGTCGAGCCGCGCCGCCAGGACATCCGAAACTGCCCGGAATGCCTGATATCCGGCCTGTGAGAACTGATATACGAAATGCCGATTGCGGTACTCGGCGAGCGTGGCCGCCCGTGTCCCGTCATAACTGCGTTCGAGCACCCCCCACTGGTGCAACTGCTCGAGCAGCGGCCCCACCTCGGTCGTGGTGAGCGCCGGAGCCCCCGGGCAACGTCCGAGCGTCTCCACCACATCGCTGGCGTGCAGCAGCACCACATAGGCGGCCCGCGCGGTATCGAATGCTCGTAACACCCACAGGTAGTCGGCCCGTTTCTCGGCGGTCGCGAAGGAGAACAGCCGGAGCCGATCGGCATGCGGCAGATCCCCTCCACCGACCCCGGGCGGGTCGGGCAGCAATCCGGCAGCGGTCTCGGTCACCGGGGAGAGACTAATACCGCCGCACCCCCGCAATCCAATGCACCCGCCGTACGGCGCGCCACGATCGAATCAACCCGAATCCGTCCACGGCGTACTGCCCTCGAGTCCGAGACGCATTGCCGGCTGAGCCCGAATCCGCGCCCGCTCGGCTCCACCGGGGTCGAGATCGCAATGCCGCCCGGCCCCCTCCGTCGGGATGATGAGGCGAGCATGCCGGGATGACGAGGCGAGTGTGCAGGGATAGCAGGGCAGGCCGGGATGACGGGGCCGTGCCGGCGCCCTTCAACCTCGGCTACGGGCGGTGGTGTCGCCGGGACGGTCGCTGGCAACGGCGGCGCGCTCGACGGTCATGAGGCTTTCCGAGTGGTGTTCGGCGAAGTAGGCCCGCGAACCGCCGTTGAGTCCGAAGAGCCGCTTGCTCCACAGCAGCCAGATGATCGCGGCGAGGTTCACCGTGAGGGCCGCCACCCGGAGGAAGGTGATCTTTTCGCTGAGCTCGTAGATCTCCAGGGGCAGGAAGATACTGGTTGCGATGACTGCGAAGTATTCGCCCCAGCGCGCTACCCGCCACAGTCCGACGGCTTCGATCAGCTGAATTCCGGCATAGGCCAGCAGTGCTACGGCCAGCCAGGTCAGCGTGGTCGGTGAGAGCGTGAAGGCCGTCTCCAGCCAGCGCACGATCTTCGAATGGTCCGGATTCCAGCCGAGTTGATCTGCGAGGGGCTGGATCAGCGGTAGCTCGCGTTCCCACGCTTCCTTCCACTTCTCCTGTGAGCCACGCAGTTTCATTACCCCGGCGGCCAGCAGCAGCAGTACCAGCGCTCGGCCCACCCGCTCCACCGCGAGTGCCCGCATAATGTAGCGGTCACGTAGCAGCCGCCCGCGCGGTACCTCGGGAGCATTGTCGGCGGGTCCGCGCAGCCGCGGTTCGCCGATAACGAAGTCACCGCAGCGCAGACAGCGCCAGGCTTTCCCGGCGGGGGTGCTGACGTGCAGTCGCGCCGCCAGTCCGGCCTCATCCGGCGCGTAGGTCTCGTGTCCTCGCCCAGCGCAGGTCCACAGGCTGAAGTCCATGTGCTGGAGAGTAACCGGCGGTCGGTCAGCTGGCGGCCAGGGCGCGCAGCTGTTCGAGGTAGGAGCGGGTGCGGGGGTCTCCGGGGAAACGTTCGATCATTTCCCGCGCGGTCTCGCCCGCGATCCACATGAGTGAGGGCAGCGACCGCCGCTTCCCGGCGAGTGCGCGCATCGCCTCGTCGACGGCGAGCTCGAGATCACCATCTCGGACGGCGACCACCGCCAGGGTGAGATGAGCCTCGGACACCCGCATGGGTTTGCGAATGGTGCCATCGGGTGCGGTGGAGTTGCGGAGAACTTGCCGGGCATAGCTTTCCGCGAGCCGATCGTCGCCGGCCACCCGGCAGCAGTCCATGGCGTAGAAGTCGAACTTCTGTGGATCCACCACGAAATGATTGTCCAGATTGGTGGGATGCTGAAGATTGTCCAATATCGAGCGGCCCTGTGCGAGCGCCGTTTCCACCTCGCGGCGGTCACCGATGCGCGCCCAGGCCTTGGCCCGCTGAGCCGACAGCTGCACGCCCACGCCCAGGTTTCCGATACTCGGACACGCGGCCTGTACCGCGTCGATGGCGCCGCGATAGTTGCCCTGGGTCAGGGCGAACCACGCCGCCATTTCCATTCCCCAGCCGATAATTTCGGCATGCTCGGCTTCCTGCCCCAGGGATAGTGCGGCCCGGCGGGTGGCCTCGGCGGCGGTCCGCCAACCCAGGTCGTAATCGACGCATCCGACCAAGAGCGCTACCCAGCCCGCCAGTACGAGTACCTCGCGATGTTGCGCGAGAGTAAGCCGACCGTCCAGTAGTGAGGTAATTCGCCGCAACCATGCCGAACCCTCCGCGTGCAGCTCGTGCGGATCGGTACACGGATACTCCGAACACAGCCGGTCGGCGGTGATGCGAATGGCGTCGAGGGTTGCGTGCGAGACATCGGACATGCGCAGCCGTCCGATGAACTCCAGGGTGTCCATACCGGTGGCAGAGAGCATTTCGTCATCGCGGTTGGGCCGTGACTTGGGGAAAAAGGCCGCTGTCACGGTGTCGAAGGCGGCCGCGATAATGGGTGCGTAGAAGTCGTCGGGGCGTGATTCGCCCGATTCCCAGCGCCGCCAATTCCGAAGCAGCGTCGAGTCGGTCGGAAGATTGTGACTGGATTTGGTGCGCATCGCTCGCACGGCATCGGCCTGTGACCACCCCCGGGCATCGCGTTCGGCACGCATTCTGACTGCCCATACGGGGCGATCGTCGCAAGCGGACACGTAGGTAGTATCTCACCAGTTAACGCGCGGTGGACCCGGATAGGGCATTCGAGTGTCAGTGGGTTGACATCTGCAATTGCATTCGTGAGAACGTCACACTTCGTAGTGGGCACACAGGAGAACAGCGATCCCCTATCCAACGGAGGTTCGGGTGGAAGCGTTGATCTATGGGTACGTGCGTGACGATTTGGCCGATGGCCGCAGCGATGAGCTGGAAGTCGCCATGTGCGATATGGCGAGTTCGGCAGGTTTCTGCTTCGCCGCCACGTTCCATGAATCGACCCCTGGCGATGGCACCGCATTCGCGGAGCTGACCGCCGAACTCAAGCGTGCCGATGCCCACCATGTTGTGGTGCCGTCACTCGATCATCTTGCCGGCCAAACGATTCCGCGAGACATTCTCATCGCGAAGCTGGCTCAGGAGGCGGCCGCCCAGGTCCTGACCGTCGAGAGCTGCTGAGCCCGTCGCGGTCCTCGCGACCGCACGGGCCAATCCCATCAGTCGAGCGGCGGCCACTCCGGCCGCGAGCGAAACGAGTAACGCAACCAGGTGATGTTGCCCGAAAAGCGGATACACCTGCCAGTGCACCAGGTAGGTGAACAGTGACGCATCCGCCAATACGGCCGCCGTGCCCGCGATAAGCGCGGGTACCCGAACCGAGGGCAGCCAGATGAGCAGCATGATGCCGGCGAGAATCATTCGTTCCCGGTCTGTTTCGTCGAAATAGCCGGAGACCGTGGCCACCGCCACCGCGCTGAGTAGGAGGCGATGCCACGGGGTCGTGGCCTTGGCGGCGGCCCAGCCCAGGACGAAAAGCCAACATGCCAATGGTGAGAAGGCCACATTGTCCGGGGTGTACAGGTTGAATGACCGGTACCGGAAGATCAGGGCGACCCCGAGTAGTCCGGTGGCGAACCAGAACGGCGACAACCGTTCCAGACGGTCGGCGATCGGAAGCCGTAGCAGTAGTGCGGAGGCGAGCACGATGTAGACCAGTACCTCGACGAACCACAGATGTCCGGCCGTGGCGCTGTCGTGCGGGCCGAGAATCTTATTGAGCAGCAGCACATTCTGCCAGCCGTAGTAATCACTGAAAGGCAGGGTGGCCGCGACCCACACCGCCGTCGGAATGGCGATGAAGGCGGTGGTGCGCAGGGTGCGGCGCAGCCGCTGGGCGGCGGGTGCGGCGGTGACGGCGAAGCGGGCGAAGTTGAAACCCGCCACCGCCAGCAGCACGTGCGCGCCGCCCCACAAGACGAATAGTCCGATATGCGAACCGACAACGGCGATAATGGCGAGCGCCCGCAGCAGCGTGCCGGTATCGAGCGAGCGGCCGAATCGATTGCGCCGCCGGGGGAGTGACTCGAGTTCGGCGACGCTCATGGTGGGCCAGCTCACCGGCAGCTGACCGAGCGCGCGGTCCAGACGCACCGAAAGTGCCACATAGGTGAGGGAATCCCCGCCGAGGTCGGCGAAGCTGGCCCGCGGATCGATGGTTTCCGGGTGCAGGCCGAGTGCATCGGCGAAGAGTGTGCGGATATCGGTGTGCGCCGCGACGGGCGTGCCCGGCAATTGACGAATGGTCGGATAGTCCGGTTTTCCATTGGGTAGCCGAGGAATCGACTCCACCGCGGCGACTCGCACCGCGCCGACCGGCAGACCGGATAGTCGCGCCGCGAGTCGGGCCGCGGCGGCGGTATCGCCGCATTCGATCGCGGCGACGAGGGTTTCGCCGTCGTCGGTACAGCAGGCGGGGTATCCGGCGGCGGCCAGGCCGGATTCGATGCGCTGTAGGTCGATGCGCAGACCGAAGATCTTGGCGAAGCGGCTGCGACGGCCGATGACGCGGTAGAGGCCATCGGGAGTGCGACACGCCAGATCGCCGGTGCGCAGCCGGGTGAGCTGCGGCTCGAGGGCGAGTTCGGCGGGCGTTTCGGCGTAGCCCATCATGACATTCGGCCCGTGGTAGACGAGTTCGTCGCCGCCCTCGACCGGTTCGAGGGTGAAAGTGCCGCCGGGAATGGGGATTCCGATGCAGTCGGGGTGTTCGGCGGCTAAACGCGGTGGTAGATAGGCCATTCGGGCGGTCGCCTCGGTCTGGCCGTACATGACATAGAGCGCCCAGCCCGTGCGCTCGCCGAGCTGGGCGTAGTGGCGGACCCGCTCGGGCGCGAGCCGTCCGCCGGCCTGGGTGATGTAGCGCAGGTGCGGCAACGCCATTCGGTCGAAGCCGATCCGTTCCAGGAGATCGAAGGTATAGGGCACGGCCGCGAAGGAGGTGGCGCGCTGGGCGCCGAAGTCGTCCCAGAATTCCGGTTCCAGCACCGACCGGCTGGTCATGAGCAGGCTCGCGCCACGCAGCAGATAGCTGTGCAGTACCGAAAGCCCGTAGCAGTAGTAGAACGGCAATGTGGTGGCCGCCCGGTCGGTCTCCGCTATCGCCAGGTACTCGGCGATCGACTCCGCATTGGCCAGCACATTGCGATACGACAGCCGCACCAGCTTCGGCGATCCGGTGGACCCCGACGTGCTCAGCAGCAGCGCCAGCTCCGGGTGCAGGGTATGCGCGGATCCGGTGCGGCGCGGGTGCGGTCGCGGGGTCGAGCCGTCCTGGGTGGCCTCGATCACGAGATCCGGATCGTAGACATCGATGAGCTCGGCGGTGACCGATCCGGTGAGCAGCACCGCGCATCCGGCCTCCAGCGCGCCGAGATAGGCGATGAGCGAACCGAAATCGTTGCGGGCGGCCAACGCGACGAGGCGGCGACCGGATCCGAGGTCGTGCGCGTAGGCGCTGACCCGCTCCGCCAACTCCGCATATCGGAGTTCGCGGCCGTCGTGGACCAGCGCGATTCGGTCGCCGAATCCATGCAGATGCGCGGCGATCCGGGGCGTGGTCATTCGGACGAGTCTAATAGTGAGCCAAGGCTGCCCTCACCGAGACGTTCGGATGGTGTCGCGATAGTGCCCGGTTAGAGACCGAAGCTGCCGCGTCCGCGTCGTCGCAGGTACTTCTCGAATTCGGCGGCAATGGCGTCGCCGTCGATCTTGGCCATGGCCTCGTTGAGATCGATCTCGGCATCGCCGCGTTCCTCGAGCGAGCGCACGTATTCGGCGATTTCCTCATCGCCGGTGGTCATTTCATTGACCGCCTCCTCCCACTCCTCGGCCTGCTTGGGCAGCCCACCGAGGGGCACCTCCACATCGAGGACATCCTCGACCCGATGCAGCAGTGCGATCACGGCTTTCGGATTGGGGGGCTGGGAGACGTAGTGCGGTACCGCCGCCCAGAACGACACCGCCGGAACACCCGCCTTGACGCACGCGTCCTGAAGTACTCCGGTAATTCCGGTCGGACCCTCGTAGCGGGTCTGCTCGAGGTTGAACCGCTCGGCCGCCTCCTTGTTATAGGCGGTACCGGTGACGGGAACCGGTCGGGTGTGCGGAGTATCGGCCAGCAGCGCGCCCAGGATCACCACGGTGGATACCTTGAGCTGTTCCACGAATTCGAGAATGTCGTCACAGAAACTGCGCCAGCGCATATTCGGTTCGACCCCGCGCAGCAGCACCACATCGCGGTCACTACCGGGAGGCGAGCACACCGACAGCATGGCCGACGGCCACCCGATCTCGCGAGTGACACCATCGACCTGACGGACGGTCGGACGGTTCACCTGATAGTCGTAATAGTCCTCGGAATCGAGTTCGGCCAGCGGCTGCGCGTCCCAGATCAGTTCGAGGTGCTCGACCGCGCCGCTCGAGGCGTCGGCGGCGTCATTCCAGCCTTCGAAGGCAGCGACGAGGATGGGATCCCGCAAGGTCGGGAGGTCCGTCTCGGCTGGCACCGGGGGTTCACTGGCGTTCACCCGGTCAGCCTACGGTGTGCGCTGGAATGACGCGCCAGCGACGCGCAACCCTGGATTTCGACCGATCTCAGCGGCGAGGCGGGCGGACACGCCGCGTCTCACACCGTGGACAGACCGCACCGGGGCCCGGAATGTCGGGCCCGCCTACTACTCTTGAGTCCATGTCTGTGTCCCCCCGCGCCGAGTTCGATACCACCCTACTCGCCACGCTCAGCGAGCGTGTCGTGATCGGCGACGGTGCGATGGGCACCATGTTGCAGGCCGCGGATTTAACCCTGGACGACTTTCGTGGACTCGAGGGTTGCAATGAAATCCTGAACGAAACCCGCCCCGACGTGCTGAAAAGTATTCACCGCGCCTATTTCGAGGCCGGGGCCGACGCCGTGGAGACCAATACCTTCGGCTGCAACCTGCCCAACCTGGCCGACTACGACATCGCCGACCGTATTCGTGATCTCTCCGAGCGCGGTACCCGCCTCGCCCGTGAGGTCGCCGACGAGATGGGACCGTCCGCGGACGGCACTGCGCGCTATGTCCTCGGGTCGATGGGTCCCGGTACCAAACTGCCGACCCTGGGCCACGCGCCCTACGCCACCCTGCGCGATGCCTACATCGAATCCGCCCTCGGAATGCTCGACGGCGGCGCCGACGCCATTCTCATCGAAACCTGCCAGGACCTGTTGCAGGTGAAGGCCGCGATCGTCGGCAGCCGCCACGCCATGGCGCGGGCGGGCCGCCGGATTCCGATAATTACCCACGTGACGGTCGAGACCACCGGCACCATGCTGGTCGGCTCCGAGATCGGGGCCGCGCTCACCGCGCTCGAACCCCTGGGTATCGACATGATCGGCCTCAACTGCGCCACTGGCCCGGATGAGATGAGCGAGCATCTGCGGCATCTGTCCAAGCACGCGAACCTGCCGGTCTCGGTCATGCCGAACGCGGGTCTGCCGGTGCTGGGCGCCAATGGCGCGGAATACCCGCTGACACCGGAAGAGCTGGCTGTAGCCATGCGCCAGTTCGTCAGCGAATTCGGGCTGGCCCTCGTAGGTGGCTGCTGCGGCACCACGCCCGAACACATTCGGCAGGTCGCCGAGGCGGTGCGCGAGGTGAAGCCCGCCACGCGGGTACCCGAGCACGAGCCGAGCGTGTCGTCGATCTACACCTCGGTGCCGTTCGCGCAGGATGCCTCGGTGATGATGATCGGCGAGCGCACCAATGCCAACGGCTCCAAGGCATTCCGCGAGGCCATGCTGGCCGAGGACTGGCAGAAGTGCCTCGATATCGCCAAGGACCAGATCCGTGACGGCGCGCATATGCTCGATCTGTGCGTCGACTACGTCGGCCGTGACGGTGCGAAGGATATGCGGGAGTTGGCTTCTCGCCTGGCGACCGCGTCCACCCTGCCGATCATGCTCGACTCCACCGAAACTCCGGTGCTACAGGCCGGTTTGGAGCACTTCGGTGGTCGCTGCGCGGTCAACTCGGTCAACTACGAGGACGGCGACGGACCGGACTCACGATTCGCGCAGACCATGAAGCTCGTAGCCGAACACGGTGCGGCCGTGGTGGCGTTGACCATCGACGAAGAAGGCCAGGCGCGCACCGCCGACACCAAGGTGGCGATTGCCGAGCGGCTGATCGCCGATATCACCGGCAATTGGGGCCTGCTCGAGAGCGACATCATTATCGATACGCTCACCTTCACCCTCGGCACCGGACAGGAGGAGTCGCGCCGCGACGGTATCGAAACCATCGAGGCCATCCGGTTGCTCAAGCGCAAACACCCGGAGGTGCAGACCACGCTGGGGCTGTCGAATATCTCCTTCGGTTTGAACCCGGCCGCGCGGCAGGTGCTCAACTCGGTCTTCATGAACGAATGCGTCGAGGCCGGTTTGGATTCGGCGATCGTGCACGCGTCGAAGATCCTGCCCATGGCGCGGATTCCGGAGGAGCAGCGCAAGGCCGCCCTGGACCTGGTCTACGACCGCCGCAGCGAGGGCTACGACCCACTGCAGCATCTGATGGAATTGTTCGAGGGCGTTTCGACGGCTTCGTCGAAGGCCTCGCGCGCGGAGGAATTGGCGGCGCTGCCGCTGTTCGAGCGGCTCGCGCGCCGCATTGTCGACGGCGAACGCAATGGGCTGGAAGCCGATCTCGATGAGGCGATGAAAGAGGTGCCGCCGCTCAAGATCATCAATGAGACGCTGCTGTCGGGTATGAAGACCGTGGGTGAGCTGTTCGGCTCCGGGCAGATGCAGCTGCCGTTCGTGCTGCAGTCGGCCGAGGTGATGAAGACCGCGGTGGCGCACCTGGAACCGCATATGGAGGCCACCGACGACAGCGGTAAGGGCCGCATCGTGCTGGCCACCGTCAAGGGCGATGTGCACGATATCGGCAAGAACCTGGTCGACATCATCTTGTCCAATAACGGCTACGAGGTCGTCAATCTCGGGATCAAGCAGCCGATCGCGACCATTCTCGATGCCGCCGTGGACAAGAAGGCCGATGTCATCGGCATGTCCGGTCTGCTGGTGAAGTCGACGGTGATCATGAAGGAGAACCTCGCCGAGCTCAATGCCAAGGGGGTGGCCGAGCAGTTCCCGGTCCTACTCGGCGGTGCGGCGCTCACCCGCGGCTATGTCGAGAACGACCTCACCGAGGTCTACGAGGGCGATGTGCACTACGCGCGTGACGCTTTCGAGGGACTGCGGCTCATGGACGAGATCATGACCCGCAAGCGCGGCGGCGGTCCCGACCCCGACAGCCCGGAAGCCGTTGCCGAACGCGAGAAGGCCGCCGAACGCAAGGCCCGGCATCAGCGTTCCAAGCGCATCGCCGAAGAGCGCCGCGCCAAGGAAGTTCCCGTCGAGGTGCCCGCGCGCTCGGACGTGGCCGCCGACCTGCCCGTCGCGGTACCGCCGTTCTGGGGCACCCGCGTGGTGAAGGGGCTGTCGCTGCAAGATTATTCGGGTCTCCTGGACGAACGGGCGCTATTCCTGGGCCAGTGGGGGCTGCGCGGTCAGCGAGCCGGAGACGGGCCCACCTACGAGGAACTGGTGGAGACCGAAGGTAAGCCGCGACTGCGGTATTGGCTGGACCGGCTGATCGCCGAAGGTGTGCTCCAGCACGCCGCGCTGGTGTATGGCTACTTCCCGGCGGTCTCCGAGGGCGATGATGTGATCGTTCTCACCGAGCCGAATCCTGATGCGCCGCAGCGTTATCGGTTCACCTTCCCGCGTCAGCAGCGCGACCGGTTCCTGTGCATCGCCGACTTCATTCGCTCACGGGAGAAGGCGCGCGAGACCGGCCAGGTCGATGTGCTGCCGTTCCAGCTGGTCACCATGGGTCAGCCCATTGCCGATTTCGCGAATGTGCTGTTCGCGGAGAACAACTACCGCGACTATCTGGAGGTGCACGGCATCGGTGTGCAGCTCACCGAGGCGATGGCCGAATACTGGCATCGTCGCATTCGGGAAGAGCTTGTGCTGGAAGGACATTCGGTCGCCGAGTCCGATCCCGCCGATGTGCTCGACTACTTCAAACTCGGCTACCGTGGAGCACGTTACTCCTTCGGCTACGGGGCCTGCCCGGACCTGGAAGATCGCGCCAAGCTGGTCGACCTGCTGGATGCGGGCCGAATCGGAGTGGTGCTGTCGGAGGAGCTGCAACTGCATCCGGAGCAGTCGACCGATGCGTTCGTACTGCTGCATCCGGAAGCAAAGTACTTCAACGCATAGGATTTCGAGAGTTTCCGGGCAGATCACGCAGAGTCCCACGGTGGGCTCGGCGTGACGCCAGCAGGAGGGGTACAACCACATGACTTCAGACCGGCTGATTGCGGGACGGTATCGGCTCGGGGATCCGATCGGGACCGGTGCGATGGGAGTCGTGTGGCGCGCGACCGATGTGCGATTGCGGCGCACGGTGGCGGTCAACCAGCTGATCCTGGGACCGGGCCTATCCCGGTCCCAGGCCCTGGAGGCCCGCATGCGGGCCATGCGCGAGGGGCGGATCGCGGCGCGCCTGCATCACACCAATGCCGTCACGGTCTTCGATGTCGCCGAGGAAGACGGCCAGCCGTGGCTGGTCATGGAATATGTCAATGCCCCCAGCCTGGCCGCGCTCATGCGGGAGAAGGGGCAGCTGCCGCCGACCGAGGTCGCCCGAATCGGGGCCAAGGTGGCGGCGGCGATGGCCGCCGCGCACGACGCCGGCATCGTGCACCGGGATGTGAAGCCCGCCAATATCCTTGTCGCCGATGACGGAACGGTGAAGATCACCGACTTCGGTATCTCCCGCGCCGTGGGCGATGTGACCGTCACCTCCACCGGATTCCTGGCCGGGACCCCCGCCTACCTCTCACCCGAGGTGGCGCGCGGCGAGAATCCGGAATCGCCATCGGATGTCTTCGCGCTCGGCTCCACCCTTTACGCGGCCGTGGAGGGTATGCCGCCGTTCGGCGAGGGTGACAACCCCCTGGCCGTCCTGCATTCGGTGGCTCGGGCGCAGGTTCCCGAACCGCGGCGCGCCGGACCGCTCGGGCCGGTGCTGATGGAACTGCTCGGTGCCGACGCCGATTCGCGGCCCACCATGAAGCAGGCCCACGAGGCGCTGCAGGCGGTGGCCGAGGGACGCGGTGCGCCCGTGATCGCGAATCCGACCCGGATCCTGCCGTCGGCGGCCGCCGACGACGAGTCGACGAAGACCACGGTCCTGTCCCCGTCGCGGAACCAGGTTCCGGTCGGTGAGGCCGATGATGCCACCCAGCATGTGGATATGAGCGCGGCGCGGACACCCGGGCCGCCGCTTCCGCCGAGCTTCGAGACCGGTAGCGGGCAGGGTGGCAAGGGCCGCGACCGCCGGCAGTTCGCCCTGGTCGGTCTCGGTGTCGTGGCCGCGCTGCTGATCGCCACCGTCATCGCCACCACCGTGAATCGTGGCGGTGGCACCGAGGATCCACCCGTCGCCACCGGCAGTTCGGTGGTCGCCCCGCCCGGCGGCGGCTCCGATGCCACCGCCCCGACCACCGCCGTAGCCCAGGGCCAGGCGGATACTCAGCAGCCGACCCCGACCGTCGCGCCCAGCACCAGCGCCGCGCCCAGCACGACCAGTGCCCAACCCAGCACGACCACCACCACAACGACCACGGTGCCACCGACCACCACCTCGGTCGCACCGCCCACCCCGGCGTCGGTCGCCTCGTTCGTACAGAGCTACTACGGCATGCTGCCCGGCAATGTGAGCGGGGCGTGGTCGATGCTGTCGCCGTCGTACCAGGCGACCACCGGTGGCTTCAATACCTACGCCCAGTTCTGGGGCACCATCGCCGCCGTCCGCGTCGGCGGTGTCACCCCGTCCGGGAACAACCGCGCCACCGTGGCACTCACCTACACCCTGAAGAACGGTTCCACCTCCAGCGAAAACCGTTGGATCCAGGTCGAATCCAGCAATGGCCGCATGCTCATCACCGCCTCCGGCCTCTGACATCCACCCCGAAGGAGCTCACCCGATGACCCGCCCGGACGCCGTCCTCTGGGATATGGACGGCACACTGCTGGACTCGGAGAAGCTCTGGGATCTCGCCGTTCGTGAACTCGCCGCCGAACTCGGCGGCGAGATGACCGACGGCATCCGCCACGCCCTCATCGGCGCCTCCGGCCCCAATGCCATGCGCATTCTGTTCAACGGTCTCGGTCTCGACCCCACCCCGGCCGCGCTCGCCGAGGCCGGGGGCTTCATCGAGCACCGCATAACCGACCTGTTCACCACCGGCGTCATCCCCTGGCGGCCCGGTGCGCAGGACGCCCTGGCCATGCTGCTCGCCGCCGATATCCCCATGGCCCTGGTGACCAATACCAAACGCTCCCTCGCCGAATTCGGCCTGGACACCTTGGGCCGCCACCACTTCAGGACGTCCGTCTGCGCCGACGAAGTCCCCCAGGGCAAACCGGCCCCCGACCTCTACCACCGTGCCGCCGAACTCCTGGGTCTGAGCCCGAATCGCTGTGTGGTCATCGAGGATTCACACACCGGCGCGCAGGCCGCCGAAGCCGCCGACTGCGCCCTCCTCGTCGTCCCCTGCGAAATCCCCGTCCCCGACGCCCCCGGCCGAATCTTCCGCGACTCCCTCATCGGTCTGACCAGCGCCGAACTCGGCGGCATTGCCGCCGCCCACCGAGTGCGCTGAGCGCCCAGGCAGAAGTGCTGCCCTTTTCGATCGGCGCACCCACGGAATGCAGGGCCTTAACGAAGGGGCGGTCGGTGCCGTAGATGGCCCCCTTGGGCGCTCCGGTACTCCCCGAGGTGTAGACGAGCAGCGCCAATCGGTCGTCATCATCCGGAATATGCAGCGGCGCGACCAGATTCGATCCGCGTTCCACCGCATGGCCGAGAGTTTCCAGCCGCACCCCGGCACCGTTCTCGGCCAACCGCCGCCACGCCGATTCCGAGCATCTCCAGCGCGGCCGCGCCCATGCGGGTCATCACGCGCATCGGCACTACGACGTACTCGGAATCGGTGAGCTCGATGCCCAGCTTCGGATCCGGGGCGCCCGGCGGGCCCTTGCAGAAGGACGGCCGCCGCCGCGAGTTCCAGGGGTACGCATCCGAACCCGCCAGGGCGACCGCGCAGAGCTCGGGATCGCGCAGCGCCACCAGCAGTCGGCGGATATCGGCCAGAGCATCGGCGGCGGTGCCGTGGACGTCATCGAGTACCGAGATCACCCGGGGATCGGGATCGGCGAGCACGTGCCGGGCCACCTCGATACGCGGCACGATCGACGCCATGTGATGGGCGACCAGATCATGCGGTTCCCGAGCCATGGCGCTGTGTTCGGCCGCGCGGGTGTGCGATTCCGCTTCGGCCCTAACCTGCGGTACGTCCGGCCGCCCGCGTAGTACCGCGTCCAGATTGGTCGCCGCGGCACCGTCCCCGTCGTCATGCCGGCGCTTGTGGTCGGGAATCCACCACGCGCAGCTCATGCGGCAACAGTGTGTGGATCTCGGCCACACGCATGCCGGGATCGCATGTTTCGCTCGGCCGTTCCGGATGCGGCCGACACCCGGTGGCGCGGTCGGCATCACCGCCTCCCACCGCTGTGTGTGAGCCGTTGTTACCGTGGCCCGATGACGCCCGCGAAGATCGTCATTGTCGGAGGTGGGTTCGCCGGGGTGGAGTGCGCTCGGCACCTGGAGCGGAAGCTGCGGACCGGGGAAGCCGAGGTATGCCTGGTCGGGCCGGATGCGGGGCTGCTGTATCTGCCATTGCTACCGCAGGTCGCGTCGGGGGTGCTGACTCCACGGTCGGTGCAGGTGCCATTGCGGCGGGTATTGCGGCGGACGGAATTGGCCCCGGGGATGGTGGTGGGGGTGGATGCCGACGCGCGGCGCTGCGTGGTGCGCCGGCCCTCGGGGGTGGAGCAGGGGATCGACTACGACCACCTGGTACTCGCGGCGGGCAGCATTACCCGGATTCTCGAGGTGTCCGGATTGCGCGAGTACGGGTTCGGGATGAAGACCCTCGCTGAGGCCATGTATCTGCGCGATCATGTGTTGCGGCAGTTGGATTTCGCGGCCATCAGTACCAATGAGGCGGAGCGCCGGGAGCGGTTGAACTTCGTCATCGTGGGGGCGGGATATGCGGGAACAGAGACTGCGGCGGTGCTGAATCGGTTGACGAAAGCGGCTGCGCGGCGGTACTTTCCGCGATTGGACGAGGCCATGGTGCGGTGGCACCTGGTGACCCACGGGAATCGGCTCATGCCCGAACTCGGGGAGAAGCTCGGGGCGAGCGCGAAGAAGACGCTGGCGAAACGCGGTATCGAATTCGTGCCGGGGGAGTCGGCGAGCGAGGTGACCGCTCACACGGTCACGCTCACCAGCGGGCGGGTCATACCCACGAGGACCGTGGTGTGGACAGCGGGGGTGGCGGCCAGTCCGCTGGCGGGACATCTCGGCGCGGCGACCGTGAAGGACCGTATTGTCGCCGATGCCGAACTGGCCGTGCCGGGACTATCGGGGGTGTGGGCTGCCGGTGATGTGGCCGCCGTGCCCGATCTGAGCAGGGGCGGCGATACATTGTGCGCGCCCACCGCCCAGCACGCCATCCGGCAGGGACGCCACCTGGGCGCCAATCTCATTGCCACGCTGCGGGAAAAGCCGCGTAAGCCGTATCGGCATTCCGATCTCGGCATGGTGGTCGACCTCGGTGGCTGGGACGCGCTCGCCCGCCCGCTGGGTATCGGGTTGCGCGGCCTGCCCGCCCAGGCGGTGGCGCGCGGTTACCACCTGCTCGCCATGCGCACCGTCGTGGCGCGGGCCCGGACCGGCTTCGACTGGACCTTGCACGGCACCATCGGCGATGACTTCCTGCGCATCGGCTACCTCGGTCAGAATGTGCCGACCATCGGTGATTTCGAGCAGACCGGTCATTATCTTTCGGCCGAGGAAGTGCGGGCGGCGCTCCACGGTGAGAGTGGACCCAGTTCAACTCTCGCATGAATTCTGTTGGGGCGCAGTAAAACAGTTGAATTCTCGCATCGGAAAATTCGGGCGTGTCGGCCGCTGCTCCGACAAGAATGGTCGGCATGGCTGTGACAGGGGGCTTAGCTGACGCGTGCTCATCGAGCGGTGGCGGAAATTCGCCGGGCGCGGTGACCGATCTGGTGGATACCGGGCGCTACCCGTTGGACGCGCCCGGCGGTGTGGAATGGGTGGCGGCGGTGCGCGATGCGCGGGCGGAGCTCGCCGCCGACGGGTGTTGCGTACTGCGGGGATTCGTCCGACCGGAGTACCTGGACACCCTGCGGGCCGAGGGGGAGGAGTTGGCCCCGCGCGCGTACTACACCGTGGAGCGGGTCAATGCCTACAACATCCCCCTGGATACGGAGCTGCCGGAGGGGCATCCGGGGCGGATCGTCCTGGAGCGTGGAAATGCCTTTGTGGCAAGGGATCTCATCCCCGCTGACACGCTGATCCAGCGGATCTACACCAGCCCGGTGTTCCAGCGATTCGTCGCCGACTGCTTCGAACTCGATGAACTGCACGAATTCACCGATCCGCTGGCGGGCCTGTGCCTGAACGTGGTCGCCCCGGGTATGTCGCACCCCTGGCATTACGACACCAATGAATTCACCGTCAGCATGCTGACGAAACTGCCCGAGGCCGGTGGCGAGTTCGAATACTGCCCGGCCATCCGCACCCGGGACGCGGAGAACTTCGACGACGTTCGTGATGTCTTGGAAGGTAAGGGGGACAGGCTGATTCGGCGGCTCGACCTGCGGCCGGGTGATCTACAGCTGTTCCAGGGCCGCTTCGCACTGCATCGGGTATCGCCGGTGCGCGGAGCGGTGCAGCGCCATACCGCGATATTCGCCTACAGCGAGACGGCCGGGGTCATCGGCACGGCCGAGCGCAGTCGGCAACTGTTCGGGCGCGTGCTGCCCGAACATCATCAGACCGCCGCGGCGCTGCGCGGCGATCGATTGCTGGATTGAACAAAGGAGCGCCCATGGCGGTTTCGCTGCACAGCACCGGAAAAGCATCGTTCGACCACATCTACGACCGACCCGATCCGCGCGAGTACTACGCGCGAATGGCCGAATTGGATTACTGCATACCGGAACTGGCGAAACCGCATTTCGCGAAATTCATCGACGAATATCGGGACGCGACCGGGATCGCCGCGCCCACCGTGCTCGACCTCGGCTGCTCCTACGGTGTGAACGCGGCACTGCTGCGCCACGACCTCACCATGGCGGAACTGACGCGCCACTACCTCGGTGATGCCGAAAGTGCCTGCGACACAAGCACGGAAACCATCGAGCAACTTATTGCGCGCGATCGGGCCGCGCTCGCCACCGACGAACTTCCCGGTGTCGGATTCCTCGGAATGGACGCGTCTCGCCCCGCGCTCGAATACGCCCATTCCGCCGGAATCCTGCACGACATCGTGCACGCCGATCTGGAATCCGGCGACCCCACCGAATCCCAGCGCAGCGTTCTCGCCACCGCCGATCTGGTCATCTCCACCGGCTGCGTCGGCTACATCACCGACCGCACCCTGCTCCGGGTCGCCCGCGCACATGGCGGAAAGCTTCCCTGGATGGCACATTTCGTGCTACGCATGTTCTCCTTCGACCCCATTGCCGTGCGACTCGGCGAACTCGGCTACCACACCGAACGCGCGCCCGGCGCGTATCGGCAACGGCGCTTCGCCTCCGCGGACGAACGCGACCGCGTACTGAATACCCTGGCGGCCGAGGACATCGACACCGTCGGATACGAATCCGACGGTTGGCTCTACGCACAGCTCTACCTATCCCGCCCGCAGCTATCCACCGACCACGAGGAACTCCCTTGAGCGAACCGACCTTCGCCCACGACGACCAGCTGCCCCGGGTTCCGCTGCCCACCCTGGAGGACAGCTGCACTCGGTTCCTGCACTGGTGCGCGCCGCTGCTCACCAGTGACGACTACGCCGCCACCGCGGCCGCCGTGGAACTCATGCTGCGCCCGGACAGCCCGGCCCGAACCCTGCACGCCGATCTGCAGCGCTTCGATAGTGAACCGGATGTGGATAGCTGGCTGGATGAATTCTGGCCGTCGCGGTATCTGGGTCGCCGCGATCGCATCGCCCTGAACGCCAACTTCTTCTTCCTGTTCCGCGACGACACCGTCCTCGCCGAATCCACCGCCGCCGATCAGGCCGACCGCGCCGCCGCGCTGGTGACCGCCGCCGTGAACTACAAGCTGCTCCTCGACGCCGAGGAGATTCCCGCGGTCACCTCGCGTGGGCAGCGACTGAATATGGCGCAGAACAAGTTCCTGTTCTCCGAGACCCGGATTCCCGGCGATCCGCAGGACAGCGTGCGGGTGCCCTACAGCGCGGACTGGCCGGGGCCGTCGCGGGCACGGCATATCGTGGTCTGCTACCGCGGCAATATGTTTCGCATGGACGTCATCGGCCCCGCCGGGACGCCCTACACGCCCGGCGATATCGCCGACGGTCTGCGCGCCATCAAGAAGGCGGGTGCGCGCCGGGTTCCGGTCAACGCCTCCGCCGGGCACCTCACCACCATGGCCCGCGCCGATTGGGCCGCCATCCGCACCACGCTGCGTGCCGCTCCGGTGAACGCGACCGCGCTCGACACCATAGAAACGGCGCTGTTCTTCATCTGCCTGGAGGATTTCGCACCCCGCGACGCCCTGCACGCCTGCGATCAACTGCTGCACGGCGACAGCGGCAATCGCTGGTTCGACAAGGCCGTGTCGTTCATCGTCTTCGCCGACGGCCAGGCCGGAATCAATGTCGAACACTGCGGATTGGATGGGACCACCATCCTGTCCTTCGTCGACGCGCTGCTGGAGAACCCGGTCGGCGACCACGCCAGCCGCTCCGGGGCGCAACCGCAGGGCATGCCCGGTATCGAGCCCGTCGTCTTCGCGCTCGACACCGACCACAAGCGCGAGGTCGCCACCGCCGCCGCGTCCTTCGCGCAGTACGCCGCCGACACCGCCACCGCCACCGTGTCCTTCGACACCTTCGGCACCACCCGCGCCAAACAGCTCGGCATCTCACCGGACGCCTTCGCCCAGCTCAGCTACCAGCTCGCCCATCAGCGCAGCAAGGGCATGATCGGGGCCACCTACGAATCCATCGCCACCCGGCACTTCCGCAACGGCCGCACCGAGGCCATGCGCGTGGTGACCCCGGAAATCCTGGATTTCATTGCCGCTATGGAGGATCCGGCTGTCGACGCGGACGGGCGCAGACAGGCGCTGCGGGCGGCCGCCGACGCGCATGTCGCCCGCGCCAAGGAATGCCAGCGCGGCGAAGCCCCCGAACAGCATCTGTGGGAGCTGCAACTCATCCAGCGCCGCCGCGGCGAACAGCTGGGAGCCACCGAACCCATGCCCTTCTACGACAGTCCCGGCTGGCGCATCAGCCGCGACGACTACCTGAGCACCAGCTCCGCACCGTCGGTGAATATCCGATACTTCGGCTTCGGCTCCACCAGCCCGAAGTGCATCGGCATCGCCTACGTCATGCTCCCCGACCGCTGGAACCTCTACCTCGCCACCCCGAAATCCGTTGCGGCGCAAATGCACACTTTCGCGGACAACTTGCAGGCGGCAGTGGACGAACTCGCGGAGCTGTTGGCATCGCGGGCGTGAGCGACGCCTTCCCGGTGGCGCGCCAGACGGGGCGCGCCACCAACTTCGTGGGTGAGGTGCATCGTGCGCCCGTCCGTCATCGGGCCTGCTCTCGCCCTGGTCATCCCGGTGTGCTCCCTGGACTCCGGTCACGCCGCCCCGCCCCTGAAGCTTCCGTCATCCCGGCATGCTTTTGGCCGGGATCCACGTCTGTGGGGTGTGGATTCCGGCCAAAAACACGCCGGAATGACGGAGGGAGCCGACCGAATCGCGATCGCGATCCCAGTCAGCGTGAGTGACGGTCAACGAATCTTCGCCGTGCGCCGCAGGGCCGGGGGCGGGACGGCTCGGCGGTCTGCGAGAATATCTCTTCGTGAAATCTTTCGAAGCCCTGTTCGCCGAGCTGCAGGATCGTGCTGTCAACCGTCCCGAGGGGTCGGGCACCGTCGCCGCCTTGGACGCTGGCGTGCATGCGCAGGGCAAGAAGGTGCTCGAAGAGGCCGGTGAAGTGTGGCTGGCCGCCGAGCACGAGAGCGATGAAAGTCTCGCGGAGGAGATTTCTCAGCTCCTGTACTGGGTGCAGGTGCTGATGGTGGGCCGCGGACTGCGGCTCGAGGACGTTTACCGACATCTGTGACGCGCCGAATCGCCGTACACGCCGTACGGCCCAATCCCACGCGTCCACCGTCCTCACGTCCCCCCACCACCCGTCCGGAAAGGACACCCTATGCTTCGCGTCGCCGTCCCCAATAAGGGCGCACTTTCCGAATCCGCCATCGATATTCTCGCCGAGGCCGGATACCGCAAGCGCACCGAATCCAAGGAACTGAGTGTCCTCGACCCCGCCAATCAGGTCGAGTTCTACTTCCTGCGCCCCAAGGACATTGCCATCTACGTGGGCTCGGGCGAGCTCGACCTCGGCATCACCGGACGCGACCTGGCCCTGGATTCCGGTGCGCCCGTACAGGAACGGCTCTCCCTCGGGATGGGCCGCTCCACCTTCCGCTACGCTGCCCCCGCGGGCCGCGATTGGAAGGTCGAGGACCTCTACGACAAGCGCATCGCCACGTCCTACCCGAACCTGGTGCTGAAGGACCTCGCGGCCCGCGGTATCGAGGCCGAGGTCATTCGCCTCGACGGTGCGGTCGAGATCTCCATTCAGCTCGGTGTCGCCGACGCCATCGCCGATGTGGTCGGCTCCGGCCGCACCCTGCGCCAGCACGGCCTGGTCGCCTTCGGTGACACCCTGTGCGATTCCGAGGCCGTGCTCATCGAGGCCAAGGGCGCCGACCAGCGCGATAAGGCCCGCAATCAGATCGTCGCCCGAATCCAGGGCGTGGTCTTCGCCCAGCAGTACCTGATGCTGGACTACGACTGCCCCAGGACGCTGCTCGACGCCGCGGTGAAGATCACCCCGGGCCTGGAGTCGCCGACCGTCTCCCCGCTGACCGATCCCGATTGGGTGGCCGTGCGCGCACTGGTACCGCGCAAGAACGGCAACGACCTGATGGATCGGCTCGCGGACCTCGGAGCCAAGGCCATTCTCGCCACCGATATCCGCTCCTGCCGCGCTTTCTGAGACTTCGACGCGCAACACGCGCCCGCCGTGGATATCCACGGCGGGCGCGTGTTGCTAGCGTTCGAGCAGCGTCATCCTGCTTCATCCGTGTCCTGGTCGATAAGTTCTCACGACACCTCGGAGGCTCGATGTTCATTCTGCGGAAGTTCGCCGCGGCAATCCTTTTCGGCGCCATCGCCGTATTGGTCGCGACAATCCCGAATTCGGCGGTCGCCACCGCGGACGAACTGCTCCCGTGCGGCGACCACGATCGCGGCCAGACCGTTATGTGGGACTACGGCAGCTACCTCGAGTGCACCGATGGCAAGTGGTTCGTCCGGGCGTGCGCACCCGGCACGACGATTCGGGAGGACGCCTCAGGCAACGCCTTCTGTAGCTGAGCCCGCCGCGGCTGATTCCGTGGGATGCGGATACGGCGGCGGGGTGCCGTCGAATTCCGGGCACAGCGGCTTGTAGTCGCAGTACTGGCACATCCAGCCGCGTTTGGGCGGGAAGTCGCCGGTGCGGGTGGCCGCGTCGATGGCGGCCCAGAGCGCGGAGAGAATGCGTTCGAAGCGGCGTAGCTCGTCGGCGTCGGGTTCGTAGGTGAGGATTTCGGCGTCGGCGAGGTAGATCAGTCGCAGTTGCGCGGGTACGACGCCGCGGGTGTGCAGCATGACCAGGGCGTAGAACTTCAGTTGGAACAGCGCTCGCGCCTCGTACGCGGGGGCGGGGGAGCGGCCGGTCTTGTAGTCGACGATATGCAGGGTGTCGTTCGGCGCCCTATCGATGCGATCGACAATGCCGCGCAGCGGGGAACCGTCGTCGAGTTCGGTTTCGACGAAGATCTCGATGGATTCGGGATCGACCCGCGTCGGATCCTCGAGCGTGAAGTACACGCGCACCAACTCGCGCACCTCGTCCAGCAGGGCGGCCAGGCCGCCGCCGGTGACGAGGTCCGCGATCTCGGGCCGCTCCGCCCGCAGCCGCTCCCAGGCCGGTTCGATCAAAGCGTCCGCACGGGCGGGTTGCCGCTCGGTCGCGGGCAGCCCGAACAGGCCCTCCAGCACCGCGTGCACCAGAGTTCCGCGCACTGCCATTCGAGAGGGTGGTTCCGGTATCCGGTCGATTGCCCGCAACCGGTATTTGAGCGGACACTGTTTGAAATCCGCTGCCCGCGAAGGTGACAGCGCGAGCTGCCGCCCAACGAAGGGTTCGACGGGCGCGGGTATACCGCCCGCCGAATCCGGGGCCGTGGATGCGGGCACTGACATACCTGGCAGGCTAAACCCAGGCACCGACAGAGTGCAGTGGAAGATCGCCGCAGCGATCGCGCAGCAAAACTCGGCAGGAACGGTCAGGCCCGGAGGCGGCAGCCTGCGTAACCACGTAGGGCCCCCGGTCCTGCCGAATAGACAGCTCGGCAGGAACGGTCAGGCCCGGAGGCGGCAGCCTGCGTAACCACGTAGGGCCCCGGTCCTGCCGAATAGACAGCACTGAGAACAGGAGATTCATGACGGCCAGACGGACCGGCCCCTTCCAGAGTGGTGACCGGGTGCAGCTGACCGATGCCAAGGGCCGCCAGCACACGGTGATCCTGGAAGAAGGCAAGGAATTCCATACCCACAAGGGGCAGATCGCCCACAACGACCTGATCGGGGCCGACGAGGGCAGCGTGGTGAACTCCGCCAACGGCACCCCCTACCTGGCGCTGCGACCGCTGCTCACCGACTACGTGCTGTCCATGCCGCGCGGTGCGGCGGTCATCTACCCCAAGGACGCCGCACAGATCGTGCACGAGGGCGATATCTTCCCCGGTGCGAAGGTGCTCGAGGCCGGTGCCGGATCGGGTGCGCTCACCTGTTCGCTGCTGCGCGCGGTCGGCCCCGAGGGCAGGGTCATCTCCTACGAGATCCGCGACGACCATGCCGAGCACGCGGTGAAGAATGTCGAGAAATTCTTCGGCGAACGCCCCGCCAACTGGGAACTCACCATCGCCGACCTGGCCGAGTACTCCGGTGAGCAGGTCGACCGGGTCATTCTCGACATGCTCAAGCCGTGGGATGTCCTCGATACCGTCTCCAAGACGCTGGTCCCCGGTGGTGTCCTCCTCGTCTACGTGGCCACCACCACCCAGCTGTCCGAGGTCGTCGAGGAGCTGCGCCGCCAGGGCTGCTGGACCGAACCGCGCGCCTGGGAGTCGATCGTCCGCCCGTGGCATGTGGTCGGCCTCGCCGTCCGCCCCGAACACCGTATGCAGGGCCACACCGCCTTCCTGGTGAGCGCCCGCCGTCTCGCCGACGGCGCGGTCGCCCCCAAACCGCAGCGCAAACCCTCCAAGGGCTGACGCTCCGCGCGAACCGGGGTAGCGCGCGAACTGTCGGCTCGGAACGGGACTGCACGGGACGGCACGGGACGGGCCGACCACTTCGGCGAAGCCCCGTCATTCCGGCGTGCTTTTGGCCGGAATCCACTGCACCCTCGGGATGAACGGTGGATCCCGGCCAAAAGCACGCCGGGATGACAGGGCGGACGGCCGGGACGACGGCGCGAACGGCCGGGACGACGGGGCGGGCGGGACGACCTGCGGGCGGTTGGGGACGACCGGGCGGCGGCACGGGCAGGGGACCGCCGAGCGTTCGGCGGCCGAGGCCGAGCGTTCCGCCACGAGCCGAAAACGGTTTGTTTGCGTTCGGATTCGCGAGTAGACGTTGCCGGATGCGTATCGGAATCGTGGGATTGCTGCGCGGTCTGCATATGGCCGAGTGGGCGCGCCGCATCGGTATCGAGGTGGCAGCGGTCTGTGATCATGATTCGGCCCGGCTGGCCGCCGCGCACACGGAGTTTCCGGCCGCCCGGGTCACCGCGATCTGGACCGAATTGCTGGACGCGAATCTCGACGGTGTGGTGCTGGCCAATGACTTCGACGCGCACGCCCCGCTGGCCATCGTGTTCCTGGGGCGCGGCATCCACGTCCTCTCCGAGACCGCCGCCTGCGTCACCGAAGCGGAAGGCCGCCGACTCATCGACGCGGCCGAACAATCCACGGCCACCTATTCCTTCGCGGAGAATTACGTCTTCCACCCGCATGTACGGCTGCTGCGGCAGGCGATCGCCGCGGGCGAACTCGGCCGCATCGATCTGGTCGAAGCCGACTACCTGCACAGTCTCTCGCCGCAGGACACCGCCGAACTGATCGGCGACCCGGCGCACTGGCGCGGCCACGTCGCACCGACCGCGTACTGCACGCACACCGTCTCACCGGGTGCTGGCGCTGTCCGAGGCGTGGCCCGTCGAGGTCACGGCATTTCCGGTCGGTCCGGGCGAATCACGGCCCGCCGCAATGGTGCTCACCATCCGGCTCTCCAACGGCGCACTCGCGCTGACCCGGCACGGCTTTCTCGCCGGTGAGGCCGACAGCCACTGGAGTTGGGTCTCGGTGCGCGGCGCCCACGGCGTGGCCGAATCCCTTCGTGCGCCAGGCGAACGCGCCTGGTCGGTGCGGATTCGGCGGGAGGGCTGGGCGCGGCCGGACGGGCAGACCCGCGAGACCCGCCGCACCCCGCCGCGCTACCTGGTGAACGGCGAGCCGATCGACCGGATGGCCGAGGGCACGGTCGCGATACTGGAAGGTTTCCGCGCCACTGCGGAGCGCGGGGCGCCCCCGCTCGTCCCGGTCCGCGCGGCCGTCGCCGCATCGCTGGTGGGTGTCGCGGGCGCGCGATCGCTCGCGAAGGGTTCGCAACCGGTACCCGTGCCGGATGTGGCCGGTCGATGAGCCCGCCCGACGTGCTTGCGCCCTCGTCTCGACAGTCGGAAAGTGGGCGGACGTACGCGGGTATGCGCTTGCGGTACCGCGGATTACGGCTGGCAGGCGGCGCGCGCCATACCGAGGATGGTGCAGGCGGCCTTATCGGAGATCTTCCACGCGCCATCGGTGTACTGCCAGTTCATCGGCACATCCGGCATGGTGCCGTGCGGGCTGGTGACCGCCACCTTTGCGTCGGCCTCGGCGCCGTTCTGCTGGACATCGCTGACGGCGAAGGTGACCTGGTAATTGGCCAGGCCCTGGTTCATCTGCTCGATGAGCGCCACGCGCTTGTCGCCGTCGACCACGAGTTCCGCCTTGTCCGCGGCGGGTGTGGCCGGATCGGCGAACTCGGTCAGCGTGGCCTGCAGGGCCGCCGCGGTGGGTGCCGGTGCGTCGGTCGCGGTAGCGGTGGTGGTGTTCGCGGCGATACTGCTGGTAGAGGTCGCGGCCCCGGAATCCTTGTCATCGGAGCCGCACCCCGCGAGGGTGGCGGTAACGGCGAGCGCAGCCGCGACGGTAGCCACGGAAACACGAAGGACCCTTGAAGCGTTGCCCTCGGTACGGGTACGACTGCTAGGAAGGAGCATCGATAGCACCCTTTCGACTTGGTCGGTGAAAGTTAACTCGCCGGAAACAGGTTAGGGCAGGCTAACATGGTTGTCCGCCCTAACGACCGCAGCCTAGATGTGATCACGACGAAACCGAGTCGGAAAGCGAGAACGGTTCTTGCCCGGTAGCGTTGATAGACCGGGACTGGGAGGAGCAGCATCATGAGCCCCAATGAACATTCGGATTCGGCCGCCTGGAGGGAACTCGAGGTAGTACGCGCCGAGGCCGCTGCACTCCGGAGGCAACTGGCCGACACACCGGATCGCGCACGGGAATTGGAATCTCGCGTCGATTCGCTGACTATTCGCAATACCAAGCTGATGGACACCTTGAAGGAGGCACGTCAGCAGCTTGTCGCCCTCCGCGAGGAAGTAGATCGCCTCGGCCAGCCGCCGAGCGGCTACGGCGTGCTCATCGGTGCGTATGACGATCAGACGGTCGACGTATTCACCTCCGGTCGCAAGATGCGCCTGACGTGTTCACCGAATATCGATACCAATGAACTCACCTACGGTCAGACCGTGCGACTCAATGAGGCGCTGACCGTCGTGGAGGCGGGGGTTTTCGAGGCCATCGGTGAAATCGGCACGCTGCGCGAGATTCTCGACGACGGCCGCCGCGCGCTCGTGGTCGGTCACGCCGACGAGGAGCGGGTGGTCTGGCTGGCGGGGCCGCTGGCCAAGCTGGTCGATGTCGACGACTTCGAGGATCCGGATCGGCCGATTCGCAAACTGCGCCCGGGTGATTCGCTGCTGGTGGACACCAAGGCGGGCTTCGCGTTCGAGCGGATTCCCAAGGCCGAGGTCGAAGACCTCGTCCTCGAGGAAGTGCCGGATGTCGATTACCACGACATCGGCGGCCTGACGCGGCAGATCGAGCAGATTCGCGACGCGGTGGAATTGCCCTTCCTGCACAAGGATCTGTTCCGCGAGTACGCGCTGCGACCCCCGAAGGGTGTGCTGCTCTACGGTCCTCCCGGTTGCGGTAAGACCCTCATCGCCAAGGCCGTCGCCAATTCGCTCGCCAAGAAGATCGCCGAGGCACGGGGTGAGGACGCCAAGGAAGCCAAGTCCTTCTTCCTGAATATCAAGGGCCCGGAGCTGCTCAACAAGTTCGTCGGTGAGACCGAGCGCCACATTCGGATCATCTTCCAGCGGGCTCGTGAGAAGGCCTCCGAGGGCACCCCGGTGATCGTGTTCTTCGATGAGATGGACTCGATCTTCCGCACCCGCGGTTCGGGTGTCTCCTCCGATGTGGAGACCACGGTCGTGCCGCAGCTGCTGTCGGAGATCGACGGTGTCGAGGGCCTCGAGAATGTCATCGTGATCGGTGCTTCCAATCGCGAGGACATGATCGATCCGGCCATTCTGCGACCCGGACGCCTCGATGTGAAAATCAAGATCGAGCGCCCGGATGCCGAAGCGGCGCAGGACATCTTCTCGAAGTACCTCACCGAGACGCTGCCGCTGAACTCCGACGATCTCGGCGAGTTCCCCGGCGATCGCAACAAGTGCGTGCAGTCCATGATCGAGCATGTCGTGGATCGGATGTACGCCGAGAGCGAGGACAACCGCTTCCTGGAGGTCACCTACGCCAATGGCGACAAGGAGGTCCTGTACTTCAAGGACTTCAACTCCGGCGCCATGATCCAGAACATTGTGGACCGGGCCAAGAAGTACGCCATCAAGTCGGTGCTCGACACCGGCACCCCGGGTCTGCGCCTGCAGCATCTCTACGATTCGATCGTGGACGAGTTCTCCGAGAACGAGGACCTGCCCAACACCACGAATCCCGATGACTGGGCTCGGATCTCGGGCAAGAAGGGCGAGCGGATCGTCTACATTCGGACGCTCGTGACCGGGAAGAACGCCTCGGCCAGCCGGGCGATAGATACCGAGTCGAATACGGGTCAGTACCTGTAATCGGCAATCGCCTCGGGCCGCGCTTCCCTTGGGAGCGCGGCCCTTTCGTCTGTCGTCGGCGCTACTGCGCGGTGGTGGAATCGAGTTCGGCCAAGATCTCGCGCAACGTTTCACGGCGCTCGGGGGAGAGGTTTTCGAACAGATCGCGTGCGGCCTTGCGGCGGGCGTCGGACATGCGGGTGAGCAGCGCCGCGCCGGAGTCGGTGAGGGTCACCAGGACGGCGCGGCGATTGACCGGGTCGGTGCCGCGGGTGACCCAGTCCGCCGATTCCAGGGCGTCGATGACGGTGGTGGCCGAGCGGGGCACGATGCCGAGGCGTTCGGCGAGGGCGGACATGCGCAGCGGTTCGCCGGCGCGGCCGAGGATGCGCAGGGCGCGAGCCTGCGCGGGGGTCAGGCCAAGGGGTGCGAGGTCGGCCAATTGACCGTGGCGGATGCGTTTGGCGGTGCGCAGGAACAGCTCGGGCAGATCGGTCTCGGTTGCCTCCGTCATATTTCTGAGCATAGATCATTGTTTTGAGGAACAATAATGAGTCAAGCTCAGTTATTGCTCAGAGGTTAGTGCCCGAAGGTTCTTGTTGGAAGGGAGGCGCCTATGGCTGCCCGATCCGAACTTCACCGGATCATCCGGCTGTTTCGCCCCTATCGCTCCCGGCTCGCGCTGGTGGCCGCGCTGGTCGGCCTGTCCTCGCTCGTCGGTGTGGCCTCGCCGTTCATGGTGCGCGCCGTTATCGACGACGCGCTGCCGCACGGCCGCACCGGACTGCTGACGCTGCTCGCCCTCGGTATGGTCGCGGTCGCGGTGCTCACCTCGGTATTCGGGGTGTGGCAGACCTATCTGTCCACCACGGTCGGACAGCACGTCATGCACGACCTGCGCACCGCGGTCTACGCGCGCCTGCAATCGATGCCACTGGCGTTCTTCACCACCACCCGCACCGGGGAGGTGCAGTCGCGCATCGCCAATGACATCGGCGGTATGCAGTCCACGGTCACCTCGACGGCGACCTCGCTGATCGCCAATGTCACCTCGGTACTGGCCGCGGTGATCGCCATGTTCGCGCTGGACTGGCGCCTGACCCTGGTGTCGCTGACCATGCTGCCGTTCTTCGTGTGGATCAGCCGTCGGGTCGGATCCGAGCGCCGCCGGATCACCGGCGAACGGCAGCGGCAAATGGCCGGTATGGCGGCGATCGTCGAGGAATCGCTCTCGGTCAGCGGAATTCTCCTGGGGCGCACCATGGGTCGCTCCCCGGCGCTGGTCGATAATTTCGCGCGGGAATCGCGCGAACTGGTGGATCTCGAGATTCGGTCCGGAATGGCGGGTCGCTGGCGGCAGTCGACCATCACCATCGTGATGGCGGCCATGCCCGCGGTGGTCTACTGGGCCGCCGGACTGACCTCCGCCGCCGGGACCCCGCTGGTATCCATCGGCACACTGGTGGCATTCACCACCTTGCAGGCCGGGCTGCTGCGGCCGGCCGTCATGCTGCTGTCCACGGGGGTGGAGGTGCAGAGTTCGCTGGCGTTGTTCACGCGGATCTTCGAATACCTGGACTTGCGACCGGATATCGTCGAACCGGCGAAACCAGCGGTATTGCCCCCCACCGGGGTGACCGGTGCGGTGCGGTTCGAGCGGGTGGGTTTCGCCTACGACGCCGACCGAAATGTGCTCGACGATATCGATATCAGCGTTCCGGCCGGAACCAGCCTGGCGATAGTCGGCGAAACCGGTTCCGGGAAGACCACTCTCGGTTATCTCGTGGCCCGGCTCTACGACGTGACCTCGGGACGGGTGACCATCGACGGCATCGATGTGCGGAATCTGAGTTTCGCGGATCTGGCCGCGACCGTCGGGGTGGTCTCCCAGGAGACGTACCTGCTGCACGCCTCGGTGGCCGACAACCTACGGTTCGCGAAACCCGACGCCACCGACGCGGAATTGCACGCGGCCGCCCGCGCCGCGCAGATCCACGACCACATCGCCGACCTCCCCGATGGCTACGACACTCTCGTCGGTGAGCGTGGCTACCGGTTCTCCGGTGGTGAGAAGCAGCGCCTGGCGGTGGCCCGGGCGATCCTGCGCAATCCGCCCATCATGGTGCTCGACGAGGCGACCAGCGCTCTCGATACCCGCACCGAACGCGAGGTGCAGGCCGCGATCGATGCCCTCGCCGCCGGGCGCACCACCATCACCATCGCGCACCGGCTGTCCACCATCCGCGACGCCGATCAGATCGTGGTACTCGATCGTGGCCGGGTCGTGGAGCGCGGAACGCATCCGGAGCTGTTGGCGCGCAATGGTTTCTACGCCGAACTGCTGGCCCGCGATGAAGTGCTGGCCGTGAGCTGATCCGGACACGGCAGGTTATGGCCTGATCGACAGCTGGTGGAACAACGCGCCGGTACCAGGCGGGCGATATCGCCCCTCAGGCCCGGCGAACTCGCCGGTAGGTGGGTGACGCCGTGGCAGCACTCGCGAGATGTGCCGCCACCTCGGCGATATCGCCATCGCGCAGGGCGGCGGTGGTGAGCCGGAGGTGATCGGTACGTGGATGCTCGGTCACCTCGAACGGCCCGCCGGGGGCAGCCTTGATGCCGGAGGCCGCCAGCGCGATCATGGCGGCGTTCTCGTCCGATACCGGGAGCCAGAGATTGATACCGTCACCGCGGGCGATGTGCAGGCCGTGGCGGGCCAGTGCCCTACGCAGGGTGTCGGCGCGGGTCCGGTAGGTGGTGCGGGCCGTGGCCACGGTCGTGCGGGCGGTGTCGTCGGTGAGCATCTGCAGCAGGACGCGCTGCAGGAGCCGACTGGACCAACCCGGGCCGAGCATGCGACGTTCCACGACCGGGTCGAGGTAGGCGGCGGGACCACCCGCGATGGCCAGCCGCAGGTCCGCGCCATGGGATTTCGAGTATGACCGAATGTGGACGGTGCGGCCGGGCAGGCGGCCGCCGAGGGAGCGCAGTGGCGAATGTGCGATGCCGTCGGAGTGGTCGTCTTCGATGATCAGCAGTGGGTGGTCGGCGAGTACGTCGGTCAGCTCTCGGACACGGCGGGCGGATAGTGATGCGCCGGTGGGGTTCTGGGCGCGCGGCTGGAGCAGTAATGCGGTGGGGGAGTAGCGGGCGAGGGCGTCGGCGAGTTCGCCCGGGAGTGGGCCGTGATCGTCCATGCCGATCGGGATGGGTCGCGCGCCCATGCGGGAGAGCAGGTCGAGAAAGGGTGGGAAGCACGGGTTCTCCACCGCGACGGCATCACCGAGCCGCACATGTGCGGCCAGGAGTCGGTCCACGGCATCGAGAGCGCCATCGAGGACCGTGAAACGTTCGGCGCGCAGCGGCCAGGTGGTGCGCACGGTCGCCTCCAGTTCGGGCAGCATGGCCTCGCCCAGGTAGGTGGCCGACAGATCGTCGATCGCGTCGTCGCCGCCGAGTACGCGCAGCGCCGAGGTCAGATCGGGCAGCAGGGCGGGGTCGGGGGTGCCGCGGGAGAGATCGATACGGAAAGCGCTGTCGGATTGGGAATGCAGCCGTTGATAGCGTCCGGCGGGGTGCGGTGCGGGGACGGTCGTCGCGACGAAGGTGCCCGCGCGACCCCGGGACACGATCGCGCCCGCCGAGGCCAGGGCGCGCCAGGCCTGATTGACGGTGGCGGGGGAGACCTTCAGCTCGCGGGCCAGATCGCGCACGGTGGGCAGACGCTCACCGGGTGGCAGTGTGCCGCACCGGATTCGGCGACCGACCTCGGCGGCGATACCGGCCGCGGTGCGGTCGAGCAGACCGGCTGCGATGGCATCGGCGCGATTGCTGTCGAGACCCGCCTCGAGCTCGCTCGACGCGACGCCGCGCGGGGGCGCGTCGGGAGTACGTAGTTCAGCGGTCACAGGTTCATTCTGCGCGGCGGGGCCGGGCGCGCCGCGGACGCCCCCGAGTTTTTACGGTCGCGAAATTGTTTCCGGTGGTTTGTAACACAAATGACGTGTCCAGGGTGCAGTATCACAAAGCATGGCAATCGTGAGAGCGGCGCTGGTTCAGACGAACTGGACCGGCGACAAGGAGTCCATGATCAAAGCGCACGAGGACTATGCGCGGCAGGCCGCCGCGCAGGGGGCTCGGGTGATCTGTTTCCAGGAGTTGTTCTATGGTCCGTACTTCTGTCAGGTCCAGGACGCGAAGTTCTATGAGTACGCGGAGTCGGTACCCGGTCCTACGGTGGACCGATTCGCCGCGCTGGCACAGGAATTGGGCATCGTCATGGTGCTGCCGGTCTACGAGCAGGAGCAATCGGGCCTGCTCTACAACACGGCGGCGGTGGTCGACGCCGACGGCAGCTACCTCGGTAAGTACCGCAAGCACCACATTCCGCAGGTGAACGGGTTCTGGGAGAAGTTCTACTTCCGGCCCGGCAATCTGGGATGGCCGGTATTCGATACCGCGGTCGGTCGGATCGGTGTCTATATCTGCTACGACCGGCACTTCCCGGAGGGCTGGCGGGCGCTCGGCCTGGCGGGCGCGGAGATCGTCTTCAACCCGTCGGCCACCTCGCGCGGCCTGTCGAGCTATCTGTGGAAGCTGGAGCAGCCCGCCTCCGCGGTCGCCAATGAGTATTACATCGGGGCGATCAACCGGGTCGGCGTCGAATCCGAGTACGGCGACGACGACTTCTACGGCACCAGCTACTTCGTCGATCCCGAAGGCAAGTTCGTCGGGGAGGTGGCCTCCGATACCGATCCGGAATTGGTGATCCGCGACCTCGATATGGATCTGATCAAGGTGGTGCGCGATCGCTGGGCCTTCTACCGCGACCGCCGCCCAGAGGCCTACGGACCGTTGGTGCAGCCATGACCCGCATATTCATTCAGGGCGGAACAGTGGTGTCCGCCACCGGATCCCAGCTACTCGACGTCCTGGTCGACGACGAGACCATCGTCGCCGTGCTGCAACCCGGATCCACCGCGCTCGGCGACCCGGCCGCCGCGGCGACGGTTATCGACGCCACCGGCAAATACGTGATTCCCGGTGGCGTGGACGCGCATACGCATATGCAGCTGCCGTTCGGCGGCACCGAGGCATCCGATACCTTCGAAACCGGAACCCGCGCGGCGGCGTGGGGCGGTACCACCACCATTGTCGACTTCGCCGTCCAGAAGCCGGGGGAGCGGGTACAGGACACTCTCGCGCTATGGCACGGCAAGGCGGCCGGGCAGTGCGCCATCGACTACGGATTCCACCAGATCATCGGCGATGTGAACGCCGAATCCCTCGCGGGCATGGCGGAATTGGTATCGGAGGGTGTCACCAGTTTCAAACTGTTCATGGCCTATCCGGGGGTCTTCTACTCCGATGACGGGCAGATCCTACGGGCCATGCAGCAGGCCGGGGACCTGGGCGCGCTATTGATGATGCACGCCGAAAACGGCATAGCCATCGATGTTCTCGTGGAACAGGCCCTGCAACGCGGCGATACCGCCCCGTACTTCCACGGCACCTCACGACCCTGGGAGCTCGAGGAGGAGGCCACCCACCGCGCCATCATGCTGGCGCAGGTGACCGGCGCACCGCTGTATGTGGTGCACGTATCGGCCAAGCAGGCCCTGGAGCAGATCGCCACCGCACGCGGTAGGGGCCAGAACGTATTCGGCGAGACCTGCCCCCAGTACCTCTACCTGTCGCTCGAAGAGCAGTTGGGCGCACCGGGTTTCGAGGGTGCGAAATGGGTGTGCTCGACACCGCTGCGCGCCCGGGAACAGGGCCACCAGGATGAGCTGTGGCGCTATATCCGCACCGGTGATGTCACCAGTGTGGCCACCGACCACTGCCCGTTCTGTCTGAAGGATCAGAAGGAGCTCGGGCTCGGCGACTTCTCCAAGATCCCCAATGGCATCGGCGGTGTCGAACACCGGATGGATCTCATGTTCCAGGGCGTCAAGGACGGCCGGATCTCCCTGGAGCGCTGGGTGGATGTCTGCTGTACCACCCCCGCCCGCATGTTCGGCATGTATCCGCGCAAGGGTGTGATCAGTCCGGGTGCGGATGCCGACATCGTGGTCTACGACCCCAACGGGCACACCAGTATCGGTGTCGGCAAAACCCATCACATGAATATGGATTACTCGGCCTACGAGGGCTTCGAGATCGACGGCCGGGTCGACACGGTCATCTCGCGCGGCCGGGTGATCGTCGACAACGGTGCGTATCTGGGACGCGCCGGCCACGGCCGGTTCGTGAAACGCGCGCTCTCGCAGAACCTCATCTGAACCCGGAACGGAGTGTGCCCTATGGACATCGGTGTGGTCCTGCAATGTACGCCGCCCTCGTCGCGGGTGGTGGAACTGGCCAGAATCGCGGAGACGCACGGGTTCTCGCACGTGTGGACGTTCGACTCGCATCTGCTGTGGCAGGAGCCGTACGTCATCTACAGCCAAATCCTCGCCACCACCCGCAAAGTCGTCGTCGGGCCGATGGTCACCAATCCCTGCACCCGGGACTGGACGGTCACCGCCTCGACCTTCGCGACACTGAACGAGATGTTCGGCAATCGCACGGTCTGCGGGATCGGACGCGGTGATTCGGCGGTGCGGACCCTCGGCGGCACACCTGCCACCGTGGCGACCCTGCGCGAATCCATCGATGTCATTCGGGAATTGGGTAATGGTCGCAGCGCGCGGGTGGGTGAGACCACGGTGCGATTTCCGTGGGCGCACGCCTCCCGCCTGCCGGTGTGGGTGGCCGGATACGGGCCGCGCGCCCTCGACCTGGCCGGGGAGGTGGCCGATGGATTCATCCTCCAGCTGGCCGATCCGGATATCACGGCCTGGACCATTCAACGGGTGCGGGCCGCCGCCGAACGCGCCGGACGCGATCCGAAGGAGGTGACCATCTGTGTGGCCGCACCCGCCTACATCACCGACGGCTCGGTGGCCGGGCGCGAGCACGCTCGGGAACAATGCCGCTGGTTCGGCGGCATGGTGGGCAATCACGTCGCCGATATCGTCTCGCGGTACGGAGCCGACGGCGAGATACCCACGGCGCTCACCGAATACATCGCCGGACGTCAGGGCTACGACTACAACCAGCACGGACAGGCCGGGAACACCCATGCCGACTTCGTACCGGATGCGATCGTCGACCGGTTCTGCGTCATCGGCACCCCCGCCGAACATCTCGCGCGATTGCGTGAGCTGGAGGCGCTGGGGGTCGACCAGTTCGCCGTCTACCTCCAGCACGACGCCAAGACGGCGACCCTCGAGGCCTACGGCGAATCCGTGCTACCGCAGTTGGCACATCCGACAACCGCGACGGTGAGATCGACATGACAGCGGTTCCGGACGGCGGCGTCGTCGAGGCGGCCGCCCCCAGTGTGGTGCGCGCACGGTACCGGCCTCGGATCGGATCGCGCACCGCCACAGTGCTCTACCCGCTCGCCGCCTTCGGTCTGGTGGCGCTCGTCTGGGAGCTGGTGAAGGCGTTCGTACCGGAGAATGGCGTGAGCATCGGCGAACAACGCGTACTGCCACGCACCACCGACGGTGCGCTGCCACATATCTGGTCGATAGTCACCGTTCTGGGCGATAAGGACGGCACGGGCACCGTGGGCTCGACCCTGTTGCGCACCACGGGATTCACCCTCGGGCTGGCCCTGCTCGCCCTACTCCTCGGCACCGTTGTCGGGGTGGGACTGGCCGTTCTCATGCAACGGTTCCGCTGGCTCGAACGCGGCCTGCTGCCGTATATCGTCGTCTCGCAAACCATCCCGCTCATCGCCCTGGCCCCGCTGGTCGCCGGATGGGGCGGGAAGATCGTTATTGCCGGGCAGCCGTGGCGGCCCTGGATGAGCATTGTCGTCATCGCCTCCTACCTGGTGTTCTTCCCGGTGGCCGTCGGTATGCTGCGCGGCCTGCAGGCACCGTCGAAGGCTTCGGTGGAGCTGTTGCACAGCTTCGCGGCCGGATGGTGGGCGACACTGCTGCGGCTGCGTCTGCCCGCCGCGGTCCCGCATCTGCTACCCGCACTGCGGTTGGCCGCCGCCGCGGCGGTGATCGGCGCCGTGGTCGCCGAGATCTCCACCGGCACCGCGGGCGGGATAGGTCGCCAGATCATCGTGTTCTCACAGCAATCCACCGGTGACGCCGCCCGCCTGTACGCGGCCGTATTCGCCGCGGCGCTACTCGGCGTCGTCATCACCGGATTGGTCGCTCTCGTGGAAGTGGCGCTGCGCCGCTACAGCCGCCCGCCGGGCGGCCGCTCGTCAGGAGGTACCCATTGACCGCCCACCTATCCGGCGCTTCTGTGACCAATTCGACAGTGGCGCAGTCGGCTTCGATCGCTGCCGTGGAGTTGGCCAAGGTCGGCAAGATCTACTCGGCGGGGCAGGTCACCGCACTCGAGGACGTATCGCTGACCGTCGCCGCAGGCGAATTCGTCTCCCTCATCGGCCCGTCCGGCTGTGGCAAATCCACCCTGCTGCGCATTGTCGCCGATCTGGAAGAGCCGACGAGCGGCACCGTCACCGTGCACGGCAAGACCGCCCGGCAAGCCCGCATCGACCAGGAGTACGGCATCGCCTTCCAGCAATCCGGGCTGCTGGACTGGCGCACCGTCCAGGAGAATGTCGAACTGCCCCTGGAGCTGCACCGCGTCCCGAAACGTCAACGCCGCGAACGCAGTACCCATCTACTCGAGATGGCCGGGCTCGGCGACTTCGCCCGCCGCTATCCGGCCGAACTGTCCGGCGGCATGCAGCAGCGCGTCGCCATCGCCCGCGCACTCGCCCGCAAACCCCCGCTACTGCTCATGGACGAACCCTTCGGCGCACTCGACGAGATGACGCGCGAGCGTATGCAGAGCGAGCTGTTGCGGATTGCCGGAGAAACCGGCGCCGCAGTGGTTTTCGTCACCCACTCCATTCCCGAGGCGGTGTTCCTGTCCGATCGCGTGGTGGTCATGTCACCGCGCCCCGGCCGTATTACCGCGATCGTGGACACCGGTGCGACCGGCGAGGCCGACGACGACACCGATATCCGTGCCACCGAACCGTTCTTCGAGTCGGTGGCGGCGGTGCGCCGAGCACTGCGCGCCGGCCACACCGAACCGACCGTGAGACAGGACCGGCCATGAGATCCTGGCTCCCACCGCTGCTCGTCGGCGTCACGCTGATCGGACTGTGGCAATTGCTGACCGTCGTCGCCGCGGTGCCGTCCTTCCTGCTGCCCGCACCCACCGCCATCGCGGAAGCCTTCCACGCCAATCGCTCCGGTGTCTTGGACGCCACCATCGCCACCGGCAAGAACGCTCTCGTCGGGTTGGTCGTCGGTGTCGCGTGCGGAATTGTCGCGGCGACGGTCGCCGTGCGATTCCGCATGATCGACGGCCTGCTCAGCCCCCTGGCTGCGGCGGCCGCCGCCGTACCGATCGTGGCGCTGGCCCCGCTGCTGAACTCCATGTACTCGACCACCACCGACCTACCGCGCCGCCTGGTCGCCGCCATCGTGGTCTTCTTCCCGCTGTACGTCAGCACCATCAAAGGGCTGCGCCAGGCACCCCGGGTACACGTCGACCTCATGACCTCCTACGCCGCCTCCGGCTGGCAGGTCACCCGTGCCATCCGGCTGCCCGCCGCGTTGCCGCACCTGTTCACCGGGCTGCGGATCGCCGCACCCGGCGCGGTGATCGCCGCCATCATCGCCGAATACTTCGGCGGCCCACAGCACGGCCTCGGCAGCCGGATCACCTCGGCCGCCGCCAATACCGCCTATCCACGCGCCTGGGCGTACGTCACCGCCGCCATGCTCCTGGGCCTGCTGTTCCTCGCTGCCGTCGTCATCTGCGAGCACCTCACCCGCCGACCCCGCACCACCGTTGTATGGAGATCCAAATGAGAAGTACCAGAAGGAAACTGAGTTCCTGTCTCGCTGTGGCGGCAGTGGCGGTGGCGGCCCTGACCGGGTGTAGTACCACCGAGAGCGCCACCACGCCCGACGGCCTCACCAGGGTGAAGCTGCAGCTGCAATGGTTCAAACAGGGCCAGTTCGCGGGATATCTCGCCGCGGTATCGCAGGGCTTCTACCGCGAACAGGGCCTCGAGGTCGAAATCATCGACGGCGGTACCGATATCGTTCCGCAGACCGTACTCGCCCAGGGACAAACCGATTTCGCGGTCGCCTGGGTGCCCAAAGCCCTCGCCTCCCGTGAGTCCGGAGCCGGGATCACCGAGGTGGCGCAGATTTTCCAGCGCTCCGGCACCACCCAGGTCGCGTTCAAGGACGCCGGAATCGCCGGCCCCGCAGACCTGCGCGGTAAGACCGTCGGAAACTGGGGCTACGGCAATGAATTCGAACTCTTCGCGGGTATGACCCAGGCCGGACTCGACCCGGCCGAAGATGTGCGTCTGGTACAGCAGCAGTTCGATATGAACGCCTTCCTCGCGGGCGATATCGACGCCGCCCAAGCCATGTCCTACAACGAGTACGCCCAGCTGCTCGAGACCGAGAACCCGGCGACCGGAGAGCTCTACACCGCAGACGATTTCACCACCATCGACTGGAACGACCAGGACGTCGCCATGCTCCAGGACGCGATCTGGGCGAATACCGACAAGCTGAAGGATGCCTCGTACCAGGATCTGACGGTGAGATTCCTGGCCGCGTCGCTGCAGGGGTGGATCTTCTGCCGCGACAATGTCGACCAGTGCCGCGATATCACCGTCGCCGCGGGCAGCACGCTCGGCGCCAGCCACCAGCAGTGGCAGATCAATGAGGTGAACAAACTGATCTGGCCGTCCCCGAAGGGAATCGGCATGGTGGACACCGTCTCCTGGGATCGCACCGTCACCATTGCCAAGCAGACCCGCAATCAGGAGGGCGCGACCGTACTCACCAAGGATCCGGACGACGACGCCTATACCAATGAGTACGTGACCGAGGCCCTGGATCTACTGAAGCAGCAGGGCGTCGACACCATCGGCGATTCCTATGCGCCGCAACAGGTCGTACTCCTCGAGGGCGGCAAGTAGCGGGGCTGTCTCGAAGCGCACTCGAACCCGGGGCGTCCACCAACGGACGCGCCCGGTTCGAATGTTCGCGAGGTACGGGGCGGATCGGTCCGAACTCGCTGCTAAATTCGGCGGCATGAAGGTTCAACTGCGCCACAATCCGTCATCGACCATCGCGCGGTGCTTCCTCGCCGGAGGTGAGCCGATGCGGGTCGAAAGTGGGGCCATGGTGGCGCACTCGGCGGGAGTCACCTTGGAGGCCAAGGCCGAGGGCGGGATCCTCGCCGGGCTGAAGCGATCGGTACTGGCGGGCGAATCATTCTTCGTCTCCACATTCACCGCGCCACAGCAGGGCGGCTGGGTGGATGTCGCACCCGCGTTGCCCGGCGACATGCTCAACCTGCCGCTCGTGCCGGACCGGCCGTACTTCATCAGTCGCGGCGGCTGGATCGCCAACTCGCACGGCGTGACCGTCGAGGCGAAGTGGGGTGGATTCGCGAATCTGTTCGGCGGCGAGGGCGGCTTCGGACTGCGGGCGCACGGGCACGGTGAGGTGGTGCTCGGGGTATTCGGCGCCATCGACGTCATCGACCTCGCGCCGGGCGAGCCGGTGACCATTGATACCGGGCATGTGGTGGCCTACGACCTGGCCATGAACTTCACCATCCGGCGGGCGGTCTCGGGCCGGTCGCTGCAATCGCTGAAATCCGGTGAGGGTTTCGTCTTCGACTTCATCGGGCCGGGCCGGGTGCTGTTGCAGACACGAAATCCGGGCGCTTTCTCCGCTTGGGTCGGCTCCACGTCATCGTCGGGATAGAGTGTGATGCATGCCACAGTCCCACTCAGTGGGCATAATCGCAGCTGAAATCGGTTCCGGCGGGGATTCTGGTGTCGACCAGGGTGACTTTTTGAGCGAAAGAGCTCCTCTGGCTCATGTGAATCAGTAATGCTTCACATGTTTCGACAGTTCAAAGATGAGGAGACACCTGTGTCCGGATCCGCAGCAGATTTTCTGGCCGACGTTCTGATCAAGACAGTGCAGGGACTGTTCACCGGCAGCGCCGGTTAGTAGTCACAGGCTGGTAGAACAGTCCATCGGGTCGCGCGGGCCCGGTGGACTGTTCGTCGTTTCCGGGCCGCTCGGAAGTTCAGCGCAGCAGCTCGGCGATGAAGACGCGCGTGTCCGGCACGAACGGCCACGCCGGATCGTCGAGATGGGAACGCAGCTGCGCATCGGTCCACCACCAGCCATCGGCGATCTCCTCCGGCTGATGCCGAATCGGGCCGTCCCAGCGCACCTCGTAGGCGAAGAGATGACAGCGCAGCGGCCGCCCCGCCCATTCACCGTCCCAGGACGCGCTCGTCAGGGGTACCGGACGAGCGGTGCCGGATTCGATGGCGATACCCAACTCCTCGGCCAGCTCCCGTACCGCCGTATCGGCCGGGTGCTCACCGGGTTCGACCACCCCGCCCGCCAGACAGTCGTGCATTCCGGCGAAAACCGACTTGGTATCGGTGCGGCGGTGCACGTACACCCTGGCGCCATCACCGGATCGCACCAGCACCCCCGCGCTGGCATGCCACAGACCTTCGGCGTACACCACGGACCGCTCCTCGGCACCGATCTCCCGACCGACAGCGTCGTACAGGGCGATCATCTCCGCCACGGCGGCTCCTCTCGGTCGTTGTGCCCCTCATAATCCCTGGCGGGGTGATCGGGTGCCGCACGGGCCGCGCGGGAGCGGCGTAGCCTCTGGGACACAACCGCTTTCGTCAGAGAGGACGTAGCCATGCCGCTGCCGCAGGCCCTGGCCAGATTCAATCGGCGTGTCAGCAATCCGGTGCTCGGTGTGATGGCCCGCTACGCCCCGGGCTTCGGCATCGTCATTCATACCGGCCGCAATTCCGGTCGCGCCTACCGAGCGCCCGTCGCGGTCTTCGAGCGTGACGGGGGCTATCGCATCGCCCTCACCTACGGCCGGGACGTGGACTGGCTCAAGAATATTCGCGCGGCGCAGACCTTCGACTTCGAGACCCGCGGGCGCATCATCACCCTGACCGACCCGGTGGTCGGCCGTGATGCCTCGGCCAGCTGGGCTCCGGTCGGTATCCGGCAGGCACTGGTCGCGCTGAAGGCGGAATACTTCGTCCAGGCCCGCAAGGCCAAGTGAGGCGGGTGCGATGGCACGGCCGCGGCGACCGGCCGTGCCACCATCCCGGCCTCCCGGGGATCAATGGGTGAACGCGCCCGCCGGAGCCAGTGGCAACACCAGGCTGGACGGCCGGGCCGCGTCCCGGTGGATCTGCTGCGAGGTGCCGAGTAGGCGCGGCAGATCCGTCGGGATCGGAATGGTCGTCGGGAAGGTGCCGCTCGTCATGCGCAGGCGCAGCGAGTGTCCCGGCTCGAGCCGGTGGAAGGCGGGTCGCAGCTTGATTTCCAGCTTGGTGACCTCACCCGGAACCAGGAGCTGTTGATTCCGCTCGAGCACGGTGTGTTCGGGCGCGTAGATGGTGCCGTCCGAGGCCCGCCAGGTCTTGTCCTCGTCGAGGGTGCGCTGGCTGGCCAATTGCGAACCGCCGGTGATATTCACGACCGAACCGTCGGGTGCGACATCATCGAGCCATACCTGGAAGGCGGCGTCGGTGCCGGTGGAGGAGGCATAGAGGCTCACGCTCGCCGGTCCGGCCAACATGGTCGGTTCACTCACCGGATCGGTGGTGTACTTCAGGCCCGCCGTCGGCTCCTGCACCCATTCGGTGCACGGGTTGTAGGCATTGAACATTCGGAACAGGAAGTCGAGCAGGCCGCCGGTGTACTGGGCGAGGGTCTGCCGATTGCACATATTGTCGATACCGGTGTAGTCCAAGCGATCCGAGGCGTCGGTGACCGACGGCTGCCGCGTGGTCAGCCGGTCGCCGTCGAAGAAGCGCTCCTGAATATCGGCCTGTTCGAACGGGTAGCGCGCGGTATCGGCGGCATGGTTGTTGGCGTCGATGACATGCAGCGGCTTATCGGTCTTGTCGATGCCGTTGGGAATATCCTTGAGCCACCGGTCGAACCAGGCCAGGGTGATCATATTCGTATCCAGGCGCGAGCCCGGTCCGACACCGAGGCCGACGTGATACCAAGGGCCCATGAGCAATTGGTAGCGGCCGTCCGCCCGCTGGTCCGCCGCCATGGGCGCGAACTGGTCACGACCGGCCGAAAGGTTCTGCAGCTGCGAGTAATTGCGCAGCGGGCCCTCCTGGTACAGGTCCCAGAAGCCGCCGACCTGGTACATGGCAATGCCCTTGTCGACCAGATTGTTCAGGTCGGTCTCGAAGCGCCGCTCCTGCCACCACGGGCCGTCGTAGGCGAGTGGGCCGCCGGCGTACGCCTCGAGCAGCAGTTTGATGGTGCTGTCGGGGGATATCAGCGCCTGGAGATGATCTACGAGCGATTCGATGAACAGCTGCGGGGAGACCACCGCCGTCATGAACGGACCCATGAGGCTCAGATACGGCACCAGCACCGAGATGGCGGTGAGCAGTACCGGGCTCATCATACCGTCGTGGCCGAGCACCTCATTGAAGATATTGTTCGGCATCGCCATGGGCACAATGGCTTTCAGTGGCGAGTCCGGCCCGACCGACTCGGCGGTGCGCAGGGCGGTGAGTGCCGGGAACGAATACCCGTACATGCCGACCTTGCCATTGGAACCGGGCAGTTTCGCCGCCCAGTCCACCAGCTGCACGCCGTCGAGGCCGTCCTGCTTCGAGGCCGGATTCCACGCGCCGGTGGATCCGCCGGTGCCGCGGATATCGGCGACCACCTCGATATAGCCGCGCCGCACCAGCACATCCTGGGCGCTGGTGGCCTGGTTGATCACTCGTCGCACATCGCGCAATTGATCGGGCAGCGGAATCTGGAACTGGTCGATCACACCGGTAATGGCGGCGGTGAGCGCACTGCTCAGCGCGCCGTAGGTGGTGAAGTTGACGACCACCGGGAAATCACCGGCGGCGCGCTGACCGGTCGCCGGATCGGTGGGGTACCGCACCTCCGCCTGGATCTTGGTGCCATCGGCGAGAGGTACCACATGCCCCAATTCATAACCCACCCCGTACTTTTCGGGCGTCGGCTGATAGTCGGCGGGCAACCCGAAATTGGTGGGAGCGGTCGGGACGGGCCCCGCGGTGGGTACGGCGGCCGCCGGCTGTGCCAGCGACACCGTCAATGCGGCGGCGGTCAGACTCGCGGCGGCGAGGACGAAGCGGCCACCCCTGCGCGGCCGGGTCGAAATTCTCAACGATCTACCTCTGCGGATGTTCGGGAGGCCACCGCGGGGCAGCGCGCACCACGTGACCTCGTCGTCGGAATTCAGCACACCGCACAGGCGGGTGGCCGCGCTACCGGCAATTGCCAAGACGAGCTCGGTGGTTGTTGTGCACTTGGCCCTAGCGGGCTACGGCGCGAACGATGTCGATTCGAGCCGCCGGGCAATGCGGGCGGCCGACAGCGTCATGGCGTCGGTCGGGCGGTGCGGATCCAGGCCGGTGAGTTCGTGCACCCTGGCCAATCGGTAGGTGACCGTATTGCGGTGGATATTCAACATGCGCGCGGTGGCCAGCTGGTTGAAACCGCTGTCCACGAATACCTCGAGGGTTTCGGCGAGCAGCGGCTGCGGATCCAGTGGGGCGAGTACGGCGGCCAGGCCCGGACGTGCGGGACCGCTTGCGGCGATGGTGTATTCGAACAGCAGGTCCGAGCGACGGCACACCGTATCGGGTCGCGACAGGCAGCGGCCGAGTTCGGCCAGGGTACGTGCCTCGACGGCGCGGTCCGGAATATCGGTGCGCGCGGGGGCGGTGGAGATACCCACCCAGAACGGGGTGGGCTGATCCGCCGGGCGGGTCGGTAGCCGGGTCGCGAGCGCGGCGGCGGTGGCCTCGCCGTCGTCACCGGGTTGCAGCGGCAGCAGGGCCGTCCAGCCGCCGCTGTCCAGGCGTAGGAATACCCCCGGAATGGCTTCGATGCGGTGGCGCAGTTCGCTGGAATCGGCGGCACGGGTGGTGCCGAGCCGGAAGACCACGATGAGAAAGGCATCCGGGACCGTAATGGCCGGTTCATCCGCCCATTCGATCGGATCGCGTCCGGTCAGCAGCGCATCGGCAATGGCGCGGCGGCGTTCGAGCAGCTCCCAGCGCGGGTCACTGACCCGGCTCACACACGCGGTGGCGACGCGGCCGGTGACCAGGGTGATGTAGTGCAGCAGCGGCAGGGCGGCATCGACCAGCAGTTCCTGCTCCGCGCCCGTCGCCGCCGCGCGCACCCGTCCGAAAATGAACTCCGCGCCGATCCGGTACCGGTCGAGAACCTCCTCCAGGGGTTCGCCGTCGCGCACCCGGCCCACCGCGATTTCCACCACCTCGCGGGTGGCCTCCTCGGTGGGGGTGTCGCCGGTGCGCAGGAACTCGAAGAAGAGGTCGATATTCAGCTTCGACCCGCGTTCCAGGCCGTCGACCACCAGGGATGCGGGCAGCCGCGTATACGGCGGCATATTCGCGGCGGTCTCGTCCTGGAACGCCGCCGCGCGCCGATACATCTCTTCGAGCGCCCGATCCCGGGTCAGCCGGTGCATCACATCATCTGCCTTACGTCGAATACAGCGACTCGATCGTAGCCGCGTACTGAGTTGCTATTGGTTTGCGGCGTAGTTTTCCGGTCGCCGTGAGGCAGTCGCTGCCGGGCGTCCACACATCCGGGAGCACCGCGAAGCGCTTGATCTGCTCGACTCGGGAGAGCTTCGCGTTCGCCGCCTCGATGCCCTCCTCGATGGCGCGCAGCACGGTCGGATCCTTGGCCAGGGCCGCGGTACCGCGCTCCGGTAACTGATGGCGTTCGGCGAAGGCGGCGACCAGATCGGGGTCGAGGCAGATGAGGGCGGTGTTGTAGTGGCGCGCGTCGCCGATGGCCACCACGGTGCCCGCGAGCGGGCAGTTCTCGGTAATGGTGTTCTCGATATTGGTGGGCGACATATTCTTGCCCGCCGCGCTGATAATGAGTTCCTTCTTGCGATCGACAATGCGCAGATGCCCGTCCTCGTCGAAGGCGCCGATATCGCCGGTGTGCAGCCAGCCGTCGCCGTCGATGGTTTCGGCGGTCTTGTCGGGGGCCTTGCGGTAGCCACGCATAACATTCTTACCCCGCACCAGAACCTCACCGTCGTCGGCGATCCGGACCTCCGCGCCGGGCAGCGGCGTCCCCACGGTGCCGATCTTGATTCGTTCCGGGCGGGAAACCGTTGCGCCAGCGGTGCATTCGGTCATACCGTAACCCTCGCACAGCGGAATGCCCAGGCCGAGAAAGAATTCGTGGGTATCGGGCGGGATGGGTGCCGACCCGGTGACCGCGACGCGAACCCGGTCCAGACCCAGGCGTTCGCGCAGGCCGGACAGTACGAGGCGTTCGGCCAGTCGATTGCGCGCGGTATCGAGCGCGTGCTGGGTGCGGCCGTCGGAGACCGCGCGGGCGCGGGCGCGACCGGTCCGGATGGCCCACTGCGCGATCAGGCGCTTGGGTAGCGGTTCGGCCGAGATCCGGTTCTCCAGTGCGGCTTTCACCTTCACCCACACCCGTGGCACGCCCAGGAATACCGACGGATGCACCTCGGCCAGCGCCTCGGCGACCTGCTTGAGATCGGGGGAGGTGGTGATCTGCGCGCCGGTGATCATGGACAGGTAGTGGGCGAACCAACGGTTGGCCGCATGCGCGTCCGGTAGATACGACACCACCCGGTCCTCGGGACCGGCCTCACCGAATTCCTCGATGACACGGGCATTTTCGATGAAATTGGTGTGGGTGAGCTCCACCCCCTTGGGTGGGCCCGTGGTACCGGAGGTGTAGACGATGGTCAGCAGGTCCTCCGGTTCCACCGCCCGCCAGGACGCGTCGAAATCGAAGTCCTCCGACTGTGCCGACTGCACCGCCGTCAAGGCGATGGTCCCGGCCGGAGCGTCATCGACACAGATCACATGGTTGACCTGAATGCCTTGCGCGGCAGCTTTTTCCACCGCTTCGAGCACCTGTGGTGCGAACTGTCGCTCACAGATCACCGCCTTGTTCCCGGCATTGCCGAACTGGTAGACCAGCAGATCCACCGGATTGGTGTTGTACACCGAGAACGGCGTGGCCCCGGTGTGCAGGATCGCCGTATCGCAGAGATGGAATTCCGGTCGATTGGTCATCATGAGCGCGACGGTGTCACCGCGCCCGATTCCCAGCGCGGCCAATCCGGAGGCGATAGCGCGCACTCGCTCCCCGTACTCGCGCCAGCTGATCGACACCTGCCCGCCGAGCGTGCGCAGTGCCACCGCATCCGGATGGCTGGCGACAACAGACTGGAACGCCTCACAAAGGGTGCGCGGCGACCCGCTACCCGGAATCGACGATGAACTCACGACCTACCTCTGACTAACGACTGGTCGAGGACGTACGAGCCCTCGATTGTGTGGTCCAGCACACCGCATCGGAGAGCTCCGCGGTACCGCCAACCCGGCAGTCGTAGCGCATCGAGCTTGTGCACAATGCCCAATTCGGGGGTTGAATCCGTGTGACTGTCCCGAGGGGACGGGCGTGCCGGGGCGCGGGTCGTGTGGAGGCGTCGGCGCCGGTCCGGCGATCGGCCGTCAATATCTTCGAATGATCTTGGTGCACAATCCAATTCGGGTACGCGAGGTAGGTCGGAGTCGTATCGTGGAGGTTTGTACGGGGGGCCGCACACCGAGTGACGAGGAGCCTGCGGTGATCACTCCGACGACCAGCGGAATTCTGGACTTCATTGCTGCCGAGAATGTCCAATACGTCGATATCCGGTTCTGCGATGTACCGGGTACGCAACAGCACTTCTCCATACCGGCATCCATGTTCGGTCCCGAACTGGTGGCGGACGGGGTCGCCTTCGACGGATCGTCGGTGCGGGGGTTCCAGGCGATTCACGAATCCGACATGCTGTTGCTACCGGATCTGCGGACGGCGCGACTGGACGCGTTCCGCGCCGCGAAGACCCTGAACATCAATTGCTTCGTACACGATCCGCATACGCGTATCGCCTACAGTCGCGATCCGCGCAATGTGGCGCGCAAGGCGGAGGAGTATCTGCGCAGCACCGCCATCGCCGATACCGCGTATTTCGGGCCGGAAGCGGAGTTCTACATCTTCGATACCGTGCGCTACGAGACCTCCATGAACGCGTCGTTCTACGAGGTGGATTCGGAATCGGCGAGCTGGAATACCGGCGCCGAGCGCAATCCGGACGGCACCCTCAACCGTGGCTACAAGGTGCGGCCCAAGGGCGGCTATTTCCCGGTCGCGCCCTATGACCACGAGGTGGATCTGCGCGACCGCATGTGCGATAACCTGCAGGAGGCCGGATTCGAATTGGAGAAGGGCCACCACGAGGTCGGCACCGCGGGGCAGGCGGAGATCAACTATCGATTCAATACCCTGCTCGCCGCCGCCGACGATCTGCAGCTGTACAAGTACATCATCAAGAACACCGCCTGGAATGCCGGCAAGACGGTGACGTTCATGCCGAAACCGCTGTTCGGGGACAACGGATCCGGCATGCACGTCCACCAGTCGCTATGGCGGGACGGCCAGCCGCTGTTCTACGACGAGGCCGGTTACGCGGGCCTGTCCGACCTGGCGCGGCACTATATCGGCGGACTGCTGCACCACGCGCCGTCGCTGCTGGCGTTCACCAACCCGACAGTGAACTCCTACAAGCGCCTCGTGCCCGGCTTCGAAGCGCCGGTCAACCTGGTGTACTCCCAGCGCAATCGTTCTGCCGCCGTGCGTATTCCGGTCACCGGCAGCAGCGCCAATGCCAAACGCCTCGAATTCCGCTGCCCCGATTCCTCGGGCAATCCGTACCTATCCTTCGCCGCCATGATGATGGCCGGGCTCGACGGCATAACCAATAAGATCGAGCCCGCCCTTCCCATCGACAAGGATCTCTACGAACTGACGCCCGAGGAATCGGCCCAGGTCACTCAGACTCCGCTGAACCTGGACGCGGTCATCGACAGCCTGGAATCCGATCACGAATACCTCACCCAGGGTGGCGTATTCACCGAGGACCTCATCGAGACCTGGATACGGCTCAAGCGCTACACCGAGATCGCCGAAATCAACGTCCGTCCGCACCCCTACGAATTCGATCTGTATTTCGACGTGTGAATCGCGCTCAGTGCCGGGTGACCAGCACCGTATCGAGGGCGACATCACCACTGGGGGCGCCGTCGCCGGAACCGTCGGCGACACCCGCGTCCGCGATCATCGTGACAATGTCGAGGCCCTCGGTGATCCGGCCGAACGGGGTGTAGTTCGGGGGGAGCTGGGAGTCCCGGTACACCAGGAAGAACTGGCTGCCATTGGTATCGGGACCCGCGTTCGCCATGGCGACGGTGCCCGCCGGGTAGGTGGCTCCCGCGAGGTTCTCATCGGCGAACTGGTAGCCGGGTCCGCCACGGCCGGTGCCGGTGGGGTCACCGCACTGCAGGACGAAGATGCCCTCCGTGGTCAATCGGTGACACCGGGAGTGGTCGTAGTACTGCTGATCGGCGAGGAACGCGAAGGAATTCACCGTGCGTGGCGCGCGAGCGGACTCCAGCGCGATGGTGACGGGTCCGCAATTGGTGTCCAGGGTGGCGGTGTAGTTCGCATTCTGGTCGATTGTCATCCCCGGCTCGTTCGGCCACTGACCGCCCGAGGATTCACCGTCGGCGGCGATCGCGCAACCGGCGACGGGCGCGTCGCCCGGGGCCGCCGAGACCCCGGCGGCGGTGGAGACGGCGAGGGTGGCACCCGCGGCGAGAATGCCCAGGGCTCGTAGCCAGGTCACTCCGATCGTGCGTCGCGGATGGTCGAATCGTCGAACCTGCACGTCACTGCTCACCGGGTAAGCCTCCTAATTTGGTTCGGTGTCATATCGGATGATCCGCGCCGATCCTGCCATCCGAACGCGCGAACAGGGGCGAATTCGCGCTCAGTACCGGTTCCGAACCATTACCCGACGCGTAATCGACTCCATGCCCCGGCTCGAAGATGCTTTGGAGCATGACCGAATTCGAGAACATCGCACAGCGCTACATCGAGACTTGGAACGAATCGGACGCGGGTAAGCGCAGGCAACTGATCGATGAGTTGTACACCGCGGACGTGTCTTTCACCGATCCGCTGGTACAGCTCACCGGACCCGATGCCATCGATGCGATGGTGGCCGGAGCGCAACAGCAGTTCGCCGGACTGACATTCGGCCTCGGACCGGTGGACGGCCATCACAACACCGCGCGCTTCACCTGGACCCTCGGAGCACCCGACGCCGAGCCGCTGGTGATCGGATTCGATGTGATTACCGTGGTTGACGGCCGCATCGAACGGGTACTCGGCTTCTTGGACAAGGTCCCCGCCTGACCACTGGGCACGCCTACCGCCGATATCCGGTGTGTACGCCGCTGACCTGCGAGTGTGCTTGCTACGCAAGTGCACTCGCTATCAGTCATGCCAATGACGTGGCAACTGTGGCATTCCCCTCACCGCCCACGCCGATCCCGGGTCGCGCCATACGATCCGGGATTCGGCACGATTCGGGGAAGGCGATCATGGATCGAGATGCGTTCATCGCGGTGATGAACGAGGCGAGCGGCATGTTGGAGCAGGGAGAGGCGACAGCGGCGCTCGCACGGCTCACGACCTTCGACGACATGCTGCTCGACCAACCCGATGAGCAGGACTACGGCTGGATCGTGTCCTACCGCTTCCGAGCCGCCTTCGCCGCCGGCGATTTCGCGCAGGCACTGCATATCGCCGAGAACGGTCCAGCCCGCTTCGCCGCCGATATTCCCGCCGGAAGTATGGCCACCATGTACTCCATGGCCGTGGAGGCCGCCACCCAGCTGGGGCAGGCGGATTCGGCGGTGGGGATGGCCGATAAGTGCATTGCCATCCGTCGCCAGATCGGTACCCCCAATGAGGTGCTCATGGCCGCCATGACCGCGTGCACCCTGCTCGGCGATATCGAAAGACATGACCTCGCAACCCCGTACGCGGTCCTGCTGGTCCGCGAGGGCGAGGAGTTCGAGGATTACCGCGCCTACGGCTACTACGCTCTCTGCGCCGCGGTGGAGCACCGGGTCGGCGGCGATGTCTTCGATATCCTCTGGTCGGGCCGCGACTGGCTCACCGGCGTCGACAATGAATTCGCCCGCGAGGCACGCGAATACCTCGACAATTCCCCGGCGATTCAGGATCGGCTCGCGGGGGCGCTGCCCCCGGGGGAACCACCGTCGCCGCTGGATCACCCGCCGTTCGGTGAGCCGTTGGGGCTCGGGCAGGAGCCGCCGCTGGGGCAGCCGGGACCGGTGGACCCGCGATCATTGTCGGGTGACCTGCCACCGTTGGCACGACGGTCGTTGTCGGAGTCGGAGGAAGCCTTCGGTCAACCGCCACCGCTCGCGCAACGGGGGGCGTCGGAACCACCGCCGGCTCAGCAGCCGCCATTGGGCCGCCGGGCGCGCCGCGAGCGCGAGGCGGCAGATCAGCTGCCACCGTTCGGGTCGGAAGCACCCGCGGCGCAGCTCCCGGAGTTCGGATTCGAGCAGCCCCAACCACCGGCACCGAGTCAGCCGCTGGGACCCGGTCAGTTCCCGGGACCCGGCCAGCTTCCGGCGCGCGGCCAGCAACCGCCGGTCACACCACCCCCGCCGGGACAGCAGCCGCCCGCCGACCCCGCCACCCTCTTCTTCGAACTGCCCTCGCTCGCGCCGGAATCGCCGCCGTACGCAGCGACTCTGTCCGCCACCCAATCGCTGCCCGGTCCCAGCGATATTCCCCCGCCGCCAGCACCGTCGGTCGAGCCCATCGACTACGGCCCCGCCGCGGGCGCGTACACCGCCCCCGACCCGAAACAGCCACCCGCCGATCAGGTCGCCGGTGGCGAAACCGCCGACGCGCTCCTGGCCGCCGGCCGCGCGGGCCTGGCCGCGGCCGCCTTCCGCGCCCTCATCGATGAGGTCGCCGAGAAGGGCCAACCCGATTCGCTGATCATGGGGAAATCGGTTCTGGGCCTACTCACCGCGCTCATCTTCGACGATCGCGCCGCCGAGGCCCACGCGGTGTGGACCGATGAGACAGGTCCCACCTTCCTCGGTATCTGGGCCCTGGAGAACGGTCAGACCTCCGTCCACGACGCCATTGCCTACGCGCTGGTCGAGGCGTTCCTGCACGCCCTCGGCGGCGGTGATCCGGTCGCCGCCGCCAATTCCGTGGACGCCCTCATGGCCCGCTGCGTCGATTTCGCCTTCGCTCATGACCCCGACACCGTCGCCCCCATCCTCAACACCTGGCGTCAGCACATCCACGAGATCTTCGACGGCACCCCGCCGCCGCCCGCACTGGCCGCCCTGCACCAGGCCGAACAGCGCTGGGGCCACCCGATTCCCCCGGGCCCGCTCTTCTGGATGCGCCCGCACAGCTGGGTGGTCGACTGGCTGTGACCGCGGGCGCGGTGGTTAGGCTGCGCTTATGGCATCCGAACAGACGGAGATCTGGCACAACCAGAAGTGTTCGAAGAGTCGCGCCGCCAAGGCGGTACTCGAGGAGAGCGGTGTGAACTACACCGAGCGCCGTTATCTCGACAATCCGCCCACCGCCGCGGAAATCCGTGCGGTGCTGGCGAAGCTCGGTCTCGAACCGTGGGATATCACTCGTACCGCGGAGGCCGAAGCCAAGGAGCTCGGTGTCTCCGGCTGGCGAAGGACCGCTGCCGACCGGGACCGCTGGATTACCGCACTCGCCGAGCATCCCAGGTTGATTCAGCGCCCGATCGTCCTCACCGCGGACGGCCGCGCCTATCTCGCGCGCGACGAGGCGTCCCTCGACGCCCTGCGCTGACGAGCGGTTCAGAGTCGGGCGGGCGTCGCATCGCCCACCTGCTCCCAGGGATAGGGCGGTTCGCCGACACCGGTAATCCGTAGATTGCCCCACGGGTCGCGTTCTTCCAGCCGTGCCGCGGTCGGATGTCGGCCGGGGAGGGTCAGAAAGACCTGGGAGCGGCCCGGATCGGGAAGTTCGTCGCCATTGGTAGCGCAGACGCGGCCGTACCAGTGGTAGCGGCCGTCGATCGGATCCGGATGGCCGCTCAGGGTCACCGCCACCGGTATCTCCGCGCCCGGGGCGTCGAGTAGCGCCGGACCCGAATAGTCGTGTGCGGGTTCGCGATCGGCGGGCACGGTGAGATCGAAATGGCCCGGATCGGGTTGGCGCAGGACGCGCCAGTAGGAGACGCTCGAGCCCGGCCAGGCGGCGCGGTTCACGCCGTGCTCATCGAGATACCAGCTCTCGCAGCCACCGGAATTCCACACGCTACCGGCGAGTTTCGCCTGAATCCGCCGGTTGAACTCGTGCTGGGTACCCGCGCGCACCTCCAGGCGGGTATTGCCGGTGCGGCGCAGCAGTTCCAGGCATTGGCGGATATAGCGGGCCTGTGCCTCGATCATGAAGACGATGGACTGGTTTCCGCCACCGGAATTGGGTCCCATGACGAGGAACAGATTCGGGAAACCGTGTACGGTGACACCGAGGAAGGCCTCCATACCGCCGCGCCAGGCGTCTTGCAGCGAACGGCCGTTCGCGCCGACGAGGTGCTGGTCGGCGAACCGGTCGGCGATCTTGAACCCGGTGCCGTAGACAATCGCGTCGAATTCGCGGGCAACGCCGTCGGCGGTGGTGATTCCGGTGGGGGACAGGTGCGCGATCGGCTCGGTCACCAGGTCGACATTGTCGCGTTGCAGGGTCGGGTAGTAGTCGTCCGATACCAGGATTCGCTTGCAGCCCAGCCGATAGTCCGGCGTGAGCTCGCGCCGCAACCGCGGATCGCGCACCTGGCGGCGCAGGTGCGATCGGGCCAGGAATTCGAAGCGCCGCATGACATCCGGGTTCATGAACGCCACGATCGACGACTCGTACGCCCAGTAGATGGCCCACCGGTAGAGCCGCTGCGAACCCGGGAGGAGCCGGAACATCCGCCGCTCCCACCGCGACAGCGGCCGATCGGGCTTGGGTATCACCCAGTGTGGCGTGCGCTGGAATACCGTCACCCGCGCGGCGTCGCGTGCGACCTCGGGCACGAACTGCACCGCGCTCGCCCCGGTACCGATCACCGCGATGCGTTTACCGGCCGGATCGAACCGGTGATCCCACTGGGCCGAATGAAAGCTGGTGCCGCCGAACGTTTCCCGTCCCGGAAAATCCGGAATCGACGGAACGTGCAGTGGTCCGGCGGCGAGCACCACGGCGCGCGGGCGATATCGCGTCCCATCGGCGGTGCGTACCTCCCACCGGTCGGCGTTCTCGTCGAAATCCAGGGCCGTCACCTCGGATCGCAAGCGCAGCCGATCCCGCAGCCCGTACCGGTCCACCACCCGCTTCAGATAGTCCAGGATCTCCTCCTGGCGGGCGAACATGCGCGTCCAATCCCGATTCGGCTCATACGAGAACGAGTACAGCAGCGACATCACATCGCAGCCGCAACCGGGATAGGTATTCTCCCACCAGGTTCCACCGACCTCGGCGGACTTCTCCAGAATCACGAAGTCACCGATCCCGGCGCGGTGCAGTTCGATGGCGGTACCGAGCCCACCGAATCCCGCACCGATGATCACGACCTCGGGTCCGGCCTGCTCCGGAGACCGGTCACTCATGCCATCAGCCCCCGCCGCCGCCAGATGGCCTTGCCGACAGGGCCGATCAGGCCCTGCTTATCCAGGAACGCCGCCAGGTTCGCGGCACCCGCCCCCAGCATCTGCTTGGCATAGGGGTTCTGACGCGCGATCCGCCGAGCGGCGCGTCCATCCAGGCCCGCCCGCGTATACATGTGCTGGTTGGTAAGCAGATATACGAACAGCGGCGCGGCCACCGCGACACATAAACGGGTGTAGGCGAGTTCGGCCTTCGACATGGTGCCGCGCCGCCGGGCCAGGGCATCGCGCGCGAATCCGATATGCCGCGCCTCCTCGGTGACATGGATGCGCATGGCCCGCGCCACCAGTGGCTGCAATTCGGGATCGTCGAGGGTCCGCCGCTGCACGGCGTCGAAGATCTCCTCGCCGACCAGCGCGCCCACCCACACCATCGACCCGCGCAGGAAGATCTGCAGACTCGAGATGAGCACGCGCCCACCGGCATTCGGCCAGTACGGTCGCGCCTCGATTCGGTCGATGACCTTCCCGAACATCATCATGTGCCGACACTCGTCACCCATCTCGGTGAGTGTGTAGTGCGAATGCCGGGAGGTGGGGTCGCTGTTCATCAGCTCGCGCAGCAGCAGCCGATTGAGCAGATTCTCGAACCAGATTCCCACCGACAGCACATTGGCGAGCTCCTGGCGCGACAGCTCCCGCCGCTGCGCCGGCGTCAGCGACTCCCACAGCTCGGTGCCGAAGAGCGAGATCACCTCCGGCGGCAGGAAGAGTTTCTCCGGATCCAGTGGCGCGTCCCAATCCAGGTCCACCACCGGGTCGTAGGACTTCTTCACCGATCCGGTCAGCAACCGTCGCGCGAAGGAATCCTGCGGGAGAAGTGCGGCCTCATTGCCCATGACAGCTCTCCGACCTCGAAGTTTCTGATACTAGCCGTGACATCCAGGTTAGTGAGACAGCATGTATCAGTCAATGGGGCGGGGGTGATCGTGACCGGCCGGGTATCAGCTCGGACCGACTGTGTGAGACGGGTCGTCTCGGGCAGATTCGAATCGCGCTAAGGTTGGTTGGTGACCAAGACCAGCCCGAATGCGACGCCGCGCGCGGCGGACGGCCGCAGTACCCGCTGGAACGGTCACAAGGCCCGCCGCCGCGCCGATATGCTCGATGCCGCACTGGCCGTGATCGAGCAGAACGGTATCGAGATCTCGGTGCAGCAGATCGCCGACCGGCTGCGCGTCCCACGCCCGGTGGTGTACCGCCACTTCGACGGCCGCGCCGACCTCGACGATCAGATTCGCCGCCACATTCTGGATTCGCTGCTGGCCGAACTACTTCCGCGCCTGCACCCCGACGGCACCCTCCGCGACGCCGTGCGCGGCGCGGTCGGCACCTATGTCGGCTGGGTGGAACGCCACCCCAACCTGCACCGCTTCCTCACCGCCGCCGACCCGCAGGGCGGGTCGTCACAGGCCTTGGCCGGGGCGCGCGATCGCATCGGCGGGCACCTCGCGGACCTGTTCGCCGCCACCCTCACCCGCTTCGGGATCGACCCGAATCGCGCCCGCCCCACCGCCTTCGGAATTATTGGCTTCGTCGACGGTGTGGTGAACAGCTGGCGCGCCGACCCGGCGTTGAATCTCACCTCCGAACAGGTCGAGGGCATCCTCGCCGAATCGGTCCTCGCCCTCATGGAGGGCAATGCGCGCAGCCTCGACGTGCCATTGACCCGCGATACCCTGGTCGCCGATCTGCTCGCCCGCGGCGAACCCCAGCGCACCGGCTGAATTCGGCCGCCACGGCTAGGATTCGGGTTCGCCGGAATCAGGGGAGTAAGCACAGGTATGGATCGACAAGTCTTCGTCGCCGTCATGAACGAGGTCAACGAACTGCTGCGCGATGGTCGCGCGGCCGAGGCGCTGGCCAGGCTGATCGCCTTCGACGACGGGCTCGACACCGCACCGGACCCACAGGATTACGGCTGGATCGTGTCCTACCGTTTCCGGGCCGCGTTCGCGGCCGGGGATTACGAGCAGGCCCTACGGGTCCTGCAATACGGCCCGGCGCGCTATCCGGCCGATATCCCGGTGGGGATGCTCGCCACCCTGTATTCGATGGGCGTGGAGGCGGCCACCAAGCTCGGCCGCGCCGATATCGCGGTCGGAATGGCCGACCGCTGCCTCGAATTGCGTCGCGCACACGGCAGCCGCGAGGAAGTCCTGATGGCCGCCAAGACGGCCTTCGTGCTGCTGCGCGGTATCGAAAGGGCCGATCTCGCGGCCAGATACGCGCAGATCCTCGCCGACGAGGGCGAAACCATGGACGCGCTCCGGACGTCTCCGGACGGCACCGCGACCGCCGTCACGGCAGCGAAGCAGCCGCCCGCCGAACAGTGCGCGCAGGGCGAGGCTGCCGACGCGCTCCTCGCGGCGGGGCGTCCCGCGGAAGCGGCCACGGCCTTCCGCGCACTGCTGGGCACCGCCTTCGCCACCGGCCGCCCCGATCCGCTGATCGCGGCGAAATCGGTACTCGGCCTGATGATGTCGCTCATTTTCGACAATCGGCTCGCTGAAGCGCACGCCATCTGGATCGACGAGGAGTCGCACACCCGGCTCGGCATCCTCGCCCTGGAGAGCGGGCAGGTATCGACCCACGATCTGATCGGCTACGACCTGCTGCAGGCGTATCTGTACTCGCTCGCCGCGACCGACCGTGACCAGGCCGCCCAGGCCGTCGACACGCTCATGGCCCGCTGCGTCGACTACGCCTTCGACCGGGACCGCCGACTCGTACCTCACATGATCAACAACTGGCGGCGGCATGTGCGCGAACTGCACGACGACGCACCGCCGCCGACTGCGCTGCGCGGGGTGGCGGCCGCCGAAACCCATTGGGGGCAGCAGATTCCGCAGGGCCCGCTCTACTGGCCCCGGCCCTATCGATGGGCTGTCGACTGGCTGTGACGGTCAGCCGACCGCGGCCTTGTCCGTCGCGCCCGGCCCGAGCAATCGGGCCAGCAGCGGGAACAGCAGCACCGTCGTCGCTCCCGCCGCCACCAGGATCGACGCCACATCCTGATCGATGAGTTCGGCCGTGGTCGCCACCTCGGTTACCGCGACGATAATCGGCAGTCCGGTCGCCGAATACAGGGCCAGCTGCGCTCGTTCGCGTCCGGAGGTCAGATTCGTGCCGTGCGAGAAGTACTTCTCGGTCACCCACACCGGCACCCCGCGCGCGACCGCGATGGCGAGTACGAACAGCAACCAGCGCAGGGGATTCTCGGCGATCGCGGACGGATCGATACCCATCCCGGAGACCACGAAGAACACCGGAATGAGCAGCCCGAAACCGATTGTGTTCATGTCGGATTCGATCAGCGGATCCTCGTCCTGCACCAGAATCCGCAAAATCATGCCCGCCGCGAACGCGCCCAGTACCACATCGAGTTCGAACACCTCGGCAATGCCCATCAGGGTCAGCAGGAGTAACAGCACCATTCTGACCGGCAACTGCACCGTACTTCCGCCCATATCGATGAGCAGGCGGCGGATATCGGGCACCCGGTCGAGGAGATGCCGGGGCACCACCGCGAACAGTACGGCCGCGATGGCGAACAGCGCCAGGACGACAATGGCGGCCACCGGATTGCGACTCGACAGCAGCACCGACATGGCCAGAATCGGTCCCAGCTCACCGATTGCGCCATGGCGCAGTACCGCCCTACCCAGGGCGCTGTCCAGGAGTCCGGCCTGCTTCAGGATCGGCAGCAGGGTACCCAGCGCGGTGGAGGTCATGGCGATACCGACCGCCACATGCGCGGCGAAACCCACCTGCGGGGCGGCCAGGGCGACCACCAGGGTGGCCAGGGCAAGACTGATCAGCCAGGTGACCCACGCCGTCGGCCCCGACTTGCCCCGCAGGACCCGCGGATCCAGCTCATAGCCCGCCAGCAGGAACAGCATGCCCAGCCCCAGCTGACTGATCAGCTCCACACCGCCCGCGGTCCCGGCGGTGCCGAGGACGTGCGGGCCGAGGAGCACACCGAATCCCAGGAGCAACACCACGTCCGGTACATACCCGCGCAATGCGCGAGCGAGGATTGTCGCGACGACCGTGGCCACCGAGATCTGGAGCAGCGAGATAATTGCCGACGGCGTGGAATCGGCCGCGGCCTCGGCGAGAAGGGCCATCCGGTTATCCTGCCCGGCGGTGCGGGCCGGTCCGGGCAATGACACGGTGACAGATCGCCACACGGTTGCTGATGAACGACCGACGGCCGATCCCGCATCGGGATCGGCCGCCGTGCGACTGACGTCAGGACGCGATTACGCCGGACGGCCGCCGCGTTCGGCAATGGCCTGATAGCTGCGATTCCACAACCACTCCACCGGGCCGCGTTGGAACCGGCGCAGCCACACGTGCGCGAATACCAGCATGAGCCCTGCGGTGACCAGGTAGACCGCGACGGTGAAGGGTACGCGAGCATTACCGGAGACCTGCGCGGCCAACCCGAGGCCCCAGCCGTAGCAGATACTCGACGCCACCACGTTCTGCAGGATGTAGCAGCTCAAGGCCATCCGGCCGACCTCACTGAAGCGGCGGCCGACGAAACCGGGGCGGGGGCGGCGCACATAGAACTCGGCCGCCAGCCCGAGGATACCCAGGGCCACGAAGGGTGCGATGCCGTAGCGGGTAATAATGACCAGTGTCGGATTCACCATGCCGAGCGCCATATCCAGGGGTAGGGCAATGGCGCCGATAATCATGAGCCGCTTACGGATTCGCGCGCCGTTGAGCTCGAATACGCCAGCGTTGAACAGCCGGGCACCGACCAGGAACAGCGCGATGGACATCGGGAAGATGACGATCGTCTCGATTCGGAACAGCAACAGGCTGTCCCAGCGGAACATCACCAGGTCCCAGAACGACCCGTCCGCATAGGGATTGGGATCGAGAGGTTCGGCCGGTGCCGAATCCTGTTGCGGTGCGAAGGCTATCGCCGCCGCGACCAGGGTCATCACGGTGATGTGCAGGCTCGCGGTGATGATCAACCAGCGCCGCTGCGCGCGCGGACTCGTCGCCAGCACATAGGCCACGACCAGGCCGGTGAGCGCATACCCCATGAGCACGTCGAACTCGGTGAACAGCAGGAAGTGCAGCAGACCGTCGAGGAACAGCAGTCCGGCCCGCCACGGATACTTCCCGGGCCACGGTCGCCCGCCCCGGGCCGCCGATCGCTGCTGAATAGCCAGACCGATGCCGAACATAATGGTCAGCAGCCCCAGGAACTTGCCCTGGGCCGCCTGCTGCAGAAACCGCTCCACCCACATCGCCGCCCCGGTCGGCTCGTCGGAGCGTTCGAGGTAACCGATCAGTCCCTCGACATTGGTGAAGATCCAGATATTGGTACCGAGGGTGCCGAGAATGGCGATACCGCGCAGCACGTCGAGCGCGGCCACCCGGGAGGAAACCCGCACGGCGGGAACGGTATTCGCGTCGGCGGTGACGACAGTGGACGAATCGGCGGCCGGAGCGGACTCGGCCGTCGAACGTTGCGCGGGAACCGGTTCGGACATGAGCGAATTCTCTCGCCCGCCCGGCTTCTCGCGCGTCGCCCGCGAGGATGACCGGATATGCGACCTGAGTCGCGGGTATCGGTGATACCGGTGCACCCACCCGCACCCGATCCGGGCAGCCGTCGCCTAGGCTCGACCACATGCAGCGCATTATCGGAATCGAGGTCGAGTACGGCATTTCCACGCCTACGGAGCCGTCGGCCAACCCGATTCTCACGTCCACCCAGGCGGTGCTCGCCTACGCCGCGGCCGAAGGTGTGCCGCGTGCGAAACGCACCCGCTGGGACTACGAGGTGGAATCGCCGTTGCGCGACGCTCGCGGCTTCGACCTGGGCAGGCTCAACGGCCCCGCACCGGTCATCGACGCCGACGAGGTGGGCGCGGCCAATATGATCCTGACGAACGGGGCTCGCCTCTACGTCGACCACGCCCACCCGGAATACTCCGCCCCCGAGGTCACCGACCCCCTGGACGCGGTCATCTGGGACAAGGCCGGTGAGCGGGTCATGGAGGCCGCCGCACGCTACGCCTCCAGCGTGCCGGGCGCGCCCCGGATGCAGCTGTACAAAAACAATATCGACAACAAGGGCGCGTCCTACGGCACCCACGAGAACTACCTGATGAGCCGGGACACCCCGTTCAACCAGATCATTCTCGGTCTCACCCCGTTCTTCGTCTCCCGCCAGGTGATCACCGGCTCCGGCCGCGTCGGTATCGGCCAATCCGGCGATACCGCCGGATTCCAGCTCTCGCAGCGGTCGGACTACATCGAGGTCGAGGTCGGCCTGGAGACCACCCTCAAGCGCGGCATCATCAATACCCGCGACGAACCGCACGCCGACGCCGACAAGTACCGGCGCCTGCACGTCATTATCGGCGACGCCAACCTCTCGGAATGGTCGACCTACCTCAAGGTCGGCGCCAGCGCGCTGGTCCTCGACCTCATCGAGGCGGGCGAGGACCTCTCGGATCTGCAACTGGCCCGCCCGGTCACCGCCGTCCACACCATCAGCCACGATCCGACGCTGCGCGCCACCGTCGCGCTGGCCGACGGCCGCGAACTGACCGGCCTTGCGCTGCAACGCATCTACCTCGATCGGGTGGAAAAGTACAACAGTCGCATCGGAAATGACGATCCGCGCGCCAAGGATGTCATCGAGAAGTGGGCGCACGTCCTCGACCTGCTCGAGCGCGATCCGATGGAAACCGCCGACCTGCTCGACTGGACCGCGAAACTCCGTCTGCTGGAAGGGATGCGCAGCCGCGAGGGCCTGAATTGGGGCGCACCGAAGCTGCACCTCATGGACCTGCAGTACTCGGATGTGCGCCTCGACAAGGGCCTCTACAACCGCCTGGTGGCGCGCGGCTCCATGCAGCGCCTGGTCACCGAACAGCAGGTGGTCGACGCCATGACCAACCCGCCCACCGATACCCGCGCCTACTTCCGCGGTGAGTGCCTGCGCCGCTTCGGCGCCGATATCGCCGCCGCCAGCTGGGATTCGGTGATATTCGATCTGGGCGGCGATTCGCTGGTGCGTATTCCGACGCTGGAACCGCGCCGCGGCACCAAATCACATGTGGGCAAGCTGCTCGACGGCGTCGGCAGCGCCGCCGAACTGGTACAGCAACTCACGCACTGAGGCTCTCCCGGCATATTGCACGGGGGTTGCGGCCGGGGCACATTGCGGGCGAATCCCGCATGATGTCGCCACCGCTGGGTAGTGTTGAGGGACGAGTACGGGTTGGACGCCCGTACTCGCCGATGATCACAGAGGAGGTCGGCTGCTATGGCACAAGAGCAGACCAAACGCGCCGGTGGCGGCGACGAGGACGAGGGCACCGCCGGCGACGGCGGAGCGGGACAGGAACGCCGCGAGAAGCTGGCGGAGGAAACCGACGACCTGCTCGACGAGATCGACGATGTGCTCGAGGAGAACGCGGAAGACTTCGTGCGCGCCTATGTTCAGAAGGGCGGCCAGTGACACCAGGTGACCCCTTGCGTCTCCACACGGGGTACGCCCTCTCCTCCTTCTCCGAATATCTACGAGTCAACGCGCCGCAATTGTTGCCGGACAACAAATTCGGATCCGACGGCCCGCACCCTTCGAAGAGCGGACCGTCGGATATCGCGCCGCACGGCACCACCATCGTCGCGGTTTCCTACCGCGGCGGTGTGCTGATCGCCGGCGACCGGCGGGCCACCCAGGGCAACCTGCTGGCCAGCCGGGACATCGAGAAGGTGTACATCACCGACACCTACTCGGCGGCCGGTATCGCGGGCACCGCGGGCATGGCGATCGAAATGATCCGCCTGTTCGCGGTGGAACTCGAGTACTACGAGAAGATCGAGGGCGTATCGCTCACCTTCGACGGCAAGGCCAACAAGCTGTCGAAGATGGTGCGGGACAATCTGCCGGCGGCAATGCAGGGCCTGGCGGTGGTACCGCTACTCGTGGGTTACGACCCCAGCGCCCTGGATCCCGATAAATCCGGTCGCATCGTGTCCTACGACGTGGTCGGCGGGCGCAGCGAGGAGCGATTCGGCTACACCGCCGTCGGCTCCGGTTCGCTGTTCGCCAAATCGTCGCTGAAGAAGACCTACCACCGCGGACTGGACCAGGATCGGGCATTGCGGATCGCGGTCGAATCGCTCTTCGACGCGGCCGACGACGACACCGCCACCGGCGGCCCCGACACCATGCGGGGGATCTATCCGACCGCCATCACCATCGACGCCGACGGCTCGGTGGAAGTGGCCGAGGACCGGCTGAAGAGCATTACGCGAACGATAGTGGATGAACGCGGCGCGGCTGCGGAAGGGAGCGGCGAAGCATGACACTGCCGTACTACGCGTCGGCCGAACAGATCATGCGCGACAAGACCGAACTTGCGCGCAAGGGCATCGCACGCGGCCGCAGTGTCGTGGTGCTGGTGTACGACAAAGGTGTGATGTTCGTCGCCGAGAACCCCTCGGCGACGCTACACAAGGTGAGTGAGCTGTACGACCGCATCGGCTTCGCCGCGGTCGGCAAGTACAACGAGTTCGAGAACCTGCGTCGCGGCGGGATTCTGCAGGCCGATCTACGCGGCTACCAGTACGACCGACGCGATGTGACCGGCCGGGCGCTGGCGAATATGTACGCCTCCTCGCTCGGCAGCATCTTCACCGATCAGCTCAAACCCTTCGAGGTGGAGATCTGCATCGGTGAGGTCGGCTACCCGGAACAGGATCCGGACGCGGTGCTGTACCGCATCAATTTCGACGGCTCCATTGTCGACGAACGGGAATACGTGGTGATGGGCGGCAATACCGAACCCATCGTCACGGCCCTGAAGGAGACCTACCAACCCGGGCTGGACCTGCACGCGGCAGTCGGTGTCGCATTGCAGGCACTGCAAAAAGGCGCGCCGGAAGCCGATAAGGACAAGAAACCGGTGGCCGTCGCCTCCCTCGAGGTAGCAACCCTCGAGCAGGCCCGCCCCCGAAGGGCCTTCCGCCGCATCTCCGGCTCCGCACTGGAACAACTGATCACCGGCAAGATCCCCAATGCGAAATCCGCCGCGGCGGCGGATAAGCCGGGATCGGGCGACCCCTCCGGGGAGTAGCGAATTCACCAGAATCCGGCCGTGAGCCCACCGCTCACGGCCGGATTTCCCATTCCGTGCCAAACGTTCGTACAACGACCGGGAAGTTGTGGCGCACCGCGTGTTTCGCGGCAGTGCGTGCAAGCCGAATGGCCGCGTGCCCGCTTTGCACTCTGGCTAGCAGAGTGCAAAGGGGACTTGCTTTGTGCCTGGTAACCGGCGGTGTCGCGTTGCACACCGTGCTAAATCGTTGCCAAGACGTTTGCATTGGGATTGTCCGAGCGCCCATTTCGAGCAGTTCATGGCTGTAATGTCGATACTGTGCAGCGACGAATAATGGGGATCGAGACCGAATTCGGGGTGACGTGCACGTTCCACGGTCACCGTCGGTTGAGTCCTGACGAGGTGGCCCGGTACCTATTCCGCCGGGTGGTTTCTTGGGGGCGGAGCTCGAACGTGTTCCTCCGCAACGGGGCTCGGCTCTACCTTGATGTCGGTTCCCATCCAGAGTACGCGACGGCCGAATGCGACAGCCTGGTGCAGTTGGTCACCCATGATCGGGCGGGGGAGCGGGTCCTGGAGGATCTGCTCATCGACGCCGAGCAACGGCTGGCCGAGGAGGGTATCGGCGGGGATATCTACCTGTTCAAGAACAACACCGATTCGGCGGGCAACTCCTACGGCTGCCACGAGAACTTCCTCGTGGTGCGTGCCGGTGAGTTCTCCCGGATCTCCGATGTGCTGCTGCCGTTCCTGGTGACCCGCCAGCTCATCTGCGGTGCGGGCAAGGTGCTGCAGACGCCGAAGGCCGCCACCTTCTGCCTATCGCAGCGTGCCGAGCACATCTGGGAGGGCGTCTCCTCGGCGACCACCCGGTCGCGGCCCATTATCAATACCCGCGACGAGCCGCACGCCGATGCCGAGAAGTACCGGCGGCTGCATGTCATTGTCGGCGACTCGAATATGGCCGAGCCGACCACCATGCTCAAGGTGGGTACGGCCTCGCTGGTCCTCGAGATGATCGAGGCGGGCGTCTCCTTCCGAGACTTCGCACTGGACAATCCGATTCGCGCCATCCGCGAGGTCTCCCACGATCTCACCGGTAAGCGACCGGTCCGGTTGGCGGGCGGTCGGCAGGCCAGCGCCCTCGATATTCAGCGCGAGTACTACGCCCGCGCCGTCGAGCATCTGCGCAATCGCGATCGCGATCCGCAGGTCGACGCGGTGGTGGATCTGTGGGGTCGCACCCTCGATGCCGTCGAGGCGCAGGATTTCGCCAAGGTCGATACCGAGATCGACTGGGTGATCAAGCGCAAGCTGTTCCAGCGCTACCAGGACCGCTACAGCATGGAGCTGTCCGATCCGAAGATCGCCCAGCTGGATCTGGCCTATCACGACATCAAGCGCGGTCGTGGCGTCTTCGACCTGCTGCAGCGCAAAGGGTTGGCCAAGCGGATCACCGAGGACGACGCGGTCGACGCCGCGGTCACCACACCGCCGCAGACCACCCGCGCCAAACTGCGCGGCGATTTCATTACCGCCGCCCAGGAAGCGGGTCGCGACTTCACGGTCGACTGGGTGCACCTCAAGCTCAATGACCAGGCACAGCGCACGGTGCTCTGCAAGGACCCGTTCCGCTCGGTCGACGAGCGAGTCGATCGGCTCATCGCCTCCATGTAGCGCTTGGCGAAGTTCGCGGCGAGGCCGGGTTCCGACGGGAACCCGGCCTCCGTCGTCATCGGACGGGCTGGTGGGGTGCTGCATGGTCACTGGACGGGCTGGTGGGGTGCTGCGTCGCCACTGGACGGGCTGGTGGGGTGCTGCATGGTCACTGGACGGGCTGATGGGGCGCTGCGTCGCCACTGGCCTGGGTGGCGGGGCATTGCGTCGTCACCGGACCGGCCGGTGGGCAACCCCCCGTCATCCCGGCATGCTTTTGGCCGGGATCCACCGTGTCGGCGGCTGGAGCGGTGGCTTCCGGCCAAAAGCGCGCCGGAATGACGAGGGGGTATGCGACCGGTCATGGTGAGAGGGGTTGTCGAGCCTGGACGGGGCGGCTCGCCAGATGTGTGATGGGCCCGTCTGGTCGTGGTCCACCCGGACCACGACCGGGGCCATGCCCACCCCCTCGAGCCGGGTCGTGCTACGCGCGTGGTGCGCGCACACTACTCTCTATCGGGTGGCGATATCCAAGGTCGAGCGGTTGATGAATCTGGTTATCGCGCTGCTGTCGACGCGACAGTTCCTGACCGCTGAGCGGATTGGGGACAGTGTCGCGGGATACGAGGAGTCCGCGAGCGATGAGGCGTTCAGCCGAATGTTCGAGCGGGACAAGAACGAGCTGCGCGATCTGGGGATTCCGCTGGAAATCGGTCCGGTCGGACGGTTTTCCAGTGTGGAGGGTTACCGCATCAACCGGGACGCCTACGAACTGCCCGATATCGATCTGACCAGTGCGGAGGCGGCCGCCGTCGCGGTGGCGGTGCAGCTGTGGGAGTCTCCCGAGCTGGCCAATGCCGTGGAGGGCGCATTGCTGAAACTGCGCGCGGCCGGTGTGCACGTGGAACCGGAGAACGGGGTGGCCTCGGTACCCGCGGTCCCGGCTCGCACCCGCGGTTCCGAACCGGTGCTCGGCAAGCTCCTCGCGGCCATCGACGCCGGTCAGGCGGTGCGTTTCCCACATCGGACGTCGGGGGACGAGTACACCGAGCGTGATGTGCAGCCGTGGGGTGTGGTGACCCACCATGGCCGCTGGTACCTGGTCGGCCACGATAACGCCCGCAATGCCATGCGCACCTTCCGTATCTCCCGGATCGGCGACAGGGTGGTCGCGTACGGGCCGGTCAATGCCGTACACAAGCCCGATGATGTGGATCTTCGCGCGGTCGTGACCACTGTGACCGGCCAGCTGCCGATCACCGGTTCGGCCACGGTGTGGGTGGCGAAGGGTCGCGGTCAGGAGATCCGGCGACTCGGCGCGATCATGGAGGACCGCGAACTCGGCGGTCGGTCCGGTTCCATTGTCGAAGTACCTATTCGTTCCCGGGACTGGCTGGCCCGGCTCCTTACCGGACTCGGCCCGGACGCGCTGGTGCTGGCTCCGGAAGACTTGCGGGACAATGTGATCGGCCGCCTCCGGTCGGTGCTGGAGCAGACGGAGGTCTC
>NZ_BDCE01000074.1 GCF_001613345.1 Nocardia uniformis NBRC 13702 | reverse complement strand
GGAGGAGGCAGCCTGCGTAACCACGCAGGCCCAGCGAGCGCCGCGGAAGGTACAGCGTGAGTAGTAGTAAAGCCACCGGCAGCCGGCTCTCGACCCGGTTGTCGCGATTGCTGAATATGGTGCCGTACTTCCTGGCGAACCCGGGAATCAGTGCCGCCGAGGCGGCGGCCGAACTCGGCGTGAATACCAAACAGCTGATGAGCGATTTGAATCAGCTGTGGATGTGCGGACTTCCGGGCTACGGGCCCGGTGACCTCATCGACCTGTCGTTCTCCGAGGAGAGTATCGAGGTCACCTTCTCCGCCGGTATCGACCGCCCGCTGCGGCTGACCTCCACGGAGGCGACCGCGCTGCTGGTCGCGCTGCGTTCCATCGCCGATCTGCCGGGCATGGTCGATCCCAGTGCCGCGCACTCGGCTACCGCCAAGATCGAAGCCGCGATTTCGGGGCGGGAAGCCGAGATTCGCGCCGCCGCGCCGGTGGAGGCGCCCGCGGTGGCCACGGTCCGATCCGCCCTCGCGCGTGGCCGCGCACTGCGGCTGGTCTACTACTCCGCCAGCCGCGATGTGGTCTCCGAGCGCGTGGTGGATCCGATCCGAATCGTGCTGGTGGACAACAACAGTTACCTGCAGGCCTGGTGTCGTGCGGCCGAGGGGGTTCGCCTGTTCCGTCTCGACCGGATCGAGGAGGCCGCCGAGCTCGCCGAGGCCGCCCGTCCGCCGGTGGACGCCACCGACGAATCGGCGGGTCTGGACCTGTTCGTCGACGATCCCGCGGTCCCGTTGGCGCGCTTGCGGATTCACGCCGATCTGGTGTGGGTGCTGGACCAGTATCCGATGCACCGGGTCGCCGTACATTCCGACGGCAGTGTCGAAGCGACCATGCGCTTCGCCACCCTGGATTGGATGGCGCGACTGCTGCTCGGCTTCGGCTCCGGTGTCACCGTGCTCGCACCGCCGGAGCTGGTGACCGCGGTGCGGGATCGGTCGAGTGCCGCGCTGGCCGCCTATGCCGAACTGGTCGGCTGACGGGTATCGAAGGGGAATGACAGTGACTGGGTACGAGGAGGTCGGTCCCGCTTGACGTTTCGCGTAATGGTGTTCGGCGCGGGCAGTATCGGGGCGTATGTCGGCGGCAGGCTGGCCTCGGCCGGGGCGGAGGTCACCTTCGTGGGCCGTCCCCGCATGCTCGACGAGCTGAAAGCCTCGGGTCTGCGTCTCACCGACCTGGACGGGCATGAGGCGACGGTGTCGCCGGATACCTTCCATGTCGCGACCGCGCCCGAGGGCACCCCCGATCTGGTGTTGATCTGCGTGAAGTCGCGCGATACCAGCTCCGCCGCGGCCGCTCTGGATGGTCTGCTGCGTCCCGGCACCGTGGTGCTGAGCCTGCAGAACGGTATCGGCAATGATGCCGTCATTCGCGAAATCCTGCCCACCTGCGTGGTTTTGGCGGGCATGGTCATGTTCAATGTGGTGCACCATCCGGACGGCCGCTTCCATCGCGGCACCGCGGGCGGTATCGCGGTCGCCGACGATCCGGCCCTGGACCGTTTCGCACCGCTGCTGCGGGGCTCCGGCCTCGGCGTCAAGCGCTACCCGGACCTGCTGCCCGTGCAGTGGGCGAAACTGCTGCTGAATCTGAACAATCCGATCAACGCGCTCTCCGGTCGCCCGCTGCGTGCGGAGCTGGCGAACCGGGATTACCGCCGCTGTCTGGCGCTGGCCCAGCGCGAAGCCCTGGCCGCCATGGCGCGCGCCCGTATTCGGCCCGCCCGCCTCACCGTGCTCCCGCCCGAGACGATGACGCGCCTGCTTACGGTCCCGGATGCGGTATTCCAGCGGGTCGCGGGCAAGGTCCTCGCCATCGACCCGGTGGCCCGCTCCTCTATGGCCGATGATCTGGCGGCCGGGCGGAAGACCGAAATCGCTTGGCTGTGTGGTGAAATCGTGAGTCTGGGAGCGATGGTCGCCATGCCGACGCCGGTGAATCAGCGTCTTGTCGATCTCATTACCGCCGCCGAGAACGGTGACCACCGCACCTGGTCCGGTTCGGAGCTGCTGGCTCAGTTGCGCGACGCCGCGAACGGTGTTCCACGGGACGCGGCGGGCGGTGTTGCCGGGTAACATCCGGGCAAACCTGAGGGGTCCACCGGCCGAACCACGGTTGACAAATGGTTCGGCATATGCCGGTCCGGTAGCATCAAATCACCACATATTTGGAGGTAGTCGATGGGCTCATTCAGCGCGACGCATTGGATCATCATTGCGGTGCTGTTCCTGGTTCTCTTCGGAGCCAAGCGGCTTCCGGATGCGGCCCGGGGTCTCGGACGGTCGCTGCGTATTTTCAAGAGCGAGATGAACGAGATGCAGGCCGATGGTGACACCAAGGCCTCGCCGACCACGCCCGCTCCGGAGCTTCCGGCCGCGCAGCCGTCGGTCGATCCGGCCGAACAGGCCAAGAAGGACCTGCACAAGGCGTAACCGCTTTTCCGTATTCCCGGGATGAGGATCCTCGTCCCGGGGCGAGCTTTGTCCAGGTTCGGCGCCAGGCGATCAGCGAGGGCAGTCACTTTCATGCGCATTCCGTTCGACCCCCGGCGCAGTCGGCGTAGAACGAATCCCGACGGCACCATGTCGTTGGTCGACCACCTGCGGGAGCTGCGGTCGCGGCTGCTGAAGGCACTGCTGGCGGTGGCATTGACCACCATCATCGGATTCCTGTGGTACTCGCACTCGGTCTTCGGTCTGGACAGCCTCGGTGACATTCTGCGCGGGCCGTACTGTGAGCTGCCGCCGGAATCGCGCGCGAGCCTCACCACCGACGGGAGCTGCCGCCTGCTGGCGACCGGGCCGTTCGAGCAGTTCATGCTGCGATTGAAGGTCGGTCTCACCGCGGGCGTGGTGCTGGCCTGCCCGGTCTGGCTGTATCAGCTGTGGGCGTTCATTACGCCCGGCCTGTACGCGAAGGAACGCAAGTACGCGGTCGTCTTCGTCACCGCGGGCGCGACCCTGTTCGTCGCGGGTGCGGTGCTGGCCTACTGGATCGTCGCGCACGCCCTGAGCTTCCTGATGACCATCGGCGACAATGTGCAGATCACGGCGCTGAGCGGTACGCAGTACTTCGGATTCATCATCCAGTTGCTGATCATCTTCGGGGTGAGCTTCGAAACGCCGGTGCTGATCGTCGGACTCAACTTCCTGGGCATTCTGACCTACGAGAAGCTGGTCAAATGGCGGCGCGGGATGATCTTCGGCCTCTTCGTCTTCGCGGCCATTGTGACGCCGCAGGACCCGTTCTCCATGCTGGCGCTGGCGATCGCGCTGACCGTGCTCTTCGAGCTGGCCGTGCAGATCGCGCGGATCCACGACAAGCGCAAGGCCCGGCGGGCCGAGAGCTGGACGAATCTGTCCGATGAGGAGGCGTCGCCGCTGGGCGGCCCGGACGGTGTCGGCGGCTCCGGACCCGTCCCCGCGCCCGGACCCGTCGCCGCGCCGGAAAAAACTACGCGATCGGTTTCGGATTACTCCGATACCCTCTGACAGTGGCAGATCGGTCGCTCACTGGCGAACTGGCGGCATTCGCCGCCGAACTGAAATTCTCCCTGGATCCGTTCCAGCGGGATTCGTGTGAAGCACTCGAGGGCGGGCACGGTGTGCTCGTCTGCGCACCCACCGGTGCGGGTAAAACCGTGGTGGGTGAGTTCGCGGTGCACCTGGCGCTCGCTTCGGGGGGTAAAGCTTTCTACACCACGCCCATCAAGGCGTTGTCGAACCAGAAATTCGCCGACCTCACCGAGCGGTACGGGCGCAATAGGGTCGGGTTGCTGACCGGTGACCAGTCCATTAATCCCGATGCCGCCGTCGTGGTGATGACCACCGAGGTCCTGCGCAATATGTTGTACGCGGGTTCGGATGCGCTGCACGGGCTTTCGTATGTGGTGATGGATGAGGTGCACTACCTCGCCGACCGGTTCCGGGGCGCGGTGTGGGAAGAGGTCATCCTGCATCTGCCGCCGGAGGTGCGCCTGGTTTCGCTGTCGGCGACCGTCTCCAATGCCGAGGAATTCGGTGCCTGGATGGAGACCGTGCGCGGCGATACCGCGGTCATCGTGGACGAGACCCGGCCGGTGCCGCTGTGGCAGCACGTCATGGTCGGGCGGCGGATGTTCGACCTGTTCGACACCAGCTCCAATGACCATAAGATCCGGGTCGACGAGGACCTCGTCCGCTACATCCGGCAGAAGGAAACCGTCGACCGGATGGAAGGTTGGGCGGTGCCGCGCGGCGGACGTGGCGGCGGGCGGCGCATGTTCCGGCCGACGCCGCGCCCGGAACTACTCGCCAAGCTCGATGAGGAGGGGCTGCTGCCCGCCATCAGCTTCATCTTCAGCCGGGCGGGCTGCGATGGGGCCTTGACGCAGTGCCTGCGTTCGCGGCTGGATCTGTCGCGGCCGGAGCATGCCGACGAGGTCGACGCCATTATCGAGAAGCACACCGGTGATCTGCCCAAGGCCGATCTCGAGGTGCTCGGGTACTGGGAGTGGCGGGAGGCGCTGCGGCGCGGGCTCGCCGCGCATCATGCGGGTATGCTGCCTGCCTTCCGTCATACCGTGGAGGAGCTGTTCGTGCGCGGTCTGGTGCGCGCGGTATTCGCCACGGAGACACTGGCTCTCGGCATCAATATGCCGGCCCGCACGGTGGTGCTGGAACGTCTGGTGAAATTCAATGGCGAAACCCACGCCGAACTCACACCCGGTGAGTACACGCAGCTCACCGGGCGCGCTGGTCGACGCGGTATCGATATCGAAGGTCATGCGGTGGTCATGTGGACGCCGGAGGTGGACACCAGCGCGGTGGCCGGTCTGGCCTCGACCCGTACCTATCCGCTGCGCAGTTCCTTCCGGCCCGGCTACAACATGTCCATCAATCTCATCGATCGGATGGGTGCGGCGCAGTCGCGGGCGCTGCTGGAGCGGTCCTTTGCCCAGTTCCAGGCGGACCGGTCGGTGGTGGGTTTGGTGCGTGGTATCGAACGCAATGACGCCACGGCGCGCAAGCTGCGCTCGCAACTCGGCGATGACTTCCTCGAGTATTTCGAATTGCGCGAACGCATTCGGGAACGGGAGCGGAGTATCGAACGGCAGGGGAGGACCGACCGCCGGTCCGCGGCGGTCTCCTCGCTCACCACGCTCAAGCGCGGCGATGTGGTCACCATTCCCACCGGGCGCCGCGCCGGACTCGCCGTGGTGCTGGAACCCGATGCGTCCCCGGGTGATCCGCGTCCACTGGTCCTCACCGAGGACAAATGGGCGGGGCGGGTCTCCGCCGCCGACTTCCCGACACCCGCGCAGACGCTCGGTCACCTGCGTTTGCCGCGGCACCTCGACCATCGCACCGCGCGGGTGCGTCGCGATGTGGCGTCGGCGTTGCGCGATACCGGGCTCGGCGGCGGTGGGCGGCAGCGCACCGGTAAGAAGGCCCGGGCCGCCGACGATCAGCAGTTGCAATCGCTGCGGCGGGCGCTGCGCGCCCATCCCGTGCACGCGCGCCCCGATCGGGAACAGTTGGCGCGCATCGGCGAACGCTACAACCGGGTACAGCGGGAAACCGAATCCATGCGGCAGCAGGTGGCCTCGACGACGAACTCGCTGGCCCGCACGTTCGACCGCATTGTCGGGCTATTGGAAGAACGCGGGTATGTCGACGGCGGCGAGGTCACCGATGACGGACGGCGACTCGCCCGAATCTATGCCGAATCCGACCTGGTGGTCGCCGAGAGCCTGCGTCAGGGTCTCTGGCGCGGTCTCGGTCCCGCCGAATTGGCGGCCGTGGTGTCGGCCCTGGTGTTCGAATCCCGCCAGGAGGGTGGCTATCTCGGTGTCGTCGGCCCCACCCAGCCGATTCGTCGTGCCCTCGAGGCGACGGTCGGAGTGTGGTCGCAACTGCGCCACGACGAGGCCCGGCACAAACTTCCGCCCACCCGCGAACCCGACCTCGGCTTCGTCTCCGGTATTCACACCTGGGCGGCCGGCGGCGATCTCGTCGACTCCCTCCTGGCCAGTGGCGATCGCGGAAACGCCCTCTCGGCGGGCGATTTCGTGCGCTGGTGCCGCCAGGTCATCGACCTGCTGGACCAGATCCGCAATACCGCCGATGACGAAGAGGTGGCGGGTACGGCGTCGAAGGCGGTGCGCGCCATCCGGCGGGGTGTCGTCGCGGTGGACGCCGCGTAGGGATAACTACTGTGATTTGATTCTTTTTGAAGTACCGACCGTGGTGGGTTCACGCGCGTGAACTGACTCGGGGGGCTGAGCGTTTAGTACGACGATCGCGATGGAGGCAAGCACATGAGCGGCCCTTACGGACCGAATGAGACCCCGGGCGGAGGACAGGGTAGTAACGACCCGACTCAGCAGTGGACCGGTGGCCCGCCCGCGGCACCGGGCGCCGGACCGACCCAGCAGTGGGGTGGGCAGCAGCCGCCGCCCGCGCAGCCGACCCAGCAGTGGGGCGATCAGCAGCCGCAGGGACAGTGGGGACAGCAGCCCGGCCAGCCGCCGCAGCAGCCCGGTGGGCAGCCGTGGGGTCAGTCCCAGCCGCAGTGGCCGCAGCAGGGCCAGCCCGATTACCAGCAGCAGCCCGGACAGCAGCAGCCCGGGCAGTGGGGGCAGAGCCAGCCGCAGTGGCCGCAGCAGGGTCAGCCCGACTATCAGCAGCAGCCCGGGCAGCCGTGGCCGCAGCCCGGCGGGCAGCAGCCGAAGAAGAATACCGGCCTGATCATCGGCGCGGTTATCGGTGCCGTCGTGGTGGTCGGTGCGGTTATCGGCGGCGTGTTCTTCCTGACCGCCAAGGACCAGCTGGACAACAAGGCCGTGCAGTCCGGTGTCGAGCAGGTGCTGAAGGATTCCTACGGCATCGAGGATGTCAAGGATGTCAGCTGCCCGTCCGGTCAGAAGGTCGAGGTCGACCAGACCTTCAGCTGCGACCTCAAGGTCAGCGGCGAGAACAAGACCGTCACCATCAAGATCACCAAGGATGACGGCACCTACGAGGTCGGCCGCCCCAGCTAGGCGCTCCCCCGCCTCCCCGAGACTTCAGCGCCCGGCTGCGAGCCGTCGATACTCGTGCACGCGTGCCGGCGGTGGGGAGCCGAGAATATTTTGGGCGTACCCGACGAGTTACCCCGATCCTTACGAGATCAGTTGTCGCGGCTCACTTCTCTGGGGTGGTCAGGCCCGGTCAAGCGCCTTTATCAGGCGCTTGACCGGGCTTTCGGCGTTGAGAGCGACTGCCAGTTCTTGTAGGCGGGTCGGGTCGGCGGGTTCGGTGGGGAGTAGGTCGGGGCGGGAGAATTCGATGGTGGCGTCCTGGACGACTCGGACGACCGGGCCTGCGGCCTTCAAATAGTCTTCGGCGGCAGCGAGTTTGGCGCGGATACCCTTGGCCAGGTCGGCGGAGGGGTCGGCGACGGCGGCGCGCAGCGCGTCGAGGGAGCCGAAGCGGGAGATGAGGGTGGCGGCGGATTTGTCGCCGATACCCGCGACTCCGGGCAGGCCGTCGGAGGCGTCACCGCGCAGGGCGGCCATATCGGCGTAGGCGGGGCCCGCGTTCTCCTGTGGCACACCGTACTTCGCGGAAACCTCGGCGGGGCCCCAGAGTACGGCCTTGGACAGGCCCTGGCCGACGTAGAACACCCGCACCGGCGGGGTGGGGGTATCGCGCACCAGTTGCAGCAGGTCGCGGTCACCGCTGACGACAATGACCTCGCTATCGCGCTCGCGGGTGGCGAGGGTGCCGATCACATCATCGGCCTCCAGACCGTCCGCACCCGCGGTCGCGATCCCGGCCGCCTCCAGGACATCCATGATCATGTCCACCTGCGGGGTGAGGGTATCGGGCACCTCCTCGACATCCGGTGCGGATTCGTCGGCGACCCGGTGCGCCTTGTACGTCGGCAGCAGGTCCACCCGGAATTGCGGTCGCCAATCCAAATCCAGGCAGACCACCAGGCGGCTCGGCCGATGCTGTTTGGTGAGGGCCGCGACCATATCGGTGAATCCGCGCAGTGCGTTCACCGGTCGCCCGTCGGGGGCGGTGATCTTCTCGGGAATCGCATAGAACGCGCGGAACCAGAGGCTGGCTCCATCGAGCAGCAGCAGCGGACCGGAGGCGGGTGTGCTCATGGACCCAGACGCTACCGGGCGTCGCCGACAGGTGGCGAGAAGTCGTGGCACGCGTTCTCGTCAACGCATCCGTCGCGACGGATAGCGGAAGCGCCGGGCTGTGGCGCGCCGCGGGGATATGGAGCGACTCGCGCGTGCGGAGGACCACTCGGGTGGCCGATCACAGGTCGCCCGGGTGGAATCCGGCGTGCTCGGCATCAGGTTCGCGCAAGGGATGCGCGATCGTGTCGAGGTCCGCGCGGCAGACAGGTAACGTCGAGTGTCATGAGCTCTCATGGTGAGTCACGGTTCACTTCGGATGTCTACGAGGCGCGACTGGAGCGGGCGGCGGAGTTGACCCGCGCCGCTCATCTGGATGCGCTGCTCATTACCCCAGGTCCGGACCTGCAATATCTGATCGGGTCCCGCGCGCAGTCGTTCGAGCGGTTGACCTGTCTGGTGATCCCCGCCTCGGGGGCGACGCCGTCGGTGATCATCCCGAAGCTGGAATTGGCGTCGCTGGGCGCGTCCGCGGCGGGGGAGCTGGGTCTGCAGATCGTGGATTGGACCGATGGGGTCGATCCGTACGGACTGATCAAGACGGTATTGAACGCCGGGGCGCGGACGGCGGTCGACGACCATATGCCCGCCCTGCACCTGCTGCCCATCGCGGAGAAATTCGGCCAGCTGCCCGTATCGGCCACACCGATGCTGCGGCAACTGCGAATGCTCAAGGACGACACCGAAATCGCGGCGCTGCGCCAGGCGGGTGCGGCCATCGACCGGGTACACGCGCGCATGGGTGAATTCCTGCGCGTCGGTCGCACGGAAGCGGAGGTGGCCGCCGATATCACCGCCGCCATTGTCGAAGAGGGCCATACCGCGGCCGCGTTCGTCATTGTCGGCAGCGGCCCGCACGGCGCGGATCCGCACCACGAGGTATCGGATCGGGTGATCGAGGACGGTGACGTGGTGGTCATCGATATCGGAGGCCCGGTCGAACCCGGCTACTTCTCCGACTCCACTCGCACCTATGTACTCGGCGAACCGTCGGAGGAGGTGGCCGCGCAGTACGCCGAACTCGAGCGCGCCCAGGCCGCCGCCGTCGCCGCGGTGCGACCGGGGGTGACCGCGGCATCGGTGGACGCCGCCGCCCGCGACCTGCTCGCGAAGGCCGGTCTCGCCGAATACTTCGTGCACCGCACCGGTCACGGCATCGGGCTGTCCGTGCACGAGGAGCCCTACATCGTGTCCGGCAACGGCATTCGGCTCGAGACAGGTATGGCGTTCAGCATCGAACCGGGCATCTACTTCTCCGGTGCGTGGGGCGCACGCATCGAGGACATCGTGGTGGTCACCGCGGACGGCTGCGAATCGATGAACAAGCGGCCGCACGGACTGACCCGGCTGTAATCCAGGGTTAGTGATCCACCTGCGCGGACAGCGGAATTCCGGTGTGCAGGAAGCGGATCAGCCGCCCGATCCGTCCACAGTGCGCGGCGCAGCGCTCGTACTGCTGCGCCAGCAGGGCCAGATCCACCGCCATGGCCGAGCCGTAATCCCAACTGGTGTCGGCGATTACGCGCAGCAGTTGCCGGTGCAGGTGTTCGACGGTCCGGTCCCGGGGGGTAGGCGCGAGATCCGGTGACGGCGGTTGTGAGGTAATGGCCGCTGCCGCTGCTGTCGCGAGTTCGACTGTGGCGCTGGCCATTCCGGAAAGCAGTGGGATGATGTGCGGTGGTGCGACGGGTTGCGGATGCCGTCGCACCACCGCATCGGCGACCCGGCTCAGCGCGACGCCGATACCGAAGAGGTCGTCGGCGAGTCCGGTGGCGGTCACCACATGGCGTAGATCGCGGGCGACCGGCGCCTCGAGGGCCAGCAGAATGACGGAACGGTCTTCGCAGTTGGCGTGTTTGGCCTGCAATCGCTCTTCGAGGGCGAAGACCTCGAAGGCGGCGGCCAGATCGGTGTCGGTCAGCGCGACCGTGGCCCGCTCGGTGGCCTCGTGCGCGAGTCGCGCCATCTGTGCGAGCTCGTCGCTGAGGGTGGTGAGCTCGTAGGAGAATTTCGTCCGCACGGGGCTATCTTTACCGCCCGGACGCGATGACGCACCTGATCACGAAATGGACCGTCGGGTATGTGAATTCGGTGCGAGGGCGTCGATATGCCGTCTCGACGCTCTGGTCAGCGTGTCGGCGCCGCGGCATCCTTCAGGCTGCTGCTCGACAGCACCCGCTTGACGGTGATGGCGATGACCACGCGGGTGGGATTCTCCCGCGGCCGGCGGTAGCGTCCGATATAGCGATCCACGGCCTCGGAGACGTTCGCCGGATCATCGAGCACCTCGGCCGGGCCCTCCAGGGTGAGCCAGCGCGCCCCGTCGACCTGACTCACCGCGGCATATCCGGACCGTCGTGCATTGCGGACCTTCACCGATCCGCCATCGCAGATGATCCGCGCGATTCCGGCCTCGGGATCCCAGGTGAACCCGACCGCCACCACATGCGGAGTGCCATCGGCGCGCAGGGTGGTCAGGGTCGCCAGGTGACGGTCGGTGACGAAGGCCAGGGCGGCGGAGGAGAGCTCGGGGCGGGTGGTCACAGTCGGCATGCCCCGACGCTACCAACCGGTCGCCTCGACTCGGCGCACGCGCATCAGACGCGGAGCGGCGCGGGTGGCCCTCCGTCCACTCCCACCGCCGCACCGAACCGGCGCGAGCGCACCGCGCGCCCGCCCCGGCAGATCGACCACGTGGTATTCGACCGTCGAGTCCCGGTTCGTCCAATCGCCCATCGGCTCATCGCGGTGGGACGTAGCCGGTCTCGCAGGCGTGGACTGTGCTGTCCGTATCGCGGATCGTTGAGTGGGGCGGGGATGAGATCGATCCGCGGCAGTCGGCGTCCGCGTCCGGCAACGGTGGAGAAGAACCCCATATTCGCGCCGACCGCATCGGCCACCAGTTCCTCGGCCTCGCCCAAGTGGTGACCGTGCGCCAGCTCGGCCGCCGTCACTGCGAGTGAGCTGTCGCCGCAGGGCCTAGGGCGTGGCGATCGGTGACCGCGTCCGTGGTCGGCAGCGAACGCGCGTCTCGGGTGCGGCTCCTGCGGGTAGCGGCACCGCCGCCTCGGGATTTCCCGGTACGCCCGGCGATCGGGTGGCCCGGGGGCGGCTGGCAGACTGTGCCCCATGGCCGAGATCGACGATGGCGTGGTGCTGGTACTGGGTGGACGCAGTGAGATCGGCGTGGCCGTGGCGCGCCGGCTCGCGGCCGGGCGGGTAGTGGTGCTGGCGGCGCGGCGCAGTGGTGAGTTGGCCGAGGAGCGGCGCGAACTCACGGCGGCGGGGGCCACTGCCGTACACACGCTGGAATTCGACGCCGATGATCTGGGGAGCCATCAGCCGCTGCTGGAGAAGGTCACCGCCGAATACGGGCGGATCGGGGTGGCGGTACTGGCATTCGGGGTGCTGGGGGACCAGGAGCGGGCCGAACGGGATCCGGCGCATGCGGTGGCGGTGGTGCACACCGACTATGTGGCGCAGGTGAATGTGCTGACCATCCTCGCGAATCTGCTGCGCGCCCAGGGCGATGGGCAGATCGTGGTATTCAGCTCCATTGCCGGGGTGCGGGTACGGCGCGCCAATTACGTGTACGGGTCGGCGAAGGCCGGGCTCGACGGATTCGCCAGCGGTCTCGCGGATGCGCTGTACGGCACCGGAATTCATCTGCTTCTGGTGCGTTCCGGCTTCGTTATCGGCCGGATGACCGAGGGAATGGATCCGGCGCCGCTGTCGAGCACTCCCGATCAGGTGGCCGACGGTGTGGTCGCAGGGCTGCGCCGCCGCGCCCGCACGGCGGTCGTCCCGGGGACGCTGCGACTGATGTTCTTCGCCATGCGTTTTGTGCCGCAGTCGATTTGGCGGCGGATGCCGCGATGACCGAGCTCGACTGGCCGCTCGAGCGGCCGATCTCCGTGGTCGGGATCGGGGCCGACGGGTGGGACGGGCTCGGCGGTACGGCACGGCGGGCCATTGTCGAGGCCGATGTGCTGCTCGGGTCGGGACGGCAGCTGGCGCTCGTTCCCGAGGGGGAAACTGGTGCGGGACGGGTGGCGTGGCCGGCGCCGCTGGTACCCGCTCTGACCGGATTGTTGAAAACCTATGCGGGCGAACGGGTTTGCGTACTGGCCAGCGGCGATCCGATGTTCTTCGGTATCGGTGTCACCCTCGCCCGGCTGGTGGGCGCGCGGGCGCTGCGGGTAGTGCCACAGCCCTCCTCGGCGGCCCTGGCCTGTGCGCGACTGGGTTGGGCGCTCGCGGAGACACCGGTGGTGAGCGCGGTGGGGCGGCGGCTGGAGACCGTACTGCCCGAACTCGCCGATGGGCGGCGTGTTCTGGTACTCGGTCCGGACGAGCACACGCCCGCACAGCTGGCCGAACTATTGGCGCGCAATGGATTCGGAGCGTCCATGCTGACCGTGCTGGAGCAGCTCGGCGGTCCGGGGGAGCGGAGTGCCAGCGGTACGGCCGAGAACTGGGACCTGCCCGCCGGCGATGCGCTGAATATCGTTGCCGTGGAATGTGTTGCGCAGCCATCGGCGGTGCGCCTGAGCCGGCTGCCCGGACTTCCCGATTCGGTTTACAGCGGCGATGGGCAGCTCACCAAGGCGGAGGTCCGCACCCTCACCGTCGCGGCTCTCGCCCCCGCTCCGGGTGAACTGCTGTGGGATGTCGGCGGCGGTTCCGGAACCATTGCCATCGAATGGTGCCGCACCCATTCCTCCTGCCGCGCGGTCACTTTCGAACACCTCGACACCCGCCGCGAACAGATAGCCGTGAACGCGGCCGCCCTCGGCGTCCCGACCATCGATATGCGCGGCGCGGCCCCCGACGCCTTCGGCGGGCCCGCCCCCGATGCCATCTTCATCGGCGGCGGCCTCACCCAGGACGATATGTTCGACGCCTGCTGGCAGGCCCTACGCCCCGGTGGTCGCCTGGTTGCCAATACCGTGACGGCGGAGTCGGAATCGCTGCTGCTCACCCTCGCCGCGGCCCATGGCGGCACACTGCGCCGCTTCCAGATCTACCGCGCCGAACCCCTCGGTGGATTCACCTCGTGGCGACCACAGTTGCCGGTGACGCAGTGGTCCGTCGTGAAGCCCTCGGGCTGAACATCACCGGGTGAGCGCAATACGGGGCTCGAAGCCCCGCGGCCGCCGCCGTCATTCCGGCATGCTTTCGGCCGGAATCCACCTCTGTCCAGGGCATGCATCCCGGCCGAGGCGTCACAGGGCGTGCCGACACTGCGCGTTCCTCTCAGTACCTCCGGCCCTCGACCGGCACTACGCGACGAGCGCGAGGTGTGCGCCCTTCCGCGCGCCGATACCGCCCGCTCGCGTCAGCAGGCGACCAATGGCCTCGGCGACTCGTTCCGGCTGTTCGAGAATGACCGAGTGGCCCGCGCCTTCGACCATGACGAGGTCGGAGTACTCGACGGCGGCGGCCATCGCGACCGAATGCGCGGATGGTGTCATCAGATCGGCGGAGCCGCACAGCACCAGGGTCGGAATCTTCGAGAGCATCGGCAGCGCGTCGGTGCGGTCGAAGACCATGAAGGCGCTCAGGAAGCTCGCCATGGTCACGATCGGCGTCGCATTGTGCATCGCATTGGCCAGGGCGATGACACGCGCGCTGACCTTGCGATCGCCGAATTCGGCGGTACGGATAATCGGGGCGAAGACCTTGCAGGCCAAGAGCTTCGCGTGCTGCATGAGGTTCGGAGCGAGTCGGACGGCCGCCTGGAAGGCGGACACCACCGGATGCCGCAGCAGCCGACCGAAGCCCGCGTCGGCGAGTCCGCGCGCCGCGGTCGCGATGAGTGCTACGCCGACAATGCGGGCACCGATCTCGTGCGGGTTCTGGCTGACATAGGTCAGCACGGTCATACCGCCCATCGAGTGGCCGACCAGGACAATCGGCCCGGTGGGGGCGACGGTATCGAGCACCTCGCGCAGATCGTGACCGAGCTGGTCGAGGTGGTAGGTCTGCCGGGGTGCCGCGGCGGAATCGCCGTGACCGCGGTGGTCGTAGCAGACGATCCGGGCTCCGGCGTACCGGTGCCGCAGCGCGTCGCGCACGTCGGTCCAGGACTCGGTGCGCAGGCAATGGCCATGCACGAGGACGACGGTGAGGTCGGCGTCGCGGGGTCCGTACTCGCGAATCGCAAGCGCCACACCATCGTTCGTCGCGACCGCGGCACGGCGTTCCGCATGGGGGGTGATCGTGCTGGAAATCGACATCGGTAGCTCCGGCTCGCTGGCTGTGACTTACTACTGTCCGCCGCATCCATCGCCGGTAGCACCGACCCCGGGTGCCGGGTTCGGTCCCTCGAGGGTGAGTTGATTACCACCCAGGGGTGCGGCCGGGGTGCCGGACCCCCGGCCCACGCCCTGGGCGTCCTACTCGGACGTCGGTGCTGTTCCCGCACCCGGTCAGATC
>NZ_BDCE01000073.1 GCF_001613345.1 Nocardia uniformis NBRC 13702 | reverse complement strand
CGTACACGCAAACCGAGATCGTCCACAAGGCAATCGATGATTTGGACGCCGCCCTCGCCGCCGGGTCGAGGGTGCGCGAGTGGATGTGGGCGGACTGGGTACCGAGTAACAAGCCCTGGCCGCCGGAAGTCGCCACCACCCGTGACGCCGTCATCGAGAAGATCAGCGATGTCCTAGAAGTTCTGGGCGACGCCCGGGAAGAACTGGATCGAGCTCTCCGCTCTCTACCGTCGCTCTACCACCCGGATCTCGCAGATCCCGACCGCTGATCGCAGCCCCCGCGCACCGTCGCACGCGTGCCATCGTGCGGGACCACCATTCGCTGGCCGCACCGACCGACAAGCGCACCACACCCCGCTGGCATCGATAACGCCTCCCGGTCCGAGCTCACTGGCCGGACGTATTGGTAGGACACAACATTCGTGCGGCCACGACAGCGGTCAGCGCGGCCACACCCGCGGTCCGCAGCTTCGTCGAGTCGAGTAGCACGCCACCCGATCTGACACCGCGCCCCCGTCTTTAGGCTCTCAGCTCTTTGACTCGATACCGCTTGTCTCATCGGGCTTGTCGTCCTCATCAGACTCTGCCCCTGCTGCTTCCCGATCCTTCTCGATCTTCGCGGCTAAGTCCGCGATCGAGTTCGGCGCCGTGAACCGCTGAGCAGCCGTCTCCGTGATCCAGCGCGGCATTATGAACTGGTGAGCAGCCATCTCCGTGATCGAGGTCGGCACCATGAACTGCTGAGCAGCTAAGCCCGCGACCGACTGCGGGACCATCAATCGTTTCGTTCGGCGCTTCCATCGAGCCCGCATCGGGTCGTCGGGCAGCGCGTCGGCGGAAGTGACTACAACAGCTTCGATCTTGCCGTCCGATGAAACCATAACGTCGCCGGACACCTGCAACGGTTTGGTGTCTTCCCGGCTGGTCAGGCCATGGTCGACGGCCATGATGTCGACCTCCGTGACGACCGAGAACCGTGTTGTCCACCCGGACTCCCCACGACTTGCGCCGTCACTGAACTGCCATTCTTCGGTCGGCTCCTGCGCCCCCAGTATCTGAGCCTCGACAACATCCAGTGGCAGCGCGCCGCGTTGGGGGTCCACAACCAAACCCTCGAGCGCCGTCACGACCCGCGATCCGAGTGATGCGCGGTCGAGTTCACCGGTCAACCGAGTCAACTCCATCTCAGGGATCGGCCCGAACTGCGACTCGAAGTCTCGGACTAACCGATCCATCTTGACGACGTATTCGACCCGCCCTGACAGTTCCTTACCTTCGAGATCGTCGACCAGGTGAGGATGCAGTGGGAACGGACACGCCTCCTTAGGATTGACACCCCTGCTGTCCTGACCGAAATCGCGATGATTGTCGCTGACGAACCACACCTTGTCGTCCGCGTTCTTCTCGGCCACGGACATCACCGTCAGCCAGATGAGCGTGTCACGAAGCCCGTCGACTTCCTTCTCGCAATACGGGGCCCGCCGCTCCGAAGCTCGGCGCGCAACCTCAAGCCAACCAAATTCCGGAGTCTCGACGATTGGCACGCCGACCTCACCGAGGTGGTCGCGAAGCCACTGCTCGTATTCCTCTATCTGCTGGGCGATCTCATCGATCATCGACTGCTGTTGTTCCTTCAGCCCGAACACCCCGGCCTTCACATTCGCCAGAGTCACGCACTCCTCTGCCCATTTCCGGCGCACCACGTTCACCGTCTCCACGAACACGACCTCCGGCACCACGACCTTCACCCCCCAGGCCTGCCGATTCTTCAATAGCGATTGCCAATCCCGTCGGCGCAGTCGCGGCGAGCTGCAGAGGATGTTGGTGTCCACAACGACCACGGTCATACGACCATTCTGGCCGCTTCCCCTGACATCCCCGACGACGCGCCCACACCGATCCGCCAACCAAGACAACACGAGCACGTGACGAACACGTTCTCGACTGTTCCACCTGCTCAAATTGAGATTCTGTCGGGATGCCAACGCGGTCATCGGTAACAGCGACCATTCGTTCACCCGGATCGGCCCGTTGATCTTCGGCCACCCCAGCTCGCCGGTTTGGTCAGCCCGCAGGCATTACCGGACATTCAGACCTGGACGTCGTGACGGTCCGCCCCCGGAACTGCTCGGGACACCAATCTACCCCGCACCTTTCCGTGTACGCGCACACTCGGACATTGCGGGCGAAATGCGTCAGATTCTCGGCCGAACCCTGTCACATTCGCCGCGCCCGACCTGTCCAATGGTCGACCCCTGAAAGGAGGACATCATGACGAACACCCTGCTCTGGATCGGCCAGGTGCTGCTGGCGGTAATTTTCGTGGTCTCCGGGACCTTCAAAGCCACGATGTCGAAGCCCAAACTCATCGAATCCGGCCAAACCGGTGTGGCCCCGTTCTCGCTGCCCCGCGATCCGAGCCATCGCGGCCACCGAACTGCTCGGGGCGGTCGGCATCATCGTGCCCTGGGCCCTGGGCATCGCCCCGATCCTTACCCCACTGGCCGCCGTCGGCTTCATCCTGCTGATGATCGGCGCGATGATCTCGCACACCCGACTGCACGAGCCCCGCAATGTCGCCATCAACGTGGTGATCCTGCTGATCGCCCTCGGAGTCGCGGTCGGTCGATTCGCCGGCCTCTGACGCCGATCATCTGCACACGCACGGGTCCGGAGCTCGGGCCCGTGCGGCGGTGCGCGCGACGCGTTCGATATCGCAGTCGACCTCGCGTCACGACGAAACGTGTTGTCGTACTTGCGCGATCATCGCTACCGGTTGTCGAGCTCGCGCGGGTGCGTGTTCCATGAACCGGCTCGGCTGATCCGAGAAGATCGGCTACTGCCGTGCGGCGATCGTCGCAGTCCTCGAATCAAGGCAGTTCTCGCTCCACGCTTGGTAGACAATCGATCTGGAGATGGTCGCCGGACACGTCGGCTGCTTGGTCATCGGTGTGGGCAGCATCTACTCGCCCGTCACGCCGGGGATTTATCGCCGATTGCCGCATGCCGAGAGAGGCCGGGTCAGGAGCGGCATCGTGATGCCGTCGACGATCTGTCCGATTGCCTTGTCGGACACCGGCTTCAGCGTCATCAGGACCTCGTGCCGGAACAGGTCGAAGGGGAGTGAAATCAGGCGTGGTTCCAGCAGGGAGGCATCGACCTCGCCCCGGTCGACGGCCCGCTGGACGATGGTCTCGGCGGCCGAGCGACGGCCGGCCAGTATGTGCTCGCGGAGCCGATCCGGGTTGGATCCCGTCTCGGCGAAGTATCCGTCGAGGAGCACCGCGGTCGCGACGAGAAGGTCGACGCGAGAGGTGTTGGCTGCCCGCATAATCGCGATCAGATCGCCGCGGAGCGTTCCGGTGTCCGGGACGTCGATGACCCGTACCGAACTCGCGTGCGCGAGGGCTGCCTCGACCATGAGCGCCTTGTTGGCCCACCGGCGGTAGATCACCGGCGTACTCGTACCCGCCCGCTTCGCCACTGACTCCAGCGTGAACGCCGCGTACCCCCGCTCGGTCAGCTCGGCCCACGCGGCTGCGAGCAGGGCTTCCTCGAGGTCCTTGCCCCGTCTGCGCTGCATCCACCTACTCCCAACAGGATGTGTTTGTGCATCTTATGTGGCCGGTATATCGTGGAAAATAAGAAGTGAATCCACATCTTATTAGATCAGTGCCCACCGACGCCGGCGAACGACAGGTGAGAACAATGAGCCGACAAGGCACCGTCACCGTCCTTATCGAGATCCACGCCGCGGACGGACATGAGCAGGCGGCCCGCGACGCACTGCTGCACGCGATCCAGACCTCCGAGAAGCCGGGCCTGATCAACTCCACCGAGTACGAGGACCTCGACGACCCCGGCGCGTTCTACGCCGTCCAGGTGTGGGAGACCATGAACGACTTCCACGCCCACATGCGGGACGCTGCCGAGAACGGGATGGGCGAGGCGATCCAGGTCCTGCGCGAGCACCCCAAGACCGCCGTGCTGCGCACCATCGGCTGACCTCTCCCCCGCACCGCCGGGCGCCGCGTCGCAACGGGCAGATCACAGCCACTGGTGTGCGAAGTGAGGGGTTCCGACTTCGTAATCCGTTCCATAGGTCGAGCCTTGGTCCACGGTGCGTGAAACCGTGTACTGGCCGATTCGGGCATCCCAGCATGCGGCCGAAAGGACGACTCACAGCCAGCCCTCCGCCTCCGTCTGGCCGATCCGATCGGAATCGAACTACGCGAAGCGGGCGATGGCGCGGACGACCGCTTCGCCCATGGCGGGGCTGCCGGTGTGACCGGAGTCGTCGATGACATGCAGGCGGGCGTCCGGCCAGGCTTGGGCGAGTTCCCAGGCGGTTTCGAGTGGGGCGCTGAGGTCGAGGCGGCCGTGGATCAGTTCGCCGGGGATCCCGGCCAGCCGTCCGGCTTCACGCAGCAGTACCCCTTCGTCGAGCCACGCCGCGTGCGCGAAGTAGTGCGTGCAGATCCGGACGAAGGCGAGCAGGGCGGTATCCGGCTCGGCGCTGTATTGCCCTGGGCTGCCCAGGGATTCGTGCGCGATGACCGCGTCCTCCCAGCGACACCACTCGATCGCGGCGTTGCGGCGCACCGCCGGGTCCGGCTGTTCCAGCAGCCGCCGGTAGCCCTCGACCAGGTCGCCGTCGCCGGGCAGCACGGACCGGAACCGCGCCCACTCGGCGGGCAGCAGCCGGGCGAGTCCCCGGTAGAGCCAGTCGATCTCGCGGCGGCGGGTGCTGGTGACTCCGACCAGCACGATCCCGGTGACCCGCTCCGGGTACCGCTCGGCGTAGGCGAGGATGAGTGTCGAACCCCAGGATCCGCCGTACAGCAACCAGCGGTCGATGCCCAGGTGGGTACGCAGCCGCTCCATATCGGCGATCAGGTGCCCGGTGGTGTTCACCACCATGTCGGTATCCGGATCGGCGGCGCTGGGCATGCTGCGCCCACAACCGCGCTGATCGAACTGCACAATCCGAAAAACGTTCGGATCGAACGCTTTCCGCGCTCGCGGGCTGCTCCCACTGCCCGGCCCGCCGTGCACCACCAGCGCCGGTCGACCGGCGGGATTGCCGCTGGCGCACCAGTACACCTGGTTTCGGTCGCCGACCTCGAGCAGACCGTCGGCGTACGGGTCGATCGAGGGGAAAGGCACGGTTGCCGAGGTTAGCGCAGGGGCACGGCGCGGGCGTTCCCCCGCACCGCGCCAACGACACTCATCATTCGTGCCGTGCAGCATTCAGGTGCGACGGTGACGAGTGAGCTGGGTGTACCGCCGGTCCTACTGGACTGCCTCGGCCCGCTCCAGATCCGGAACCACCGCATGCGGGAACACGAACCGGCGCATCGCCCACCAGCGGAACACCGTCGCGAGCAGCGTTCCGATAATGGATGCGCTGATGAAATCGGCGATGTTTTCCGCGAGGAGTGACACGTTCGGTGTGCGGAATCCGAGTACGTAACTCGATACCGCCAACGGCAGCTGGTTGATCACCATTCCGATACCGGCTACGAGGAAGAACAGTGCGGCTTCGTGTCGGCGTTCGCGTCCGCCCCGGGCGGTGAACGCCCACTCCCGGTTCAGTATGTAGGACAGCACTGTCGCGACCAAGACCGCGATCACGTTCGCGGTGACCGGCTTCTCGTCCAGCACCGTCCACTTCAGGCCGAAGAACAGGACCGAGGTGGTGATGAAGGCGAGGCCGCCGACGGTCAGGAACTTCAGCAGCTCCGCGTGCCGCACGAAGAACGACAGCATCCGGCTCGGTACCCGCTCAGCGGCAATCTGGATCAAGAACACTGGGCACAGGTTAGCTCAGGCATGGAATGCCTTCACAATCGGCGGTACCTCACGCGTGGTACCGTGAAGGGAGAATGAGTTATAACTGGATACCGATCGCGTTGGCAATCCTGGCGGAGTTGAAACTCACGCCCGCCGATATCGCGGACATCGTGTACGGCGCTCGTAAGAGGGTCGTTCCCGCTGCCGGTGGAGGCGTGGCGTCGTTGACATTCTGGGGACGTACCCGGACCGGTCGCCCGATCATCGTCTGGCTGCGGCGGTTACCGACCGTGGACGACGAGGACACCGCGATCAACGACTACGAAATCGTCGCCGTCACCGATATGACGCCGGAGCAGTCGAGGGCCTACGCCGAATGGGAGGACGAGCTATGACCAATGAGCTACCACGTACCGCAGCGGACTTCGCGAAGTGGGCCGAGTCGGTCGAGTTCCATCCCGACGCTCCGATCCCCGCGGACCTGCCGCCGCACACTCCGGCGGATAAGCCCGCCGACGGGATACCGGTGAAGCGATCGGTGAAATGGTCCGTCGAAACCGATGAGCGGTTGAAGGCGACCGCACGGGCGAAGGGTATTACCCAGTCGGAGTTGATTCGCCAGTACATCGAAATGGGGCTGGCGGCCGAACATTCCGGGATGGTCGTCGACCTGGCCGATGCGCTGCGGCTACTGGCCACCGTGGCCCATCGTCCCGCCGCCTGAGCCGACCACGCAGACAATCCGGCCCCGCTCCCCCTCGGGAAGCGGGGCCGGACCGCGTCTGGAGGCGGATTCACCCCGGGAGAAATAATTCAGCGGTTTCTGAATACAGAAACCGATGTACTATCTGTGCGTGGACACTCTCACGCACAGCGATGGGCTGGCTCGCTTCGGTCACGCGCTCTCCGACTCGACCCGCACCCGAATCCTGTTGGCACTCAGGGCAGGTGCGAGTTACCCGTCGCAGTTGGCCGATGACATCGGCGTGTCCCGGCAGATCCTGTCGAATCACCTTGCGTGCCTGCGCGGTTGCGGTCTGGTGGTCGCGGTTCCGGAGGGGCGGCGCAGCCGGTACGAGCTGGCCGACGCCCGCATCGGTCATGCTCTGGACGATCTAATCGGCCTGGTGCTGGCCGTGGATCCCGCTTGCTGCCCGTCCGCCGACACCGAGGACTGCTGCTAATGGCCCTGCCACTCATTACCCGCTCGCCCGACCCGACCCGTCGGGCGCTGCTGGAGCGGCGGATTCGACTCCTGGTGGCGCTGACCATCACCTACAACGTGGTGGAAGCGATCATCGGCTTATCGGAGGGCATTCGCGCCTCGTCGATAGCGCTCATCGGGTTCGGCCTCGATTCGGTGATCGAGGTGTCCTCGGCCGTCGCGGTCGCCTGGCAGTTCGCCGGTCGCGATCCGCAGGCGCGGGAGCGGGTGGCCCTGCGCGTTATCGCCTTCTCGTTCTTCGGCCTCGCCGCCTACGTCGGATTCGACGCCATCCGAGCATTGCTCGGTACCGGCGAATCCCGCCCCTCCCCCATTGGAATCGCGCTGGCGGCAACCAGTCTCGCCATCATGCCGATGCTCTCATTCGTCCAGCGCCGCACCGGCCAGGAACTCGGCTCCCGCTCCGCCGTCGCCGACTCCAAACAGACCCTGCTCTGCTCCTACCTGTCGGCGGTCCTGCTGGTGGGCCTGCTCGTACACGCCCTCACCGACTGGTCCTGGGTCGACCCGGTGGCCGCCCTCATTATCGCCGCGTTCGCCGTCAGGGAAGGCGTGAACGCCTGGCGGGGCGACCTCTGCTGCGCCACCCCGGCGACCAAGGAACCGGAATCCTGCTGCCCCAGTTGCCAATAGGAGCAGTGGGTCAAAACGTCGGTGACCAGTAATCATGCGGAATCACACATAACTATCGATGTCTAATCGGTTCCCGCTCAACGGGACCCGCGTGACGGGTGTGATGTACGTCCCGTTAGGTTGTGCGGATGTTCAGAGCGAGGCTCGGCGTCCGAACCCGCATCCTGGCGATCGCACTCGTCCCGAGTGCGGCGCTGCTCGGGGTCGGTGTGGGAACGGCCGGGTATTTGGTGTCGACCGGCAATCACGCCGAAGACTGGGCGGCGCAGATGATCGACGGCATCGAACCGGTGCAGGAGATGCTGAGGGCCATTCAGGAGGAACGGCAAGCAACGCTGTGGCTCTATGCCGGTGCGCAAACCGATCGCAGTGCGCTCGCCACGGCACGCCTGCGCCTGGACAACGCCTTCCAGCTCATGCTGCCCACCGAAACCAGGGTGAAAGATCTCGGCTCCGATGAGATCCAGGGCGATGTCGGCGGCTTCCTCATGCTCAAACAGCAGCTGCTCGCCGTGCGCGCGGGCGTGGACGCCGGTCAGCTCCCGATCACCGATGCCTACACCTTCTACAGCCGACTACCCGATGTGGTGCTCGTCGGTACCCGCATCGTGCAGGACGACGCTCCGAACGCCGCGGTTTCCGCGGAGCTGTCGGAATCAGTACAGACGCTCCTGGCGCTGGAATGTCTGACCCGTGCCAATGCCCTGGGTGCGGCTCTGGCCAATGAATCCGGATTGCCGGCCGAACTGGCCGCCGAATACGTAAAGCTCATCGGCTTCTACCGCGTCACCGTCCAAATCGTCACCGGAGACCAACATCCGGAGCAGGCCGAGGTCGCGAAGAAGCTGATCGCCAGCCCCGCCTGGCAGAACCTGCAGGCCATGGAGAACGCACTCCTGGAGCGCGCCGTCCTGTCCTCGGTAGAGACCGGCGGCGCGAGAACCGATGCCAAAGCCCCCGCCCTGACGCCGCTTCCGATGAACACCGAGGATTGGCAGGCCGCTGTAGCGGAGGTCGCCGCGGTCCTGTCCGACATCTGGGATGCGCAGAGCCGCAGCGCTAATAGTCTCGCCATGGACGTCGGCCAGGAAAAGGCGCGCGATTCGCTACTCGGTGGCGCGGGTGTGCTGCTGCTGTCCTCGGCCGCCTTCGTGGTCGCGCTGCTTATGGCGAACCGGATCATCGGGCGGCTCAAGCGACTTCGTGACCAGACCTTCGCCCTCGCCGACGAGGGACTGCCGGAGATCATGCAGAAGCTGCGTGACGGTAAGCCGGTCGATCCGGCGGCCGAGGTGGCCACCCTCGACTTCGGTCACGATGAGATCGGCCAGGTCGCCAAGGCCTTCACCCACGCGCACGGGGCCGCGGTCACAGCGGCGGTCACCGAGGCCCGCACCCGGGAAGGCGTGAAGGCGGTCTTCCTCAATATCGCCCACCGCAGCCAGGTGGTGGTGCACCGCCAGCTCGAGATTCTCGACGAAGCCGAAGCCCGCCAGGAGGATCCGACGCTGCTCGAGACCTTCTTCCGGCTCGATCACCTGGCCACCCGCGAACGCCGCAATGCCGAGAACCTGATCATCCTCGCTGGCGGTCAGCCCGGACGGCAGTGGCGACAGCCGGTGGCGCTGGTCGAGGTGGTGCGCAGTGCCGTCGGCGAAACACTCGACTACACCCGCGTGAAGATCGCCCGGATGCCCGAGATCGGCGTGGTGGGAACGGTGGTCGCCGACCTCGTGCACCTGCTCGCCGAACTCGTCGACAATGCCGCGTCGTTCTCCCCGCCGCAGTCGCAGGTGGAGGTGCGCGCCAATGTGGTCGGTAAGGGGCTGGCGCTCGAGGTTCTCGACCAGGGCATGGGTATGCCGGAGTCCGAGCATGTCCGACTCAACGAGATGTTGCGCAATCCCCCGGATTTCGGTGTGAATACGCTGTCGGAGGATTCGCGCCTGGGCTTGTTCGTGGTCGCGCAGCTGGCGGTGCGCCACGGTATCTCGGTGCGGCTCACCGAATCCGACTACGGCGGTGTTCGGGCGATCGTGCTGGTGCCGTCCAGCCTCACCGTCGCGAATCCCGGAACCGGCGAGATCCCCCTGGTGACCCGGCAACCCGCGGGGCCCTCGATCACCCGGATCGCCGAGCCGGCACCGCAACCCGTCGAACCAGCACCCTCGCGACTGGAACTCGAACCGCCGAGGCCCGAGATGACCTCCGAACCCGTCGCACCGGCGCCCCAGGACGATCCCACGCCCTCGTTCGGCTCCGCGACCCCCTTCGGTCCGGGTTCATCGTTCGGCTCCACCTCGGCGTCCGACTCGACGGCGTCCTCCGACACCGCATCATCTTTCGAGGCCACGGGGGCTTTCGAACCGCCGACCAATCCGACGCGGCCGCCGGTGGTGCCGCCGCGACCAGAACGTTTCTCTGAGATCGGACATACCGCCCGCGAATTCGGGCGCGCCCAGTACACTGGCTCCGATGCTCGGCCAGCGCTCCCGCGTCGGCGCCGACAGGCAAGTCTCGCACCGGAATTGGCGAATGCTCCGGCTGCCACCGAACCGGTGGCGCCGTCGGAGCGTCCGTTGCCCACCGCCGAGCAGGCCCGAGACCTGATGTCCGCCATCGAGAACGGAACCAGGCAGGGCCGTCGGGCCGGTTTCGATGCGTTCGGGCCGTCATCCACCCCAACCCCGGACCGACAGGAAGGCGACGGTGACCACCTCCAACGCTGGTGATCTCAACTGGCTACTCGATGATTTGGTCGATCGACTCGCGGGCGTCCGTCACGCGGTGGTGCATTCCACCGACGGACTGCTGCTGGGGCGTTCCACCGCCATGAGCCGCGAGGACGCCGAACATTTCGGCGCCATGTCTTCCACCCTCTACGGTCTGGCACGCAGCGCCGGCAATAGATTCGACGGCGGCGGAGTTCGCCAGGCGGTCATCGAACTGGACCGGGCGGTGCTGTTCGTCACCGCTGCCGGTAGCCACGCCTGCCTGGCGTTGCAGGCCACCGAACAGGCCAATCTGGGCATGGTCGCCTATGAGATGAACCTGACCGTGCAACGCGTCGGTAGCTATCTGTCCACCACCCCGCGGCAAGGCTTAGCGGGACAAGGAAACCCCCGACTGTCATGATGCCGCGGCCGGGGGAACAATGGTTCGATGATGCGGCAGGTCCGCTCGTGCGCCCATATGCCCGGACGGGAGGCCGGACCATGGGCGCGGCGCACGACCTGGACATGCTCACCGTCATCCACGCCCCCTTCGGGGCACCGGTATTGCGGCGCGTCGAACCTGAGTACGCGGAAATTGTTCGCCTGTGCCAGCTTCCGCTGTCGGTGGCCGAAGTGTCGGCTTCCCTGCGGCTGCCGCTGGCGGTGACGAAGATACTCGTCGGAGACCTCATCTCCGACGGGAACCTCAACTTTCGGGCGCCGGTCTCCGCCGAGACCGGTCCCGGCGACCTCAACGTATTGCGAGCTGTACTCGATGGCATCCGAAACCTTTGATCGGGCCGAGAATCGCCAATTGGCGTCCTCGGTCAAGATTCTCATCGCTGGCGGCTTCGGCGTCGGCAAGACGACCATGGTGTCGGCGATCAGTGAGGTGGCGCCCCTGCGCACCGAAGAACTGATTACCGAACTCAGCAGTGGCGTGGACGATATGCGCGGTGTGGAAGGCAAGACCACCACCACGGTGGCCCTGGACTTCGGCCGTATCACTATCGATCCCAGCCTGGTGCTGTACCTGTTCGGCACCCCCGGACAGGACCGCTTCTGGTTCCTGTGGGACGAATTGGCGCGTGGTGCACTGGGTGCCGTCGTTTTGGCCGACACCCGCCGCCTCGACTCGTCCTTCGCCGCGATCGATTTCTTCGAACGGCGCGGACTGGCATTCACGGTGGCGGTGAACTGCTTCGACGGCGCCCCACGCTATACCGCCGACGAGGTCCGCGATGCCCTGGACTTGGACCCACGCCTGCCGGTCATGCTGTGCGACGCCCGCGATCGCACCTCGACCAAGAATGTGCTCATGACCCTGGTGCAGTACCTGATCGAGCGCGCTTCCACCGCCAAGGTGAGCGGCTGACGCCGCAGCCCGTCGACGATCGTGAAAACGTGTGGCCCACCCGGATTCCGGGTGGGCCACACGTGAGAATGATTCGCAAAGTTCCACTTCAGATCAATACGTCAGCGAAACCCTCCACCCAACGGTGTGGCGGCCGAGGGCTGCAAGGCTCTCCAATTCGACAGACACCCACCACCAACCAGCCCGCCGCCACCGCGGCATCGAGCTCGTCGGGATGGTCGGACAGGAACAGAATGCGTTCGGCCGCAACGCCGATCGCGCTGGCGATCTTGTTGTACGACGAGGGCTCCCGCTTCGGTCCGGCGCTGGACAGGTCGAAATACCCGTTGATGAGCGGTGACAGGTCGCCGCCGCGCGCGAACTCGAACCAATCCTGCTGATTGCGTACCGAACCGGACGAGTAGATGTAGAGTTCCAGGCCCTCCGACTGCCATTCCCGCAGTGCGGGTGCCACATCCGCGAAGAACTCGCCGTGCAGCGCGCCCTGTCGGAAGCCCTCGGCGCAAATAATGCCCTGCGCGGCCTTCAACGGTTCGGCCTTCACATCGGTATTGAGCCATTCGATGAGGATGACGGCCACCTCCGCCGGGCCGGCCTCGGGGCGATCCGCCAGCTCGCGGGTCGCCTCGATAATGGAATCCGCTGCTCCGCCCTGGTTTTCGGCCAGCCAGTCCGGCAGTCGGTCGCGGGTGTACCCGTACAGGTCCTCCCGCACCGAGCTGGTCGGACTGGTGGTGCCTTCGATATCGAGAACGACGGCGGCGATCATGCGGTGTCCAATCTCGTATGAGTGGGCCCTGCGCGGTCGCGCGGGCTGTGTTCTCCGAGCCGGATCCGCTCACCCGGCCAGCAATTGGTCGAGGGTGGGGAAACCGCTCGAGATCTGGTCGCCGGTGAAATCGCCGACCCAGCCGTCTTCCTCCTCGAAGAATCGAACGGCCACGAATTCGGGGCGGGTACCCATATCGAACCAGTGCAGCGTGCCCGCGGGGACCGAGACGAGATCGCCTGCGGTGCAGACGGTTGCGAGGACCTCATCGCCCAGGTGCAGATAGAAGCAGCCTCGACCGGTGACGAAGAAGCGGACCTCGTCCTCGGCGTGCCGGTGCTCGTCGAGGAATTTGGTGCGCGCCGCCTCGGCCTTGGCGGGCCATTCCGGATCGGATTCGTCCGGATGGATGCGGGCCACGTCGATGTGCTTGAAGCGGCCGTCGGCATTGAGTTCGGCAATGCGGTCGGCGTATTCGGCCAGGATATCCTCGGTGGGTGTCGCGCCGCTGAGCCCGGCCATGAGCGGCCAGCGCTCGAAGGTAATGCCGCGCTCGGCGAGTTCGGCGGCGATCACGGCATCGTCGGTGGTGCGCAGCCTCACCGCACCGGCGGCGGAATCGGCCATCACCTGTAGCAGAGTCATTGGGAATCCTCCTCGAAACCATGGTCGCCCACGGTGATGTCGCGGCGACCGGTCAATGTCACCAGTTCACACAGGGCCTCCAGACATTCCGCCCGGTCGCGCGCCTGTGCGAGGGTCTCGCCCCAGGCGGTAATGCCGTGTCCGGCAATGAACAGCACCGGTGGGGCATCCGGATGGTCGGTCAGGTAGCGCTCGATATCCGTGCCGATCGTCGGGACATCGGCGTGATTGCGGAAGACCGGAATGTCGATGGTGTGCGGGCTGTTTCCGCCCAGACCCTTGATCAGCTCGAATCCGGAGAAGCGCACGGTCACATCGGTCGCGCCGACGGACAGCGCGGTGGCGTGCGGCGGATGTACATGGACGACGGCAGCGGAGGCGGCAGCGCGGTAGACGGCGGTGTGGATGGTGGTCTCCGCCGAGGGCTTGCGCCGGGCGGCCGCGATCGGCGCGGAATCCGCGACCCGGACCAGCACCATATCGTTCTCGGTGAGCTCGCCTTTGGACATACCGCTCGCGGTGACGATGGCGATATGGCCTTCGCGCACCGAGATATTGCCCGCCGTGCCCGGCATCCAACCCTTGGCGTACAGGCCGCGTGCGATGGCCGCGATATCGCGCCCCGCGCCGGCGGCCTTCGGCTGGCCCTGGGTCAGCTCGGTGACCGAACGGGTGAGGGCGGCCAGGTATTCGTCGGTGGTGGTATCGGGGGCGGGCGGATCGAAGAAGGAGCCGGTACCGGGCTCGGGCTCCCAGGCGCTGCCGCTGCTGGGCCGCGCACCATTGGTGAGTGCGTCGGATTCGGTGGCGCCTCGCTTGGGCAGGTCACCGCTGGTCACCTCCGAGGATGCCGAGCTGCCGCGCTTGGGCAGCCCGCCCTTCGTCACCTCCGGAGCCCGCTGTAGGCCGGAACCATTCGTATTGGCGGCCGGAGGTTCTCGGTACATCCGCTGAGTCTGGGCGTCGGCGGCGGTGCGCGCTTCACCCGGCGACTCCAGCACACCGAATTCGGTGACCACGGCGGTCACCAGTTCCGGCGGAGTGACATCGAAGGCGGGGTTGAAGGTCCGGGTCCCGTCGAGAGCCGTTGCCACACTGCCGAATCCGGTGACCTCGTGCGCGCCGCGCTGTTCCACGACGATGTCGCGGCCGGAGGCGGTCGCGATATCACGGGTGGATTCGGGGGCGACCACAATGAACGGAATACCGTGGTGCCGCGCCGCGAGGGCCAGCATGTAGGTGCCGATCTTGTTGGCGACCGAGCCGTCGGCGGTAATCCGGTCCGCGCCAACGATTACCGCATCCACCTCCTCGGTGGCCATGGCCCACGCGGCGGCCGAATCAATGGTGAGCCGGTGCGGGATTCCGGCCTCGGTCAGCTCCCACGCGGTCAGGCGGGCGCCCTGTAGCAGGGGTCGGGTCTCGTCGACGATGACTTCCGCCAGCGCGCCGCGCTGATGTAGGACGTTGAGCGCGCCGAGGGCGGTGCCGACCGCCGTGGTGGCCAGGCGGCCGGTATTGCAGTGCGTCAGAATACGCAGCGGCCGAGCCGGGCACAGGCGCTGCACCAGATCGGCGGCGTGGGTGGCGGCGGCCAGATTCACCCGGCCGTCCTCGGCCAGCATCTCCAGGGCCTCATCGAGCATGGCCTGCACCCCCTGCGGCAACTTCGCGAGCGTGCGCCGCACACCCCAGGCCAGATTGACCGCGGTCGGCCGGGCATCGGCGATACGGTGCGCCTCGGCGGTCACCCGTTCGGTATCGACCACTCCGGCGGTGCTGTGCGTGAGCGCGGCGATCACCACACCGAACGCGCCGGACACACCGATGGCCGGAGCTCCGCGAATCGCGAGGGCGGTGATCGCGTCGATGAGGTCGTCGACCGTCGTGATCCGCAGCTCCCGCAGCTCGTGCGGCAGTGCGCGCTGATCGATGGTGACCAGCGCACCTTCGACCCACGCGATCGAATTTTCATCCATCCGTGGCCCTCACCTCTATCTCGATCCGGCGGCCCGTGACGTGCAGTCCACAGTGTCACCGGTCGGGGCTGCGAGAAGTCCGGGCCTGCCCGCATCCGCGGGCGCATCCGCAACCGTATCGAACACCGATCGACGCGCCACGGGCCATACCCGCCTACCATTCGGGTATGGCGAGAGAGCGCCGCACCCGCAGGATCACCGTGACGATGCCCGAGGAGGTCGCGACCACCCTCGATCGCTGGCGCGGCAGCGGCCGCATCGAGTCGGTGTCCGCCTTCGTCGCGGAGTCCGTGCGGGCCCGCGTGGACCGCACCGAATCCCTCGCTCGGATCGAGGAGGTGTTCGGCGGCCGCCCACCGCTCGACATGATCAACAAAGCGCGCGCGGTTCGAGGCCTGCCGCCCCTATCCGACGAGGAGGCCGACGGCGACCACGTCGGCGCGGCATGATCGCCCGGATTCCGGTCTCGTCACCGACGCCACTCTCGGCGGCATAGTCTTCGACACCGCGGCCTACTTTCAACAGCATTGCCAACTGCGTCAGTGGAACTCGGCACCTGCGGCCGCCCCTACGCCGCTGCGGACACCGACCGGCGTCGCTGATTCGGGGACGCCGATTATCCACGAATCGGGCAGCTGATTCGGTATGCCCTCGATATGCTTCCGGTATGCCCGGCAGAGTCCGCAAGACCCGAAAAGTGACGATCACCGTGGCCGAAGAGGTCGCTGACAGACTCACTCAATGGGCCAGGGACGGAGAAATCGACTCCGTCTCCCGCTATGTCGCCGAGGCTGTTGAGCAACGGATGCGCAGCGACGAAGCAATTGCTGTCTGGGAAAACGCAATTGGAGGCCGTCCTTCGGTCGAGCTGATCAACCGCGCCAGGGCAGCGCGCGGTCTGGCGCCGCTCGACACCAACGCGGTCGCGTGATTGTCGGCGGCGTCGTTCTCGACGTTCCGGGAGTTGTCGGCGCATGCCGTCGTCACCCCTATCCAGAAGCGGTTGTCTGGACGGCTCTCCATACCGGTGATGTCATCGTCATTCCGGCAGCGGTTCTCGCTGAGGCCCGCTCCGGGCGCGTCTCGACCGAGGGGCTGGACATCCTGGAGGTGTTGCTGGGGTTGCCGCAAACCGTCGTTGCCGAGCTGGACGCAGACACGGCACAGCGATGCGGGGTCATTCTCGCCGCGGCATCCACCCCGCAGGGGGCGGACCTGGCAGCTGCGCAAGCTGTCGTGGAGGCAACTCGACGTCGCTGGCCGGTCACCACCAATCGGAGCACGGTTCTCACCGCCTTGGACGCCACCACGATCATCGACGAGATGCCTTGAGCGCTGACCGGAACCCCTTCTGGGGCCAAACCGACACGCTCCCCCGAGCTTTCGGTGGACCATCGACTCATGACGGGTTCCTCGGATCCGGGATGAGAAGGAGTTCATATGACCATCGATGTCTGGATGCAGCATCCCACCGTGCGGTTCTCCCAGCATGAGATGTTCGATTCGTTGCGGCGCTGGACCGGGCAGCAGGCGCTGAGTGCGGAGTTGCCGATCGAGCTGACCCTCGCCGCGATGGATCAGGCCGAGGTGGGGTTCGGCCTGCTCAGTGCCTGGCACGGGCCGCGGGAAGGGGCGATGATCTCCAATGATGAAGTAGCCGAATGGGTTCGAGCGCATCCGGGACGGTTCGCGGGGTTGGCGGCCGTTGATCTGGCCCAGCCGATGCGGGCGGTACGTGAATTGCGCCGGTGTATCGGCGACCTCGGGTTCAAGGGCCTGCGTGTGGTGCCCTGGCTGTGGGAGGCCGCGCCGACCGATCGCCGGTACTACCCGCTCTACGCCACCTGCATTGACCTCGGTGTCCCGTTCTGCACCCAGGTGGGGCACACCGGGCCCCTGCGACCGTCGGAGACCGGACGCCCGATCCCCTACATCGATCAGGTCGCTCTCGACTTTCCCGAATTGACCATTGTCGCAGGGCATATCGGCTATCCCTGGACCGAGGAAATGGTCGCGGTCGCCCGCAAACACGAGAACGTCTACATCGACACCTCGGCGTACACCAGCCGCCGGATTCCCGGCGAACTGATTGCTTACATGAAATCCGGATCCGGGCGCCGCAAGGTTCTGTTCGGCACCAACTATCCGATGATCGGCCACGCCAGCGCTCTCGAGGGGCTCGACGATCTGGGGTTGGACGCCGAAACCCGCGAGCTCTACCTCCATGGCAACGCGACGCGGGTATTCGGGCTGGCGCACAAGGATTAGGTCACCGGATCAGGTCATGCGGCGTCGCGATGTGGCCGGTCGATAGTGCGGCGGGCCTGCGTCAGTACCGCGGCACTGTCGAACCGGGCGGCGTGCCAGGAATCGGAGACGACTCCGACTCGGCGTACCCAGGCCCGCATGATCTCGGCATGTACCGGCCAGCGGACGAAACGCCGCATATCGGCTTCGGTTTCCCATACCGAGATGGACCCGCCGCGCAGCTGCGAGGGTTTGCCCCACAACCACAGGCCCACCGCGCCGTGCATCACCGGCCAGGTGCGTTCCAATTCCAATCCGAGCTCGAAAATACGTTGGACGTCGGCATCGGATCCGGCGAGGAAGTCCGTTACCGCGACGAAGACCGGACCCGAGATGTCATGGCGCGGGCCGGGTTTCCATGGCATCAGTACCAGGTCGTCCGCGGGAGGTGGTTCAGGGTTCACCGAATTGATAAGCACGATGAGATGATATGCATGCACGTACTAATTTGGCAATGACGCGCCGCTTCTGGATTGTCAGCGACGGCCGATGGCCAGGGTGACGTTGTGACCGCCGAAGCCGAACGAGTTGCTCAGGGCGTAGTCCGGGGACTGTTCGCGGGGTTTATCGGCGACGACATCCAGGGCGGTGTCGGGGTCCGGATTCTCGTAGTTCAGTGTGGGAGGGATGATCTGGTCGCTCAGTGTGCGGAGGGTGAGGATGGCTTCGAGTGCGCCCACCGCGCCGATGGAGTGGCCCAGGGCCGACTTCGGAGCGTAAACCGAAGCATTCGGGGTGACGGCCTCGATCGCCTTGGCCTCGGAGGCATCGCCGATCGGGGTCGAGGTGGCGTGGGCATTGATATGGGCGATGTCGGCGGGGGTGAGACCGGCGGCGCGGATGGCTTTGCGCATCGCTCGGGCCGCACCGTCGCCGTCGGGTGCGGTGCCCGTGATGTGGTAGCCGTCGGAGGTGATGCCCGCACCCAGAATGCGGCCGTGCACCTGTGCGCCACGGGCTTTCGCGTGGGCTTCGGATTCGAGGACCAGCATCGCGCCCGCCTCGCCGAAGACGAAGCCGTCACGATCACGGTCGAAGGGGCGCGAGGCGCGGGCGGGTTCGGCATTGCGGGTGCTCATGGCGCGCATCATGGCGAAGCTGGCAATGGGGACGGCGTCGATATGGCCCTCGACGCCACCGGCCACGACCACATCGGCCTCGCCGGTGGTGATGAGCCGCCAGGCGTGGGCAATGGCTTCCGCGCCCGAGGCGCAGGCCGAAACTGGCGCGTAGACACCGGCTTTCGCGCCGACCTCCAAGCCGATGGCGGCGGCGGCGCCATTGGGCATGACCATGGGAACCGTCATCGGTGGAACTTTGCGATAGCCGCCCGCCCGCATACGGTCCACGGCATCGACCAGTGCGTCGCCACCACCGAGCCCGGTGCCGACCGCTACCGCGAGCCGCTCGGATTCCACCTCGGGAGTACCGGCTCCGGCCCAGACCTGTCGTCCCAGCATCAGGGCCAACTGCTGCACGAATGACATTCGCCGCTGCTCGATACGTGTGAGGTGCTCGCCCGGCGGTGCGGTCAATCGGCCGCCGATGCGCACCGGGAGGTCGTAGGCGGTGACGAATTCATCTGTCAGCGCACCGATTCCGCTATCGCCGTCGAGCAGTCGTGCCCAGGTGGTGTCGAGGTCGGGGCCCAGGCAGGTGGTGGCGGCCATGGCGGTGACCACCACACCGCCCCGAGTTTCTGAAGCACTTGTTACACCCATGGGGTCATGGATACCTGTAGCGTCCGCTACAGTCAAACCGTGCCCCGCCCCCTCGACCACGTCCGCCGCGCCGACCTGCTCTCCGGCGTCATCTCCTACATCGCCGAATACGGCCTCATGGAGCTGTCGCTGCGCCCGTTGGCCGAGTACCTGGGCACCAGTTCCCGCATGCTCATTCACTACTTCGGCACCAAGGAGGCCATGCTGGTGGCCGCCCTGGAAACCCTGCGGCCCGATATCGGCGCACTCTTCGCCGACGTCGACGACCGAGAAACCCTGCGTACCCGCCTGAACAGCGCTTTCGAGCTCAATACCAGCGGCGGGGCGGCCACCAGCTTGCGTGTACTGCTCCAGGTGCTCGGTGCGGCCTGCGTACCCGACAGCCCCTTCCGCGACTACGCGGTCGCGGCCGTCCGCGTGGTCGTGACATCCCTGAGTGAGGCGCTCGCCCGCATCGACCCCACCCTCGACGATCCGGAATCCGCGGCCACCCTGCTGGTCTCGGGCATGCGCGGCCTCATTCAGGACTGGTGGATCACCCGCGACACCGATCGTGTCGAGCGCGCCACCCGCCGCCTCATCGATACGGCGGTCTCCCCCCGCCGGGCCGCTACAGAACCGGACATAACACCCGGCGCGCCGATCCCGCAGGCTGAGCCCCGGTAACCGCCGCACGCCTCGGGCTCCCCGCTGAGCGAGATGGCGGCTCGGTGATCGCTGTCGGCTATCCCGCGCCGCGCAACTCCGCCGCGAGCCCGAGTAGCTCGGCCATATGCGCCCCGTCCGTCGCGGCCAACCGAATCGCCTCATCGAACGGCCAGGCCCGTACTTCCAGAATCTGTTCGGCGTCATCGGGATTGGTGGGCGCGCCGCCCAACACCACCTCGGCGCTGCACCACAGCCACGCCTTGTGTGGATGCGGCTGCCACTCCCGATACGGGGTAGGCCGGTCACTCGTCGCGTAGTGCGCCCCCAGCCATCGCAGCGGCCCTGCCAACCGTGCGCCCGCTTCCTCCCGAAGCTCGCGAATCACACAGTCCTCGATGGCTTCCCCGGCCTCGCGCGTTCCGCCCGGCACCAGCCACGCATCCCGATCATCGCGGCACAGCACAATCCGATCGTCGACAAAACACACGACGTGAATATTGGTGATCAGTTCATCCGGCGGTGGATCGGTGGAGAACGGCACATCCAATCCACCCCACTCCCATCGACTCGGGGCGTGCAGGATCGGATAGCGATCGGCGAGGGTCACCCTTTCGACGGTAGCCGTGGAACGTAACCGCTTCGGGCCGTAGCGATAGCGTCACACCCACGGGCTCGCCGGTAGCACGCCGTAGACGATGAGCCTGATACCCAGAATGGGCCAGGGGGTACGTCAGTAGAACACGTTTCAGTCTATTGCTATTGTTCGCCCATGGCACTGATCATCGACAAGAGCGTCGAGGTCGACGCACCCGCCGAATTGGTCTGGCAGGTACTCACCGACGTGGATCGCTACGGCGAGTGGAACCCCTTCTGCATCGCCTGCAAGACCACCTTGGAACCGGGGACACCCATCGATATGACGGTGCGGCTCATCGGACCCAGCCCGAAGAAGCAGCGCGAGTTCATGCACTCGCACACGCCCGGACGGGAATTCAGCTACCGCATGAAGCCGGTACCGCTGGGCACCCTGCACAGCGAGCGGTCGCACACCGTGACCCCGCTCGGCGCGGACCGCTGCCGCTACGACTCCCACTTCGCGCTCGAGGGCTGGCTGAGCCCCGTCGTCAACGGTCTGCTCGGTGGTGCGCTGCGCCGCGGGTTCTTCGATATGACCGACGCTGTCAAGCAGCGCGCCGAAGCGCTGCGAACCACCGTGGGTGACTGAGTAATCCGCGGCGCGCGACCGAACTATTCGCAGGCGACGCCGTCGCCGTTGCCGTCGAGCTGGGGCCGGTATCCGGGCTGTCCGCGACGCAGCGGCGCGGCACCGGCGGCCCGCACCTCGTCGCAGTTCTTGTAGGACACATTCGTCGGCGGTGCCGTGGTCGTCGGTGCTGCCGAGGTCGGGTCGCTCTCCCCGCAACCGTTGAGCACCTTGGTCATATTGTCGTGTTCGGCGCGGGTGACCCACAGGTTGTAGGCGGCTTTCACCTCGATCTGCTTCGCCACATAGAGGCAGTGGTACTCCTTGCGCGGCGGCAGCCACGCCCCCGCATCGGAATCGCCCTTACCCTGATTCGTCGGCCCGTCCACGGCCACCAGGTTCCGCGGATCGTTGGCGAGGTTGCGGCGTTGCTCGGGGGTGAGTTGCTGTGCCCCGGTGAGCCACGCATTGCTCAGCGCCACAATGTGATCGATCTGCACGGCGGCACTGGTCTCGCGGCCCTGTTTGAAGGTAATGGTCTTGCCGGTGTACGGATCGACAAGTGTGCCGCTGAGAACCTTGCAGCCACCGCTTTCCAGCTTCTCGTCGCGCAGATCCCGCTGCAAAATGTCATTGCGGGTATCGCAGCCGTTGTTTCCGAGTTCGACGCTCACATTGTCGGTCCACGCCGGACCGAACTGGTCACGGGAGTAACCGTCTTTGGATGCCCAGTTCTTCACAGGCAGTGCTTCCAGTCGTGTACGCGCCGCCGCGAGCTGATCGCCGGGGACCGTGCTGGTCGGTGTGTCCGACGCATCGAACGTGGTCAGCACGATGCTCAGTACCGCGAGTAGCACGGCAATAGCCAAGGGCAGGAGGAGTTTCCGCGCGCGTGACGGTTTCTTCTTCAGCATGTTCCGACCACCGTCGCAATCCCTCGTCCCAAACAGCAAGCCGCACGGTCTGTTCCGAGACGGTTCTCACATCGCCACTCTATCGAGGACGCTGCTCGGGGCAGACGGCGACTCGGGGCTTCCTACCCAGTGTGCCCCGGCGAGGATCGAGATCAGTGGAGATGTACCTGAATTCGACGAAGGTCGGCCGCGGTCGGGTGTGCCACGAACACAACAAAGGGCTCGTTGCGCCCAACACCTTCGAGAAGGTGAGCCCCTGGGCGCGACGAACCCTGTTGTGAATCAGGCGTTATTAAGCTTGTTCAGTCGCTCGCACGATTCGAGGTACTCCGCGATCAGACGCTGCACCACATCGGTGGAGCGCTCGACCTTGTTCATCATGCCGACCACCTGGCCGACCGGATTGAAGTTCACGTCCTTCGCGGCCTCCGGGTAGCGATGGCCGCGCTTGACGCCATCGAGGGCCACCATCATCTGCAGCGGCATGCCCAGCGGCTTCGGATTCTCCGGGGCCTCCCAGGCTTCGGTCCAGTCGTTCTTCAGCATGCGGCAGGGCTTGCCGGTCCACGAGCGCGAGCGCACGGTGTCGCTGCTGGAGGCATCGATGTAGGTCTGCATCTGCGCGGGCGGCACATTGGCCTCCTCGACGGTCAGCCACAGCGAGCCGGTCCACGCGCCCGCCGCACCCATGGCCAGGGCGGCGGCGACCTGACGGCCATTGCCGATACCGCCCGCCGCGAGCGCGGGCATATCGCCGATCGCATCGATGACCTGCGGCCACAGCACCAGCGAGGAGATCTCGCCGCAGTGGCCGCCGCCCTCGGTGCCCTGCATGACCACGAAATCCAGTCCGGCGTTCTTGTGATTGAGCGCGTGCTTGACCGAACCGCAGAGCGCGCCGATGAGGCGGCCGGAGTCCTGGATCTGCTTGATCACGTCATCGGGCGGGGTGCCCAGCGCGTTGGCGACCAGCTTCGCCTTGGGGTGGCGCAGGATCACCTCGATCTGTGGGGCGACGGTGGTGGCGGTCCAGCCGAGCAGCTGGTTGTGGCGCTCCCCCTCGGGCAGGTGCGGCACATTGTGGTCTTCGAGGATCTTCTCGGCGAAGTCGCGGTGTCCCTGCGGAACCAGTTTGGCCAGTTGGGCTTCCAGTTCCTCGGGGGTGAGCCCTTCGACGCCCTTGCCCTCGTACTTGGACGGGATCACCAGGTCCACGCCGTAGACGCCGGTGACGTGTTCATCGAGCCAGGTGAGTTCGACCTCGAGCTGTTCGGCGGTGAATCCGACCGCGCCGAGCACGCCGAGTCCGCCGGCATTGCTGACCGCTGCGGCCACATCGCGGCAGTGGGTGAAAGCGAAAATCGGGACGTCGATGCCCAACCGATCGCAGATCTCGGTACGCATAGGGTGCTGGACTCCTCTAACTGTCCGGGGCGGGTTACGTAGTCCCCATCACAGTAGAACATGTTCTAGATTCTGACCAGAGTCCCCACTACCGGAGGTGAGCAGGTGTCAACAACCTGTTCTACTGACCGGTATTACGCCGCCAGCAGACCGGCCGCGACCAGGTCATCGAAGAGAAGTTGGTCCACCGGCGGCACCTCATCGCGATGGGCATAGGTGAACCAGGCGATTTCGTCGATCTCGCTGCTGGCCGCGAGGTTTCCGGTGTAGTCGGCGGTATAGCAGGCCATCCGCACCACCAGATCGGGCAGCGGAGCCTCATAGGTGCCGACGTGCTCGACGGACTCCGGCACCAGCGCGACCGTCAACTCCTCCTCGATCTCGCGCAGCAGTGTCTGCAGATCGGTTTCGTCGCCCTCGCGTTTGCCGCCAGGGATATAGAAGATGTCCTTACCGCGCGGGCGGGCGCACAGGATGCGGCCGTCCTCGATTCGCACCCAGGCCACCGTATCGATCAGCTTTCGCGCGGGCTCGGTTCGCATTCGCGCAGCTTAGTGGCTGTGGGCGGGAGCTCTGACGGAGCAGGGCCGGGGCATCTGTCAGAGCGCACCGAAGTCCGGGAGCGTGAGGGTGCCGTCGGCGGCGAGGGGGAATCCGGGGTTGTGGGCGACCTCCCACGCATGCCCGTCCGGGTCGAGGAAGACGCCCGCGTAACCGCCGTACGACGTGGTGGCGGCCGACTTCGTGACGGTGGCACCGGCCGCGTGCCCCGTCATCAGCAGATCGTCGACCTCGGCCGGTGAGCGCACATTGTGAGCCAGGGCGATGCCGCCGAATCCGTCCGTGCGCGGGTCGGAGATCGCACAGTCCTCGGCGAGCTTCTCCCGACTCCACAGCACCAGCCCGAGGCCGCCCGCCTGGAAGAAGACCGTTTCCTCGACCTCCTGTCCCCGCCAGCCGAGGTTCTCGTAGAAGGTGCGGGCGCGGGTCAGGTCGGCGACGCCCAGCGTGATGAGACTGATGCGCTGTTCCATAGGGCCACGCTAGAGCGGCGACCGCAGAATCGGAGCGGCCTGCGGTCGACTCGCGATGCCCTATTCGACAACGTGGTACACATGCTGAGTAATGTCTCAAATCTAGGAGTGATGGCGTGTCGGAGACCGTCGATGTCGGACAGCTCATTGCCCAGCGGCACCTCGACGACAGTGTCCCCGGACAGCGGAGTGACGGTGCGCGCCTGGCCCTGGTAATCGAGGGCGGCTCCTCGCGCGGCGCGTACTCCCACGGCATGGTGATGGCCCTCGAGGAACTCGGCGTAACGCCCTGCTTCGACGCCGTTTACGGTGCGTCGGCAGGTGCGCTCAATGGTGCGTGGCTGCTGTGCGGGCGAGCGGTGAACGCACGCCGCGCCTGGCATCCGACGGTGATCAACCGCGTCATCTCCCCCGCTCGGGCCCTTCGTGGTGGACCGGTCGTGGACACCCGCTTCCTCGTGCACTCGGTCTACGAGCGCATCGTCCCCATGGATTTCCCGGCCATTCTCGCCAACCCGGTGACCTTCCATCCCATCGCCACCGATACCGTCGATGGCACCGCGGTCGACCTGCGCCCCTTCATTACCGACGTCGCGACCCTCCAGCAGGCGCTACGCGCCACCACCTGCCTGCCGATCCTGGCCGGTCGCTCCATCCGGCTCGGCGAGCGCCGCTACGTCGACGCGGGCCTGTCCGAATCGGTGCCCGTCCGTACCGCGCTGGCCCAGGGTGCGACCCACGTGCTTGTCCTGCGCACCCGCCGCGCCGACGAAAAGCACAGCACCCCTTCGCGCCTCGAATCCCGCGTCGTCACCCGCTTCCTCTCCCGCCACGCCCCCGGCACCGTCGCCGCCTGGATGGCGCGCGCCGAAATCCAGCACCGCGAGGAAACCGATATGGCCGCCAACCCCGCCGTCCTCCAGATCCGCCCACCCGCGGGTTCCCCGCCCATCGGCCGAATCGGCCGCGACGCCGGCACCATTCAACAGGCCCTGGACCTGGGCTGCGCCGCGACAACAGCCGCCTTGGAGCCGTACCTGCGACCACTGCTGGCACCCGGCGCATAAACGCATCCGCTGCATGATTCGTGGGCGGCACTTCACGTCGAATGGAAGTCGCTCGGGCGTGGCGGTTTACGGCGTGGCGAGCAGTTGGGTCCGTTGACGGCGGGCGAATTCAGGCGCGTGTTCGGGTCGGATGCCGATGCCACCGACATAGGCGGTCAAACCGGCGAGGGCGGGGATGCGGTCCATGGCGAAAATCAATGGGCAGCTCACGGATTCACGGGCAGAGCGCGTGGCTGAGCAGGTCCAGCATGTCGACCTCTGCCTCGGTTTCCTCGGTCATGGTGATGGTGACCGCGCGGCCCTCGCGGGTGGCTCCGGACAGGGTGATGAAACCGGTAATGCCACCGGTGTGGCCGAAGTACTGTGCACCGCAGGGCAGTTCAATTGTGCCGACGCCCAGGCCGTAGCGCAGGGGGCTGCCTTCCTCCTGCGGTTCGCCCGCGAGCATTTCCTCCAGTTGGGCGTCGGCGACGATCTTTCCGGCCAACAGGGCCGCCCAGAAACGGTTGAGGTCCGCACCGGTGGACACCAATGCGCCTGCCGCCCACGGCACCGACGGTTCGATTCGGGTGACATCGGTGCGTACGCCGTCGATGGTGGCGTAGCCGTGCGGGTGCGGACCACGAATATCGAGCTCGCCGGTGTCGGGGAGATAGGTATCCGACAGCTGCTGCGGGATTGTGACGCGGCCGGTGATCTCGTCGGAATACTTTTCGCCGGTGACCTTTTCGACCAGCATTCCGGCCACGATGTAATTGGTGTTGGTGTACCTGTATTGCGTCCCCGGGGCGAACTGGGCCGGTTTCCGCAGTGCCAGCTCGACCTCCTCGGCAGGTGTGGAAGTACGCCCGTCGAGCCCGGCGCGATACTCGTCGACCGATGGATCATCGCTGAATTCCGGTAGTCCACTGCGGTGTTGGAGCAGCTGTCGCACCGTGATCGCCTTGCCATCCACGCCGTCTCCGACCAGCAGGCCGGGCAGATAGGTGTCGACCGGATCGTCGAGCCGAACCCGGTCCTCCTCCACGAGCTGCAGAATGATCGCGGCGATGAAGGTCTTGGCGATACTGCCGACCCGCACCTGCTGCGGCGGCGACATCGGAATCGTCGCCCCCGTGGCACGATCGGCTACCCCCGAAGTCAGGGTGACGGTCTGCCCGTTCTCGGTGAGGGTCGCGATCACCCCGGTGATGCCGATCCCCACCAGTGCGTCGATATCGGCGCGCACCTGCTCCACCCGCGTGGGCGATACCGTGGTCGGTGGGCCGACGGCCTTGGGGCCCGCTCCGCTGTCCAGGCTCGAGCAGGCGGCCACGGCCAGCAGCGCGAGCGCGACGGTGAAGGCAGGCGCGATTCTCATGCACTGACCGTAGAAACCCACACCGCCCCAGCACATCCGGTCCAACCCTGAGTCCACCCCCGAGATTTCGGCCGACCTCCGGCGTATCGACAGCAGCCGATCGTGCGCGCGACGAGAGCTGATCACCCTCGGGTGGACTGCGGTGGTTTCGGCGAAGCAAGTGCCGCGTAGCGGATTCCGAATCCCGGGTCGCCTTGTCGACCGCGCCGCCGTGCAGAGTCGGCCGCCACCCCGGCTCGGGCCGAGCGGCCGTCCTTCAGGCCGACCGGACGCCGTTCACCGGTTGACCGGTAGCTCGGGCGATATGGGGCACTTCGGCCTGCAATCCTGCCTTCGGCAGTGGTGCGTCGTCGAACATGGCGACAGCCAGATCGCCGTTATCGATCTCCCAGGTACCGGCGATCCGGCCGTCCACGAGGACCAACGGGGAGATCCAGCCCGCGGTGCGGCTGACTTTGGCGCGGTGATCGCCGGGTAGTAGAGCGGTGTCATTGGTGCCGGGCCCCAGGACGTACTGGTCGAAGGGGCCGAGCAGGCGTACCGAGTGCGCCGGTTCGGTGGCGGCCAGTTCGTCGGCGTGTTCGGTGAGGATGAAACCGGTGCGGTCGTCGACTTCGACCTCGGTGAGGCGGTCGCCGAGTTCGGAGAACCAGCGCCGCACAACGGTTTTGCGGAGACTGCCACGGGTGAGCCAGGCATCGAATGCTTCCGGGGTGCCGGGGCCGTAGGCGCCGAGATAGGCGGTAATCGTCTCGGGTGCCGCGATATCGGGCTCGGGGATACCGGCCCAGCCCGGAATGAGACTCGCCGGGTTGGTGAAGGTGATCGTTTTACCCTGCGTCGGACCATGACACAGCGCCCCCTGCCAGGCGAGCGGCTTGAGGAGCGCGCCCCACCCCGAGCGCAGCTCACGTTCCATGGATTGGAAACGCCGCTCCGCCAATAGCGCCGACACCAACTGCTCCCGGGTCAGCACCGCCCCATCGAGAATCCCCGCCACGGCCTTCACCAAATCGGCCACCTCATCGGGCGAAGCCCCGAACGCCTTCTGCCAGGACGGCTTCTCCCACGTCCGCGCCGAAGCCATCAACGACAACACGGCGACCGCCATCCCCGGTGTCAATGCGTGCAATGTCCCCCGCATAGCCCACGTCTTGACCAACGCCCCCTCCCCGAGCGCCGTCACCACCCCACCCGGCTCCCCCGCCGACTGCCGCACCGCCACCGCTGTTTCCGCCGCCGACGTCACCTGCGCCTGCACCCCACCCAACCGCGCGGCAACCTCGACCGCTCCGGCCTTCCCTCGCGGATCGACGAATTGCCGCCGCATCCGCCAGGCGAAGACCTGATCCCAGGAAACGCGCACCGATACCTCCCACAACGATCCCGTCAACCGCCCCAACCCTACGACCGCCCGCCGACACCATTCGCGCATTTCCACCCTCGGCGCGCGAGAGCATGGCACCTCGGAACACTCACTCCGGCAAGGCGCAACGGAAGCCCACTGCCAACCTCAATGGGCTACCTACTCGACCACATAACACCCCCCGTCATTCCGGCGCGCTTTTGGCCGGAATCCACACCATTCGATGCGGTACATCAGAGTGTGGATCCCGGCCGAAACCATGCCGGAATGACTGCGACGACCGGCTCACACCGTTTCGGGTGCGTTGTCGGTGCCATGCCGCGGCCACTGGTAACCATCACCGCGTCGATGCCGAAATACCGTGCGGTACCCGGTATCCCGCTACGCTCAGACCCGTTCGATAATGGTGGCGTTGGCGAGCCCGCCCGCCTCGCACATGGTCATGAGGCCGTAGCGGCCACCGGTCTGTTCCAGGTGGTTGAGCATGGTGGACATAATGCGGCCGCCGGATGCGCCCAGCGGATGGCCGAGGGCGATGGCTCCGCCGCGAGGATTGAGCTTGGCCGGGTCCGCACCCAGCTCCTGAGCCCAGACCAGCGGCACCGGGGCGAAAGCCTCATTGACCTCGTAGACGTCGATATCGTCGATGGTCAGGCCCGCCTTGGCGAGGACCTTGCGGGTGGCGGGAATGACGGCGGTCAGCATGAGCAGCGGATCGTCACCGGCCACGGCGAAGGAGTGGAAACGGGCGCGCGGCGTGAGTCCGAGCTGGGTGGCCTTCTCCTCGCTCATAATGAGCATGGCCGAGGCACCGTCACTGAGCGGTGAGGAGTTGCCGGGGGTGATGGACCAGTCGATTTCCGGGAAGCGCGCTGTGTATTCGGCGTCGACGAAAGCGGGCTTCAGACCGGCCAGGCCCTCCACGGTGGTGCTGGCGCGGATGGTTTCGTCGGCGGTCAGGGTTCCGGCGGCCACGATTTCGCGGTCGAAGCCACCGGCGGCGGCGGTTTCGGCGGCCAGACGGTGTGAGCGGGCGGCGAAGGCGTCGAGGGTCGCGCGGTCCAGCTTCCAGCGCGCGGAGATGACCTCGGCCGAGATGCCCTGCTGCACAAGGCCATCGGGGTAGCGGGCGGCAATGGGGGCGTAAATGTCGACGCCCTGGGTGTTGGAGAACATCCGCACCCGGGACATGGACTCCACACCGCAGGCGATGGCGATGTCGTAGGCCCCGGCGAGTACACCCTGCGCGGCGAAGTGCGCGGCCTGCTGGCTGGATCCACACTGCCGGTCGACGGTGGTCGCGGGCACCGACTGCGGGAACCCGGCGGCGAGCACCGCGATACGCGAAATATTGCCCGCCTGCTCACCTGCCTGGGTTACGCAACCACCGATCACATCATCGACCAGTGCGGGGTCCAGCCCGGTGCGTTCGATCAGATTCTCGAGCACTCCCGCCAGTAGTGTGGCCGGTGCGATATCCGACAACCCACCACCGGGTTTCCCCTTACCGGAGGGTGTGCGGACAGCGTCGACAATGACGGCCGAGGTCATGACTGCTCCTAGCTCGTGCCTACCCGAAACCATGTGAATGCTGGTTAACTTCAGACACTGTACCGCACGGTGGGCGACACTCTCGTGTATAAGTCGGCTGCAACACGTGGCAATCTCCCCGCTAATGCATTGACCTGTGCTTATTCTGTCGCAATGACAACCAGCAAAGAGGAAGTTTTCGAGGGGCCCGTGCACGCATTGGCTCGCAGCGCGTGGCAGTGGATTTTGGTCACCGGCGTCCTCTCGGTGGCACTCGGCATTCTGATCCTGGCCTGGCCGGGTAAGACCCTGGTGGTCGCGGGCGTCCTCTTCGGTATCTATCTGATCGTGTCGGGCGTTTTCCAGCTGCTCGCCGCTTTCGCCGGGCACCTCACCGCCGGGATGCGGGTGCTGGCATTCATCAGTGCGATCCTGTCGTTCATCCTGGGCTTCTTCTGCTTCCGCGATGAACTCGAGGCAATTTGGTTGCTCGCCATCTGGATCGGCATCAGCTGGATCTTCCGCGGTGTCACCACCCTGGTCGCGGGAATTTCGGCCGAGGGTATGCCCGGCCGCGGTTGGACGATTTTCTTCGGCATCCTGCTCGCCATCGCGGGCGGCTGGTTGATCGCGGTACCGTTTGCCTCGATCAGCGCTCTGACCCTGGTGGTCGGCTGCTGGCTCATCGCCATCGGCATTATGGAGATCGTGTCGGCGTTCCAGGCGAAGGGCGCCGCCAAGGCAGTTCCCCGAGAGCTATAGATATCGCAATCCGATTCAACCCGGCGGTCGTCCTCTACCGAGGCGGCCGCCGGAGTCCGTTAGGCCCAACCCCCATGGAGGCGTGATGGTGACTGTTCGGCGGCGGGAACTCTTTCGTATGGCGGCGGTCGGCACCCTCGGTGCTGCCGTCGGCGGTGTGACGGTGGCGGCCATCGAAGCCGATCGGAATACAATGCTGTTCGCGCACACCAGGATTCCGCAGGAAAGGCGTAATCGTGCCCGCTTGGTCGCCCAGGATATTGTCGGCGTGGACGCGACGGGTGCCGATGTCCGCGCGCACTATGCCAGCCTGCTCGTAGGCAACGGTCCGCAACCCGCCACCACTCCGCTCGATATCGCGGTGGTCGGTGCCGGTGTCTCCGGCTTGGCTTCGGCCTGGATGCTGGCGCAGGCCGGGCACCGGGTCCGGGTGCTGGAGGGCTCCGACCGCTTCGGTGGCCGAATCCGCACACTGCGCGAACCGTTCGCGCGCACCGGCGGTCATGCCGAAGCCGGAGCGATGCGTATTCCCACCAGCCATACGCTGACCACCGGCGTGCTGCGGCGGCTGCGGGTACCCACCCGTCCGTTCCTGCTCAGCCACCCGAACCGTGTCGTTCAAGCCTGCGGAAAGCGGTTGACCCGTTCGGAATACGACAACGATCCCGCTCAGATCGCGGATGTCTTCGGGCTCGATCCGGTCCACGGCCGCGCACTGCTCGACCGCGCCCTGCACTCCGCCGATATCACTTCCGATTCCGGCGTCGACGAATGGGCCGAATTTCTGGCGCGCCATGACGAACTGTCCCTGCGAGATTGGCTGCTCGACCGCAGGCTGACCGATCAGCACATCGACTATCTCGGTTCGACCGAGGGGCTCACCGCCCGCATGGGTCTGAGCCTCACTCACAATATGATGACCGCGGCCTACCTGGGCCCGGGTACCGAGTTGGTCGAAATCATCGACGGCACCGACCGATTGACCTCGGAGTTGGGCTTCAACGCCCTGGCGGCGGGCGCGGAGCTGCAGACCAATGCTGAGGTCACCCGAATCGACGGCCGCGACGGACGCGTTCGCCTCACCTACGGCCCGGATGCCGCCCAGCTGGAAGCCGACCGTGTGGTGGTGACCGTTCCCTTCTCGCTGCTGCGGCATATGACCTTCACCCCGTCACTGTCCTATGGCAAACAGCGCGCGATCGCGGAGCTGCATCATGATGCCGCGACGAAGACCTTCCTGGAATTCGGGACGCGTTGGTGGGACGGGCACGGCGGCGTGGATGTCACCGACGCCGCACCACGTGTCTCGGTCTACCCGTCGCATCCGGTCGGCGACGGTGGCGTGGTGATCGCCTCCTACACCTGGTCCGACGATGCTCGCGCCTGGGACGCGCTGCCCCCCGAACATCGCGCCGCCGAATGTCTCGACCACCTGACCGAGCGCTACGGCGATCAGGTGCGTCAGGCATGGACCGGTGGTTTCGCATCGCATTCGTGGGCGCAGGACCGCTGGGCGGCTGGTGAGGCGGCGGTGTACATGCCGGGCCAGGCGGTCGAGATCGGACCCGATACGCGCACCACCGAAATGGACGGGCGCATCGCTTTCGCCGGTGACGGCACCTCCACCCGAGGCCGCGCCTGGATCGAGGGCGCGTTGGAGAGTGCTGCCCGCGCGTGTACCGATCTCGGAGTGACCGCACGCCAGGCTTGACGCAATCTCGCCACGGGTGCCGCCGCCGAACCGGCGGCGGCCCGATCATCGAAGGCGCTTGGGCCGCTTATCCATCAACCGCAGGATCAGCGGGGTGAAGATCAACTGCATGGCCAGATCCATTTTCCCGCCCGGCACCACAATGCAGTTGGGCCGCGACATGAACGAATCATGCAGCATGGACAGCAGATACGGGAAGTCGATCACCTTCGGATCGGCGAACCGAATGACCACGAAGCTCTCATCGGCGGTGGGGATCGTCCTGGCGGTGAACGGATTCGAGGTATCCACGGTCGGGACGCGTTGGAAGTTCACGTAGGTCCGGGAGAACTGCGGACAGATGTACTTCACGTAGTCCGGCATGCGCCGCAGGATGGTGTCGATGATCGCCTCGTCGGAGTATCCGCGTTCGGTCCGGTCGCGGTGCACCTTCTGAATCCACTCGAGATTCACGATCGGCACCACCCCCACCAGCAGATCGGTGTACTGCGCCACATCGACGGTGCTGGTCTCCGCCGCACCGTGCAGCCCCTCGTAGAACAGCAGATCACTGCCCGGCGGCAGCTCCTCCCACGGCGTGAACGTTCCCGGTGGCTGTCCGAACGGTTTGGCCTCGTACTCATCGTGTAAGTACTTGCGCACCATGCCGACACCGGTCTCGCCGTAGTCGCGGAACAGGCTCTCGAGCTCCGTGAGCATATTCGCCTCCGGCCCGAAGTGGGAGAACTGGAGGTTCCGCAGCTGTTCGGCTTCGGCCATGGCCAGTTTCATTTCATTGCGGTCGAAGCGATGGAACGAATCGCCCTCCACAATGACCGCATTGATGCCCTCCCGCCGGAATATCTCCTGGAACGTCCGCGTGACACTGGTCGTCCCCGCACCTGACGATCCGGTGATCGCGACCACGGGATGTTTGACCGACATGGAACCTCCTCGATTGCCGGACAATGGAATTCACGCACTCAGCGCCCCGCCGACCGGAACAGCGAGCGTGAACCGAACAGTGAGGCGTCGAATACCGGACCGGCGTCGGGTTCCCGGTGGTAGCCCTCGATACGTTCGACCTCCTTGCGGGAGCCGAAGATGAAGGGAATGCGCTGATGCAGCGCCTCCGGCCGGACATCGAGGACGCGCTCGTCGCCGGTGGTCGCGCGGCCGCCCGCCTGTTCGACGATGAAGGCGATCGGATTCGCGCCGTAGAGCAGCGAAACGCGTGGCGGGCGCTTGCGGGTATCGCGCGGATACAGGTAGACCCCACCGCGGGTGAGGATGTGGAAGGTGTCGGCGACCAGGGACGCCACCCAGCGCATATTGAAGTCGCGCCCGCGCGGCCCGTCCACGCCCTCCAGGCATTCGTGGACATAGCGGCGCACCGGCCGTTCCCAGAACCGCTCATTGGAGGCGTTGATGGCGAAACCCGCAGTGTCGTCCGGGATCCGCATGCGCGGATGGGTGAGCACGAAGGCCCCGATCTCACGGTCGAGGGTGAAGCCGTCCACCCCATTGCCCGTGGTGATCACCAGCATGGTGGCCGGTCCGTAGAGGGTGAATCCCGCACACACCTGCCGCATACCGTGCTGGAGGAAATCGTCGGTGGACGGTTCGCGGCCGTCCTCGGGCGCACGCAGCACGCTGAAAATCGTTCCGACGGGCAGATTCACGTCGATATTGCTGGAGCCGTCCAGGGCATCGAAGGCGAGCAGGTACTTCCCCCGCCGCACTTCGGTGGGCACCGTGTGCAATCCGCTGATCTGTTCCGATACCAGCGCCGAAAGCGGCCCGGTCCACTGCGTTTCGGCCACCATGACGTCATGAGCGATGGCATCCATCCTGCGATGCACCGTGACCGGCAGATTGTCGGCGTCGGCGGCACCGAGCGAACCCACGACAGCACCTCGTGTGACCTGGTTGGCAATAATCTTGGTGGCGGTGGCCAGCACATTCACCAATGCCGAGAATTCCCCGGACGATCCGGGATGCCGATGCTCCTGCTCGATCGTGTAGCGGGTGAGGGTTTTCAATCCTTCAGGCATGGGCCCTCTCAATTTCTCATTGGTGCGCCCCTTCGGCCGGGGCGTCCGCGAACACACTGCTGCCGTAGACGTCGCTATCGGTGAGGGTGATCAGATCGGCGCGGCTCACCGGCCGGTGCAGCTGTACCAGGCGGTTGGCCTGGCGCAGGCGACACCGGTCGATGGCATTGCGCACGCTGCGGGCATTGGCGAAGCGGGGGCGCGCCATCCGCAGTTCCAGGTAGCGCGAAAACGCCTGTGCGGCCGTCTCGTCGAACCGGAAGTTCTCCTGCGCCACCATGAGTTCGGCAATGCGCAGGAGTTCGTCGTGGGAGTAGTCCGGGAATTCGACGTGGTGCGCGACGCGCGAGGACAGGCCCGGATTGGCGGAGAAGAAGGTTTCCATCCGGTCCGGATAGCCCGCGAAAATGACGACCAGGCTGCCGCGCTCGTTCTCCATCTCCTGCAGGAGGATTTCAATGACCTCTTGGCCGTAGTCACGCTCGTTCTCCGGGCGGAACAGGTAGTAGGCCTCGTCGACGAAGAGCACTCCCCCGGCGGCCTTGGCCAGGGCCTCCTTGGTCTTGGGGGCGGTGTGGCCGATGAACTGGCCGACCAGGTCGTCACGGGTGACGGTGTGCACCTTGGCTTTTCGTATATAGCCGAGGGCGTGCAGCATCTCGGCCATACGCAGGGCGACCGTGGTCTTACCGGTGCCCGGCCCGCCGGTGAAGCTCATATGCATGGTGGGCCGGGTGGCGGAGAGACCGAAACGTTCCCGCGCGCGGTCGATGAGCAGCAGTGCCGCGATCTCGCGCACCCGGCGCTTCACATTGGCCAGGCCGATGAGTTCGGCGTCGAGCCGGGTGAGGGTGTCCTCGACGTCCTTGCCCGCGATATCGGTGGACAGGTCCAGGAGCGCGTCATCGGGCAGATGGTCGGCCGCCGCCGGGTCCCCGGGTCGGGAACTCTCGGCGGTCGAACCGCGCACCGGAGCGGGGCTCGTGGCCCCGGGGCGGTGCATTCGGAACCCGGTCGTCGGACGTTCGGGTGCAGGCTCCCGATGGTTCGACGCCGCGTGGCGATCTGTACTCAAAATAGGCCTTCCGCAGGATATTACGGTCAGTCTCGATAGCGGTTTCCGGGGGCGGACTCGGCGGCGTACGGATGGAATCCGTAGCTCTGCCGCCGGTCGGCACCCTCGGTGCGGTCGAGCCGGAATCCCGGTTCCGCCACCGGCCGCTGCACCAGGAAACTCAATGCCGTGGTTTGACGCCCGTAGCTGGCGTCGTAGGCGTTGACGCGAATGTAGTGGCGCGGGAACGTGGCCCGGCACGCGTTGATCTCCGCGAGCACGCCGTCGGGCTCGTCGAGATCGAACAGCGGCAACCCCCACATCTCCCAGTAGGTATTGCGGGGGTGTGGGTCGTCGCTGTACTCGATGGAGACCGGCCAGTTGTTGAGCAGTGCGTAGCGCACCTGGGCGGCGATTTCGGCATCGGTGAGGTCGGGCAGGTAACAGAAGGTGCCGTGACGCAAATACATTGCGGCTCCTCGCTTTCAGCGGCTTGCCGTGGGTACGGCGTCGGGGGCATCGGTGGAGGTGTACTCGAAGGTGACATCACCCCAGGTCTGCAGGGCTACTTCGAGCGGACGGCAGCCCTCGGCCGCCTTGCGCAGCACCTCCGGGCCTTCCTTCAGCAGATCGCGACCCTCATTGCGGGCCTTGACGACCGCCTCCAGCGCGACGCGATTGGCTTCGGCCCCGGCCGAGATGCCGAGCGGGTGTCCGATGGTGCCGCCGCCGAATTGCAGGATCACGTCGTCGCCGAACAGGTCCAGCAGCTGGTGCATCTGCCCGGCGTGAATGCCGCCGGAGGCCACCGGCATCACTCCACCGAGGCTCGCCCAGTCCTGGTCGAAGAAGATCCCATTGCGGGGATTGGCGGGAATATGGTTGTCCCGCAGGGTGTCATAGAACCCCTTGACCGTATGCGGGTCGCCTTCCAGCTTCCCGATGACGGTGCCCGCGTGCAGATGGTCCACGCCGATCAACCGGCACCATTTGGCCAGGACCCGGAAGCTGACGCCGTGTGTCTTCTGCCGTGTGTAGGTGGAGTGTCCTGCCCGGTGCAGATGCAGCAGCATCCCATTGCGTCGCGCCCACTTCGACATGGACTGCATGGCCGTGTAACCCACGGTCAAATCCATCATGATGATGAGGCTGCCGAGGGATTTGGCGAATTCGGCGCGCTCGTACATATCCTCCATATCGCCCGCGGTGACATTGAGGTAGTGGCCCTTGAGCTCGCCGGTGTCGGCGGTGGCGCGGTTGACGCCCTCCATGGCGAACAGGTAGCGATCACGCCAGCGCATGAACGGCTGCGAGTTGATGTTCTCGTCATCCTTGGTGAAATCGAGTCCGCCCTTGCACGCTTCGTACACCACGCGGCCGTAGTTGCGGGCCGAAAGGCCGAGTTTCGGTTTCACCGTGGCACCCAGGAGCGGGCGACCGTATTTATTCAGATACTCCCGTTCCATAACGATTCCATGCGGCGGACCCTGAAAGGTCTTGACATATGCCACCGGAATACGCATGTCCTCCAGTCGCAATGCCTGCAACGGTTTGAAACCGAAAACATTGCCGATCACCGAGGAGGTGAGATTGGTGATAGAACCCTCTTCGAAGAGGTCCAAATCGTAGGCGACATAGGCGAAGTACTCGCCCGGTCGGCCCGGCACCTCATCAACCCGGTAGCACTTGGCCTGGTACCGGTCGTGTGCGGTCAACCGATCGGTCCACACCACCGTCCATGTGGCCGTGGAGGATTCGCCCGCGACCGCCGCGGAGGCCTCGATCGGATCCACACCCGGCTGCGGTGTCACCCGGAACACCGCGAGTACATCGGTATCCTTGGGTTCATAGTCGGGGGCGTAATATCCCATCGACGCGTAGGACTGCACGCCCGGATCCCAGCGGTCACGTTCCGGTGTGCCACGGTCGCTTTCAGATGTAGCAGCCATTGTTCCTCCTGCTCGCGCCGGTGGTCGCCTTGCGAATTCCAGGATGACGGGGGCGTTATCGACAAACAATTCGATTGTTTCTCGTCTCGCACAATCGATTAGTAGAGTTTGCTACCGTCTGTAGATGGGTACGGTCAGTGCGGTTCGAATGGAAACCTTTCTGGTCGTTGCCCGGCACAGCAGTATTCGACGCGCCGCCGCACAGCTGCACATCACCGAAGCGGCCGCCTCCGCCGCCGTCGCGCACATCGAAAAACAGCTCGGGGCAAAGCTGATCGCCAAGCACGGGCGCGGCATCGCGCTGACCGACGCGGGGCGGGTGTACGCCGGTTACTGCCGCAGCATTCTGGGGCTGATGAAGGAGGCACACGCCGCTGTGCGGGAGGCCGAAACCGGTCGCCTGCGGATCGGCGTGGTATCCACGGCGGGCGAATACGTCCTGCTGCGGCTGCTCGCGTCGTTTCGAAATCGATACCCGGACATAGATATCGGCCTCTCGATCCAGCCGCGCGACCTGCTGTTCATCGAATTGACCCATCACGAAACCGATCTCGTCATCGCGGGTCGCCCGCCACGCGACAACGGCCTGGTGATCCGGGCCCGCCGCCCCAGCCGCCTGGTCGTGGTCAGCGCGCCCGGCCAATGGCCCGATCCTCTCACCGCCACCTGGCTGCTACGCGGCCAAGGCTCCGGGACCCGGGATACCACCCTCGCCCTGCTGGACCGCCTCCAGATCCGTCCCAGAACCCTCACCCTCGGCACGCATGGTGCGGTCCGGGCTGCAGCCCGAGAAGGCTTGGGTGTCACGCTCATTCACAGTGATGCCATCGAAAACGACCTCGCCCATGCGCAATTGGAGGTCTTGGATGTGGAAGGCACACCCCTCGACAGACCTTGGCACGCCGTCACCACCCGCACCCCCACCCCGACGGCCCGGTTGTTCCTCACGCACATCATGGACACCGATCAGGTCGGCGCACACGCCTTCCGCGCGGCCCGAGCTTGATCGAACCTTGCCCTCAACCGCGGTTCATCTTCTACTGTCCCCACATGCCCTTCACCGAAATCGAACGCACCTACCTGTCCGCGCAGCGACTGGCTCGGCTGGCCACCGTCAACAAGGACAACCATCCCAACCAGGTCGCCGTCGGCTTCCGCCTCAACCCCGACGGAACGATCGACATCGGCGGACCCAACCCGAATGCGCAGCGGTACCGCAATGTTCGGGCCAACGCCAATGTCAGCCTGGTGGTCGATGATATGACGCCCGACGACCCGAGCGAGGTCAAGCCCGGCTGGGGGCGCGGTGTCGAAATCCGGGGCACAGCCGAGATTCTCACCGTCGACGACATTCCCGTGGCCCCCGACTGGTTCTCCCACGAGATCATTCGAATCCACCCGCGTCGAGTCCACAGTTGGCATATCGATCCGGCTGATCCGGACGGCGGTTCGCGAAATGTCGAGTCGGTGTCGTGAGGTAGGCGCCGGGCGCGCGGGCATTCCCGCCCGCGCGCCGCTCACCTGTCTATGAGCGCAAGCTGCGGAAGAACGCGCGGACGTCGGCAACCAGGAGATCCGGTGCTTCCATGGCCGCGAAGTGGCCGCCCCGCTCGAATTCCGTCCAGTGCACGATGTTGGACCCGCCCTCGGCATAGCGTCGGATAGCGACGTCCTCGGCGAAGACCGCGACGCCGGTCGGCGTGGTCAGCGGTGTGGTGTGCCAGGTCTTGGTGTGCATGCCTTCGTAATACAGGCCCGCGGAAGAACCTGCGGTGCCGGTGAGCCAGTACAGCATCACGTTGGTCAGCAGCCGATCGCGATCCACGGCCTGCTCCGGCAGCCCGGATGCCGGGAACGACCATTCCTTGAACTTCTCGACAATCCACGCCAGCTGACCGATCGGTGAGTCGTGCAGCCCGTACGCCACGGTCTGCGGTCGAGTCGCCTGGATCTGGAAGTACCCGCTGCCTTCCTTCTGGAAGGCCGCCAACCGATCCAGCCGCGCCAGTTCCGCCGCCGTCATGGTCGCCCGCTCTTCATCGGACACCGGTCCGAACGGAATGAATCCGAAGGTCGCGGCATTGACATGCACGCCGATCACCTTCTCCCCACCCGCCCGGGCCACCTCGGGCGTCACCATCGCACCCCAGTCGCCACCCTGCGCCCCATAGCGCTCATACCCGAGCCGACTCATCAACTCCGCCCACGCTTTTCCGATACGCGCGGCATTCCAGCCCTCATCGGTAGCCGGACCGGAGAACCCGTAGCCCGGTAGTGACGGGATCACGACATGGAAGGCATCGGCCGCCTCTCCCCCGTGTGCGGCCGGATCGGCGAGCGGCCCGATCACATCGAGGAACTCCACCACCGACCCCGGCCACCCGTGCGTGAGAACCAACGGCGTCGCCTCCGCCTCCGGAGACCGCACATGAATGAAATGGATGCGCTGCCCATCGATCTCGGTGGTGAACTGCGGGAACTTGTTCAGCTCCGCCTCTGCCGCCCGCCAGTCGTACGCCACCCGCCAGTACTCCGCCAACTCCCGCAGATACCCCACGGGCACACCTCGACTCCACTCCTCGCCGGGCTGCTGCGCGGGCCACCGCGCATCGCCCAGCCGGGTCTGTAGATAGTCCAGGTCGGACTGCGGGATCTCGATGTGGAACGGGACGATCTCATTGCTCATGGGATCCACACTATGGGCGGTCGGCGCGTCATGGCCAAGATGAGATTTCCCAGCGATCAGTCCGCTCAGCTGCCGATACTTCTCGCCGGATCCCGTTCCGCCACACCATTACTGCCGATACCAGCCAGCCCGTGATGGCGGCCCTGTTGTTCGGGTATCACCGGAGGCGGCCCGCGGCGACGCCCGACGCGGCCCTGGAGCGCCTGTCCTACGACCCGGGTTCCGGACTTGCAGAGGACGCCACCCGAATCTGTGCTCACCGACCTGAATAGCGCTGTGAGCCAGATCACGGTTGAGGTTGACCTCGGGTCAGGGCGGAAGCTCATTGCAGCGGCATGACGCCGACTCGGACACAACGGATTCGAAGGAGCAAACCACCATGAACGTCAACCTTTCCGACCCGGACAGGAGCACCACAACCGTCGACCGCCGTCGGCTTCGGTCCCGACTATGTGGCAGCCCAACGCGAGGCCCTGGTACTGGCCAGGGCGATGGTGCCGGAGGGCTTCGACAGCTTCCTCGGCCAGCTCGAACACCGGCTCGACGACCCCGGGTACATCGACCTGATCAGGCGCGCTTCGGAGGCCGAGACCTGGGAACCGGACGACCCGAGGATCGAGGAACTCGCGGCCGCCATAGCCGAGCACTACCTCGCCCACCCAGCACTGCTGGGAAATCTCACCGGCGCGCACGTCTGGACCAACGCCTCCACCCAGTACCGGCTGATCAATAGCCACCGGCAGGACCAGGCACCGATCGCGGCCCGGCTGACAGCGCTCACCGAGACGAAACTCCGTGCCGCCGGCATTCCGATCCCCAGGCCGGACTCCTACTGACCGCGCCGTGCATGGGTGACCAAGTCCTGCCACCTGGTCGCAGCGCCGCGACGCGCTAGCCGGCGGATACGAGTGCGACGATGTCCTCGGTTCGCACGATCTCTCCGCGCGCTCCCCAGTTGCCCTCCGGGATCTCGTTGATATGTACCCACGCGGTGGCGGCCTGAGTGAAACGCGTCGGGTCCTCGTCGGCGTCGGCGAGGACCCGGGTAACTCGCGAGACGATGTCGCGGCGCTTGTCGTCGTTCATCGAACCGGCCGGAACACCCACCCGGACCATATATTTCGGCTTCTCCCCGGCCGGCAGTTGCTGCCCGCCGACGAACCAGGCGTCGATTTCGTTCACCACGAGCCATGAGATGGCACGGGCCGCCTCGGTATCCGGTGCCCCCTCGGCGAGCATCACCTCCGAGACCAATCGGCCGCCGATCTCTTCTCGGCGCTCCGGATCGAGTGAACCCTTGGGAACGAACAACTCTACGAACGGCATTCGTCAGTCCTTTCATTGAACTCTGTCGAAGATCACCGTACGCCTTGTGGGTTCAATCAATCAACCCTCTAGACTGGGGACATGCACCGGACCAGCTTCGCGGAGATGCACTGTTCGATCGGACAATCCCTGGAACGCGTCGGGGAATGGTGGACTCCGCTGATCGTGCGGGATATCTACCTCGGCCTACACCGGTTCGACGACATCGCGGAGAATCTCGGCATCTCCCGCAACCTGCTCACCCGCCGACTCGAGGCGCTGGTCGGTGACAGCATTGTGGAGCGCCGTGTCTATCAGGAGCGCCCGCTGCGACACGAGTACCACCTCACCGAGGCCGGTCTCGAACTTGTGCCGGTACTCATGGCGCTGATGGCCTGGGGTGATAAGTGGGCGACCCCGCCGGGTGGCCCACCGGTGCGGCTGGTACACCGGGCGTGCGGGGAGGCGTTCACGCCGCGGGTCTGCTGCTCGGCGTGCGGGGAGCCGGTGCATCCGTCGAATGTGACGGCGCTGCCCGGACCTGGTGCGGCGTCCGGCCCGGGGACGACGGTACTGGCCCGCCACAGTGGTCGAGAGGAGCCTTACACCGAGCCATGAACCAGCGCAACAGTATTCGCGAAGGCCACTCGGTGCGACTTCCCGCACGATGAACGCTACGTCTACCAACGGCGGGGCTCGGACCGTCCTGCGTACACGACCCGACGCCGCGTGCGATCCAGCCTTCCGGACCGGGTGTCAGCTCGCTCGGGCGGTGGTGTGTCGTTCGGGCGGCAGGCAGACGCATTCGAGTCGAGCGAACCGCACCGGAGCAAGTCGGAAGTCTGGCTGTCAGGTCGGGGGCAACGGCACGATGTGGACGGGCATCTCGACCCGGAGAGGATCGCTGGAGGGCTCGGTGACGGTGTAGCTGAACGCCATTGCGACGCCGATGATCAATGCCAGTGCCGCCGTCGCACCGAGTAGAGGCCGCACGAATCTGAGCCCGCCGCGCCGCGGCGGCCACCGCCATAGCTGAAATTCGTTCATCCCACGGTCCTGCCCTCACCTGTATGGGCTGAATCGCGCTGGCGACCAATGCGTTACGGAACAATAGGCCGCCGCCAGGGACCGAGTTTCCGACCTAGGAGGATCGACTCATCGGTACAGGGGCACCTGTCGTCGTCCGGGCATATCGCCGGGCTCGCATACGCCCGACGCACAAACCCTCGTGCGAGGACAGCGTCCCCATTTCCGCCGTCCGAGGAAGGATGTCAAAATACTCATCGGCACGGTGCCTGACCGGACCGCCGAACTCGACGCAGCCGACCGCGCGGGTATCTGATCCGCCAATAAACTAGGAGCCCACGCTGCCGGAGCATGCGAGTGCCGACATCGACGCCACCGATCACCTCAGCGAAGCCGCCGAGGTGTACCTCACCCTCGGCAGACTGTGGCGGATGCTGCGCAATTCCAGCGATGCGGGCGCACTGAGCCCCGGTTCGGCCTCCGCCCTGGCCACCCTGGCTCGCTCCGGCCCCATGCGGCTGGGCGATCTGGCCTCGACGGAACGAGTCAGCGCGCCCACCATGTCGCGCATAGTGACCGGCCTGGAAAAGCTCGGCTACCTGGCCCGCGCCGCCGACCCCGAGGACGGCCGCGCGCAACTCCTCAGCGCCACCCCATCCGCCCAAAACCTCGTCAGCGGCCTCACCTCCGCCCGCATCCAACGCTTCGCCGCCGCGATGGACCGCCTGGACCGCGAGCAAAAGGACGTTCTCACAACCGCTTTGGCAACAATCATCGAAGAACTCGACCGCTGACTCCCCTCGAGTTGCCCCGCAAAAAGCCCCTTGGCCAGCCGTTTTGGTATCTCGACCCACTGTCTGTACTGTTGTCCTCACACCGACGCGGGGTGGAGCAGCTCGGTAGCTCGCTGGGCTCATAACCCAGAGGTCGCAGGTTCAAATCCTGTCCCCGCTACTAACGCTTGACCAGCGAAACGGCTCCGGAACCAGATGGTTCCGGAGCCGTTTCGCATCGCAATGGCAACGGATTCGGCAGCCTCGGCCAAACTGAATGTCATCCGTGCTGAGGTGTCCCGCGCTGTTCGTGGCGTCCACTCAACAGGTGGGTGGCGGCGCGGTCGGCGGCGTCTTCGTCCTGGCCGGGCAGGACGTGCTGATAGGTCTTCATGGTGAAGCTTCGTCGGCGTACCCGGCGCTGGCTCGCCATTTCGGGTCACTCTGAGAGCACTATCGCGTCCCGCCTATCCGCGGTCCGAGCGGCTATCCGGTCGCGGCGCTCCTCGAATTTGAGGGTGTCTTGCTGGTACTTCGCCAGAAACGCATCGAGTCGCTCACGGGCTTGTTCACCACGGCCGGTGAAGTCGTTGCGCTCGAACACTTTCCATAGCCGCAGCACGGGCATGATGACCTCGTCGAGGTGTTGACGCATGTCGTAGATGCCGTGTTTGGCCATCAGCACGCCGTAGCGGCGGAAGTTGGGGTTGCCGGCACCAGTCAATCTGGAAGTTCGTCAGCATGATGGTTACCGCTTCCATGGCCTGGTCCGGGGCGAGGTCCAGCGCCGCACCGTAGAGGTTGCGGTAGAAGATCATGTGCAGGTTTTCGTCGGCGGCGATGCGTTGCAGCATTGTGTCGGCGACGGGGTCGTTGCACACCTTGCCGGTGTTACGGTGGCTGATCCGGGTGGCCAGCTCCTGGAACGTCACGTACGCCATGCCGTACAGCACACCGGCTTCGGGGATCTGGCTTTGCTCGAGGGTCGAGTAATCGATAGTGGCCAGTGGATCGAACCCTGTGGTCATCGCGGCCATACGAGCCTGTTCGAGTTCGACCGGGTCCACGCCGCGGGTGACGACCAGATAGTCGCGCATCGCGATGCCGTGCCTGTTCTCTTCGGCAGTCCAGCGACCGACCCAGGTACCCCAGGCACCATCGCGGGAGAAGTTGTCCGCGATCACCCGGTGATAGGACGGCAGATTGTCCTCGGTGAGTAGATTGGTGATCATCGCGGCCTTGGCCACCTCCGACAATCGCGACTGCCCGGGATCCCAGTCGACGCCACCCATCGCGGCGAAGTTGCGGCCCTCGTCCCACGGCACATAGTCGTGCGGATGCCATGGCTTGGCCAGCGACAGATGCCGATGCACGTTCTCTTCGGCGACCGGCTCGAGCTCAATGAGCAACTCACGCTGAGTCAGCTCTCTCCCCAACGACTTTCCCTTCTCGGACCATTCAGCAACAGGTGCGCGTTCGCTCGGTGAACGAGAACGGCAGTGCTAGTACGCTAAGACCTCCACCCGGGTGGAGGTTCAAGAGACTGTGACGGACGACACGCAACGCTCCATGCTGGTGAGCATCGGAGAGCTGGCTCGTACGACCGGACTTGCGGTACGAACGATCCGGTTCTATTGCGATGAAGGGATTCTGGAACCGCAACGCAGTGCGGGCGGGCATCGGATGTTCGACCCGGACGACGCAACCGAACGTCTGCTCCTGGTCCGGCGACTGCGTGCGCTGGGTCTTGGACTGGAATCGATCACCGACGTACTGCGTGAGGAACGCTCGATCACCGAGGCCGTCGCCGCCGAAAGCGCCCGGCTCGATATCGAATTCAGGTCAATGGCATGGCGCCGGGCGTCACTGCGGGCAGTCGAGACAGCTGCCCCGGCGCAGCGCGCCGACCGGCTCGCGTTGCTCGCGGCCGTGCAGGACGGTAGCGCCGCCCACGATTGCCTGGTGCGCTTCTGGTGGCGCGTCCTGACCGGGCTGACCCGAAGCGACTTCGACAGCTTCGTGTGCGGCAATATCCCGCAGCCTCCCGCCGATCCGTCGGCAGGTGACGTTGTCGCGTATGCCGAGTTGACTGCGCTCGTGGCCGAACCTGGGCTGCATGGTGCTGTGGGACAACACCTCTGGGGACGTCATCCGCAGACGATACGCAACCGTCGCGAATTGTTCTTCAATGTAGGGGACGTGCTGATGGATGTGTTTCCGCTCGTATCGGAGGGTGTACGACCTCATGCCGGCGACGAACTCGACAGATTTGTAGACGCTCACGCCAACGCACGAGGCGAACGTGATTCCCCGCAGTTCCGCAAGCAGTTATTGGCCGCCGCAACCGACACCGACCACCGCATCCACCGCTATTGGTCACTGTCGGCCCAACTCTCGACCACACCCGCCACGATCGGACAGGCGCACCATTGGTTGCACGGCGCGCTGAACCGCTCGACTGGCCACGCCTCGGAGAACTAGCCAGGCCGTGTTTGCCGCATGGGATCCAACGTTGGTTCAGACGAGCCCCTCGCCCCGAGGTGGAGTCATCGCGTTCAATGGCAATACTGTTGACCGTTGGCAGCCCTCGTCACCGACACGGAATCAGAGGGCCTACCGGAGGACACAGCGGATATCCCTAGCGCTCGTGTCGGTGTGCGATCAGTATCCCGGGTAGGCGGGAAGCGTTGGGGGTGGTTCGTTTTCCACCAGTCGCTGTCCCACCTCGGCGGGCAGGTCGGGGAAGACGATGTCATCCCAAGCGCGGCACCGTTCCACATATTCACCTTGGAACGGGTCGTCTCGTTCTACCCCGAACAGGACCCGCCAGCCGGTGAAGAGATCCACGGTAGGAGCGGACCATTCGGTTGGTCCCGGTGTGTACGTCGGCTCCACCGCCGGAGTCATGGATGGACTGGTAGGCGTAGCAGGAGTCGTCGGGCCCGTGTCGCCGATCCGCTCGAGCGCTACCGTAAAACTGCTCCCGGGTTTGAAGACAGTTCGTTCGTACTTGCCGTTGTTGAGTTTCGTCGCCACGCCGGAGACTTGCGAACAGACGAGGCCGCTGAGTTGATGCCCGTCGTCCTTGATGGCAGCCAGGTGATAGCGGTAGGTCCCGACCTCTTGCGGGAAGTCGTACTTGGATTGGTCTTTGCGCATCCGGTCCGCAACATCTGAGGGCAGTGCTTGTTCGAAACCCGCATATGCCTCGGATACACCGAATTCGTCCGCGATGAAGACCGACTCTCTCGTTGCGCGGATGAGGGTGCCTTCGGAGCCGGTCAAACTGATGCCAGGTTCGGCTGACCACACGGTAGTAGCGTGCCGGATGGCGTCCGGTACTTGGTATCCAGTTGGAGTCGGGGTCGCCGACGGGGTTGGGTCGGTTGGATCCTGCCGCCCGCATCCGGCAAGGAGTGCGGCTATAGCGGCTGCGAGGGAAACCGTGCGCAATACCTTGTGGCTCATGTTATTTGATCCAGTGGTTGTCGGTGGGGACATAGTTTCCGTTGACGAGGACCGAGGTGAAGCCGTCGAAGAAGTCCTGTCTTCCGGTTTGAACGATGGCGAAGGGCTCATTCGCTCCCTCTGCGGCATTGCGCAGATAGTGCGTTAGCGGGTCGTGGTCACCGGGCATTGCCTTGCTGAGCACGTTCGATCCGTTGTTCGTCAGCCAGGGATTGTTGTTCTCCGTGAGTTTCCCGTAGGGCAGGAGATTGTTGTCGGGACCGAGCGCTCTCTCCGATTCCGGCAACGTGGCTGGATCGAGTCGCCCTTGTCGGATGAGTTCGTCGATCATGTTGTACATGCGGTGATTACTGTTGCCGGCATCGACCAGGGTGAACGGCTGTCCCTTGAACTGCGGCGTGGGAGTCTGGTTGACGTATTCACCCTGGTCGTTGACGATGCCGTTGATAACGTCGGTTTTGAAGAGTTCGCCGGTCGCCGCTACGACCGCTCCCGGATACCCTTGTGCACCGAGGATGATCTCCGCACCCGTGTAGATCGCGGAGTATCGGTTCTTGAGGTCATTGGTAGCCGCTTGGTCGTCACGGTTATCTTGGTTGCGGTCGGCGATTTCGGCGTTGAGACCGGCTTCGATGAGTCCGCGCAGCTGCCCGGAGCTACGGCCGAGGGAATTCCTGCCGCTTTCCGGGTCGCTGGTTTCCTGGGTGGCGAACATCCGGTCGTATCGTTCGGCTTCGGCGAGGGCGGCGCTGTTGATGAGCATCGACGCACGAGGGTCGGAGTCGAGGATGGTCATGACTCGGGTGGCTTCGACGGGGTCGAGCCCGGGGAATCCGTGGGTGCCTGTCAGTTCGGGTCCGGCTTGGACGAAATCACCGACATAGGGCATGAGCGCCTTGGCGAGAGTTTGGGTCAGCTCCGGGTTTCGTTGGCCTATAGCGTCGTTGGTGCCGTTGATGTTGAGCAGGTCGTTGTAGTTGTTGGTGCCGTCGGCTCCGGAGTTGATGGTCGACATGACCTCGGTCAGCCCAAACGCAGCTTTCCCGGCACGTTCGGCAGCGGCGATCTGTGCCGGGTCGCTGGGATCGGTCGGTATGGCGTCGGTACCGATCCAGCTGAACACCTTGTTGATCGGCGCGTCCTCGGTGTCGGGCCAGTCATAGGTCAGCAGCGGCATAACGGTGGAGTCTCGGTGGTAGCCCGCGCCCAATTGGTCGGGGGTGCCGTCGCCGGTGAGGACGATCGCGGACGCTTCCTCGTTGCGGGAGGCGATGTCGACGAGGTTGGTTACCGATCGGCCCAGCACATCATCGCTGTTGGGTTGGTTGGGGACGTCGTCGATGAGCCAGGCGGTGTGCCCGGCTTGGCGGTACAGCTCCGTGCTGAGCTTGGTCCCCGGGACGTATTCATCGTCGGCGAGCGCCAGAGCATTGGTCAGGCCCATGAGGTTGTTGGTGAATTCCGTCCCGGCGCGGTACTGGCCCAGGCCGTTCGGGTCGGGGTACCGAGTGGTGTTGCCGTCGTTGCCTACCCCGGGGACTTCGACTCCGGGTTCGACCACGCGGCTCGAGAGGATGTCGCGGTACTCCTGCGGCAGCTGCTCGTAGCCGCCTTCGATCTGTTTGCCATCGGCTTTGACGCCCTTGACGTTCTCATTCGACAGCAGCATGACCGAGTTCGCCAGCGCCTGTGCCTTCGCCTGCCCGTCAGGTCCTTGCGCGTTGAGTTGCTCGCTGAGCCGGGTGAATCCGTCGGGGCCAGCGGAGTCGAGGAACTTCTGCGTGAACTCCAGCGTGGACGCCGGGACAACGACGGCGTCCCCTGCCTGCAAGGCGGCTTTCTCCGCATCGGAGAGGCTGGTCTGGTCGAAAACCTGGTCGATCTGGGCAAGCACCTCCGGTGGGATCTCGCCGCCCTTGCTGACCTGCTCGCCGAGCCGCTCACCCGTCACCGCGTTGACGGCGGGATTCTCCGCGCCCTCGCCCGCGTTCGGCAGCTCGGCCATGGCCTCGTTGACACCGTCGGCCACGCTCTGCGCTGCTACGCCCGCCGCGGCCAGCGCGGCCTTGAGCGCTGTCGCGTACTGATCGGCTTGCCGCTGCAATGCCGCGAGCTTGATGACCGCGGCGTCGCGGTCCTTGTCGGCCATGGCGTTGGCCAGCTGTGACAGTGACAGCGTCACCGACCCGTCTTCACCCCACAGATAACCCCCGGACGTGATCGTGGTCAGCAGGTCGGTCACCGTGGTCTTGGCGAACCGAACCGGCTCTATCCCGGTAGTGATCCGCTCACCGGCGGCCTCGAGCGCGTCGGCGGCCTTGTATCCCTGGTCTCGGACCACCAGGCCCTTGTCCCGGGCACCAGTGCCGAACTTCCCGACCAGGTAGTCCACCGAGTTGCCGACGGCGGTATGCGCGGCGTCGAGCTCGGTTTTGAACCGGGACGCCTGCTGCGTCCAATAACTGCCTTGGCGGGCCAGCGCCTCGAGGTCCCACGCTCGTACCTGCGACACGGTCGGGATCGGGACCCCGCTCATCGCTGCTCCTGGCCCAGCTGCGTGAACTTGCCCGCCGTCTCGGCTTCCTGCGCCAGCACCGTCGCGAGGCCGTTGTCGGTGCGCACGGCCAGCACCCGCACCTGCTCCGTGGCCGCCTGCAACGCGTTCGTCGCCGTGGTGGCACCGGACAGGCACGCGGAATTGACTGCGGTACCGGGCAGCAGCGAACTCATGGTGATGGCGGACTCGAGCGCCTGGTCGTCGGCGCGAATCCCTGCCAAAGTGTCAGCGGCGGAGTTCAAGGTGGTGACCAAACCGCGCGTACGTTCCGGATCGACGTGAATGAAGTCCTCGGCGTCGTACCCCACTGCCGATCCCCCTTCGGGTGCGTACCAGTCCGTTTCCGCAGGTCACTCTACTGGACCGGTGACTATGCCAATCCGCTCGAGATCATGAACGGCTACCACTGGTCGTCGGCTGAGATGCGAGAACGGGGCCGCAGCGGGCTGTAGTCCTCGTCATCGGGGTTGCTGTACCCGTAGTCGTGGGAAGCCGAACGTGCGCTCGCCGGGTCCACCGGTGCGGGCAGGGACCGCTCGGGAGCGTCGCCGACCTGGTCGACGACATCGCGGACGCGCGGGTCGGTCCACGCCTCGCGCACCAGGTCATCTGCCTGACTTCGGGCTTGTTCACGGGCCTCGTTGAGCAGGCGCGTCAGCAACGGACCCAACCGGCGCCCACCCGGAAAGACATCCTCGTCGACATGGACGGCCGTGACGTGGCCGTCGGTCCGAACATCCACGTGGACGCCATCGGCCCGGGCGATGGCGTGACCAGTCGTCAGGGCATCGGCCAGCCTGTCCAGCTTTGTGCCCAGTGACTCGGTGTACGTGGGCGGATTCGATGGTTTTGAACCCATAGGTGATCCCCCTAACTGCCCAGATTATGTCTGCTTTCAGGACACAGTACGGGAGGCGTCCCCGGCTACTCGGGAAGGAGAGGTAAGGGGGTCAGAACGTTTGTTGCTCCAGGTCAGCACGTCGTTTCGGTGAGTGGGACCGTCGCGCTACTCGGACGCCTAGCCGACGGTGACCTCATCACCAAGAAGCATGATGCCGGACTGCCAGCCCACCTGATCGCGCACGAGGATGCGTTCGTCCTGGAACGAACTGAAAAGTTCTCGGGTTCAACGGAACTGAAGAATTTCGCCTGGCAGAGCGCCCGCCCCGGAGGCGAGTTCGCTTGGCGATCAAGACAAGTGAAGTTCGGTCGCCGCGATGACCAGACAATCCTCACGACGGCAGCCGTGATGCAAGGCGTGCAACACCTCCGCGCGGGATCTCGTCAGACCCAGCAGCTCGACGTGACACAGGTACTCGGCCAGCTCGCCATCGGCGTGCACGAACATGTGAGGCAAAGCGGGAGCGGACATCATCGGTCTCCGGTTTCGGCCCAACAGGTCTCGTTCTCGGATTTCGGTGCGGGCGGTCATCCGCACCTCACCGAGTCACCCGCTTGCGCGGAGCGATTCGCCTCCAGCCGCTCCCGGAGACATTCGCGTTCGATCCGCGCTTTGATGCTCTCCACTGTCCAACACTCCTGCGGTGTCACCGATGGAGTGGGATTCAGCGCCGTGTAGGACACCAGCGCCCACACCACCACCCCACCCAGGCCGAGGCCGGACAGGAATGTCACTATCGCCGTCACCATCACACCCTCCTGAACTTGCGGAACTGCCTGCGAAATTGAACTGGCCGGCCACTAGCGCCGGTCCGTCGGTGGTGGCCAATTCGCACCACGCGACCGGTGTGCCCGAAGGCGACATACTCACCGCAACACCGACTGATCGCTGCTACCCGCTGTGCGGTCACCATGATCTCCTCGGCGACCTCGCCCGGGTTCGGGTCGGGCGGACGATCCTGGACGATCGAGTGCCGCGTGAAAGGCAGGCGGCGACTCGGCTCAATTGCGCAGCGAGCGAGGTACTCTCGGCGATGCGGCACTGCGAGACTTCTCATGGCGCACAAGGCAATCGCCGCCTGCCCGAAGACAATTCGTCAGTGAGGTCCTCGAAAGCGACGGCCAGTTCGGCCAACCGTTCCCAGGCGATGAATGGCTCGCCGTCACGGGGGTTGGCCAGTGCGACGAAAGCGCTGGCGCTGAACTCCGCCAGCCGGTCGATGACCGCGCCCACCGTCTCGGTGTGCAAGCGAGCGCAACCCAACGAGGGCGGCAATACCCGCGCAATCCATTCATCGATGGCACGGATCAGCTCGGCTCTCCGCTGATCGATCTCTGGCCGCACAACTTCATCCACCGCCAACTGCTGCTTGTGAAGCTCTGACAACTCGAGCGCCCACCGAAGGAGAGGGTGATCGTCCTGGACGTCTCCGCGGCATGCCGCCAGGATTCGGTGCTTGGTCGGGAAGAACTCCATCGGATTTCACCCCTCATCCGGTGGAGGACAGGGTGTTTCACCGCTTCGGTTCAGCGGACTCGACTCCGTCAAGAGGTGCGCACGGCGATGGCGTATATGCCGCTTCGCCGACCGTAAACGGCTCGAAGCAGCTCCGCCTCGAATGCCTTGCTGCGGCGTCAACGGCGCGGCGAGCCTGCTGATCTGGCCGATGCCGATTCGGCCGGGTGTCGAGGTTGATGCGTGAGGTTTTTCGCGATGGCGGCACTGCCGCATCGCCGGGGCGCGTGAACTTCCACCTGGATCGAGCGTCATCAGTCCCACCTGTATCGGTGTCGTGTACGGGATGACTCGAATGTCGCTTTCACAGTGCGTTACTCTGTGCCAGATTGTCACAGTGCATCGCAAGGTGCAATAGAACTCCGAAAAGGCGGGAACTATTGCGTCGAACTGCCGGATTCTGCCCATTGATGGCGGGTGGTCGGCCATGGTGCCGGACGGCCGCAGCGGGCTATTCTGTGACAGCGAGACCTCTGTGACAAATTGTCACTGTGTAGAAGAGGAGGCGTGACCAGTGCCGCAAGCGCCTATCCCGACCAAAACCGAGCGCTACTCCCCGTACAGTCGGCGGCTTCATCTCGGTGATTCCCTGCGCCAACTCCGGCAGGATCAGGACTCGTCGATCCAGCAGGTCGCGAAGACTATAGGGATGGATCGGACGCTGCTGACCAGGATCGAGACCGGTCAGCGACGGGTCGCGGCCGACGTGAGCATCTCGATCGCCGAACACCTGGGTATAGAACAGCACTCCGCCCGATGGCAGGAGTTTTACGCGCTGGCCCGTGACGCCGCCCAGTCGGGATGGTGGGAAGGCCGCGCATTCAAGGGGCTGTCGCCGCGTCAAGCCCTGCCCGCGGATCTCGAAGCCGGCGCAAGCACGATCCGCTGGTACGACTTCTCCCTGATCCCCGGGTTGCTCCAGTCACCGGCGTACTTGCGAGCGCGGCACAACGCCTCGGTCACCAATGATCATTCCTTGGACAACCCGATCGACGTCCGGGCCCGTGAACGTCGCCAGCAGGAGGTATTCGTCCCCGGTGGCCCGCGCATCGAGGTTGTCGTCGAAGAAACCGTTGTTCGGCGGGTTGTCGTTCCCAAACCGGCGATGCTCGAACAACTCGAGCATCTACTGGATCTCATCGATACCAACGGCCAGGTCGACTTTCGAATCCTGCCGGTCGGCGGCGAACTACTCGGCGTCCGGGCACCTCGATCACCGTGGGAGATCTACGAATTCGTCGCTGGCGACCCACCTGCGGTGATGGTCGAATCCCTGACCGAGGATGTGCTGTTACGCGACCACACCGAGGTCGCCAACCATGAGCGGCTCTGGCGCAGACTCCACGAAATCGCACTACCCCCGGACGAAAGCCGGAAGCTCATCGCACGGAATATCGAGATCATCTCGAAGGAGCAGTGAACAAGATGGCGAGCAGGACCATGACCGAGCGCAGGCCACGCGACGGGTACGTCAAGTCGTCGTTCAGCGAGGGCGGCGGCCAGTGTGTCCTTGTCCGACGGCAAGCAGACGACCCGAATATCTTCCTCCGCGACAGCAAGTACGAGCGCAACCCGCGCAACCGGCCCGAGGACGAGCCGATCATCGAGATGCCAGCAACCGCCTGGGCTACGTTTGCGGCACTGGTACTGAACCCGACCGATCAGCTGGTTGTCGCCGCCCCTGAGGTGGAGTTCACGCCGGAAGGCGGCGGCGTGGTGCTGCGTGGAAACGACGGAGCCACACTGATATTCACAACAGACGAGTGGGAGGCTTTCCGCGCAGGTCTCGCCGCAGGAGAGTTCGAACGCCGAGCAGAGGCCGCATAGTCCTGCTCGGCGGTGCGCACGGCGTTGAAACGGCGCTCGCGGTAGTCGACGCGGGCTGATCGCCGAATCTGGAGTTCGGGCCGTTCCTGCCGCGCTCCTGTCTCGAAGTCTCAATGGACGACGATCCTGGCGCTTGCCTCGACGACCCGCCATCACGGGGAGGCCGTGGTGGATGTCTCGTCCCAGTACGCGGGGTCACGGCCATAGTTCGCGGTGGTGAAGGCCCGATCCCAGGGGGCGTCCTCGGCGAGGAGTTCGCGCCAGGGCGCGACCTCGATGTAGAGGACGCGCATCGAATTGAGTGCGCTGTGGTGCAGGTCTGGGCCGTCGGTGGAGACGGCGTCCTCGGCGACGGCCACCTCGTAGTTGTGGTCCAACGCTGCTCGTGCGGTCGCTTCGACGCACACGTTGGTTTGTAGTCCGGCGATCAGCAGGCGTTGGGCACCGAGGCTTCTCAGGATCGGGTCGAGTTCGGTGTAGGTGAAGAAGCTGGGTCGGGTCTTCTTGAGTACCAGATCACCGGGTGCAGGCGTGACGGTCTCGATGATCTGACTACGCCATTCACGCTGTGCGGCAGTCAATTCCGGTAAGCGCGCAGCGCGTGAAAGCTGGTGCCGGGCGGCTCGTGGATTGGCCGCCAGGGCACCGGCCGGACTGGTGATCGCCCGCGAGTACACGATCGGAATCCCGCAGGCTCGCGCGGCGGCCAGGAGGTCGGAGCATTCGCCGACGACCTCGTCCAATCGCCAGATCGGCGGCCACCCCAAGACATCTCGCACACGGTCGTCGACGAGATAGCCGTTCTGGACGTCGATCATCAACACCGCGAGGTCATTCACCGCACATCATCTCCTCATTTCGCCGCGCGCCGACAACGCACTATCGATCATCCACTCGGGCAAGGAGCTCGGCGGCGAAACCGATGATGGCGGCCAATTGCGCTGGTCGGTGAGAAGCTCGCGCTGGCCGGGCTGGCTGCCATTTCTCGCCGCGGTTGTCGTCAACGGTCATGGCGCTGAGGGATGTTCGCGGTTCACCAGCGGTGGGCTGAATCGACGAGGCGTTGCAGTGCGGAGTGGGCGGGCGGGCCCCAGGTGGGCTTGCCGCCGGGGCGGGCGTGGACTCCGGCGTCTCCGATGAGGATGCCGGCGAGGGCCTTCAGTACTGCGCATCCGCGGGCGCGGCGCAAGGTCGCGGCGTCCGGGCGTGACTGGAGGAGGTTGTGGAAGTGCTCGGAGGCTCCCTCCGGTAGCAGGATCCACGCGGCAGCGAGGTCGAATGCCGGATCGCCAGAGCACAAGTCGCCGAAGTCGATCACGCCGCAGAGCCTTCCTTCCGTGGTGAGGACGTTCGCGGGGTGCAGGTCGCCGTGCAGCCACAGCGCAGGACCGTCCCAATCCGGCGCGGAGGCGGCGTCTTCCCAGACTGCGCGGACAGCATCGGGATCGGGAATCAGCCCCAACTCGGTGGCCTCGGAAAGCAGCCGCGTGAACCCCTCCGAAGAGACGGCCAACGGCCCTCCCCGGTCTCGGCCGACGGGTGCATGTTCCGAGGCGGGCTGATGAAGCGCGCTCACGAACGCGGCCAGCGCGATGGCCGACTCCGGGCCACGGGTGACGGGTGACGGGAGCACGGTCGGCGGGCTCGCCGGGCACCCAGGTTGTGACGATCCAGGGACGAGGGAACCGCTCCGATGGTTCGCCGAGGCGCTGCGGAACAGGAACTGGCAGTGGGAGGCGCGGCGCAAGGGCTGGTACCCATGCGTACTCCTTGCGCAGCAATCCGTCGGCGGATTCCGTCGCCCATGGCAACCGAACCGCGAGATCGTCGCCGAGCCGCCAGATCTGGTTGTCCCAGCCCCGCGCACCGAGCCGCACAGGATAGTCAGCCAAGTCGGGGTGCTGGTCACGCAGCAAATCCCGGACCAACTCCGCAGTGACCTCAATCTCGGTGTGCGTCATGCTGCTCAACCCTAACCGGATCGCAGCAGCGCAGCTGATCTTCGCAACGGGCTGGGCTGGACCCCAACTGATCTCGAGTCAGCGACCCGACGTTCTAGGGCGCCACAAGCCTGCTTTGGTCGCGCGCCCCCTCCCCCTCGATGAGCCTGGTCCCGCACCGGAGGCGCTGGAGCGGTTCCCAGAATTCTCACTCCGGTGCCGCGGTCGATCTCGGTCGATGATCATCACGGGGGCTGGAGCTGTGCGGCAGTCCGCAGTAGTTTGCCGGCTATACGCTGTTGGTATGAAGCCCCCCGAGGTCACCCTCGAGAACTATGACGCCGTGTACGACTACTACCGCGATCATCGGCAGAATCTGGTGAAGGCGAAGGCGGCGTACTGGTTGCTCGGGCGTCGCTTCCAGCCGCGGGTGGGCTTCGCGACGGGGGCGCGGAAGGGGTTGCGGGACTTCATCTCCGCAGGTCGGCCGTTGCTCATCTCCATAAATCACCTGTCGGAGCAGGACCCCTATACGGTGAGCGCGGCGGCGCGGCGCAGTCCATTGCGGCCCGTGATCGGGCACACCAGAGTGCTGGCCAAGCATGAAGTGTTCGCCAACCCCAAGATGCGGAACACCCTCGACATGATGGGCGGCTTGCCGGTATTCCGCAGCAAGGATCATGAGAGCAACTCGGTCAACGCCGCGTCGGAGCGGTTGATCGATACCTGCGCGGTAGTGATGGCGCGTGGCGACAGCATCGCATTGTTCCCCGAGGGGACCTGCAACGTTGTCGACCACACGCGGGTGCTCGATCTCGGCGGCGGTATCGGGCACATCGTCAATCGCGCTCGCGAACTCGGTGCGGACCCGGTGCTGGTCAGTCTCGGACTCAGCTATGGCCCGCGGCCGGATCCCGCCGCCGAACTGAGCAAGGCGGATGTCCACTCGGCCAGCTTCTACTTCGGGATGCCGGTCGCCGAACTGCCGTCACAACCCGCCGACATCATGCGCGTGGTGCGCGACGAGCTGCAGGCCGCGCTCGACGGAGCGGTCGCGGGCTACTGAACGACGGTCGGGAGGCGGTGCTGTGCCGTTGACAGCCGAAGAATCAGAGACTCATCTTCTGATTCGCGGCGTCCCGGCAATGTAGCTGAATCGGTCGGCTCGGCTGCCGCGATTCGCCAACGGCCGCCGATCGGCGACAGGTGCATTGGTTGGCCAGAGTCTTGTCGTACCGGGCTTTCGCGCGGCGATCACGCGGGTGCGCCGCTTCCCGGCGACGACCACGTGCTGGCCCTCCGGAAGGTGCGCGCTGTTGGGAGCGACGATCATCTCCACGCAGGGTGCATCGTCGCCCGGGCTAGCGCCACTACCGCCTGCGCATCGCGTGAGGGCTGATGGTTCGTGCGCCGGTCAGGGCTGTCATTGGAAGTGGCGAACGGCGATACCGTCGAACAGCAGGGTGAGGCCGTGGTCGAGCAGGCGATCGAAGTCCAAGCCCGATTCTTCGGCCGTATCGGCGAAGCGGCGTGACAGCGTGGGGTGGGTGTGCGGGGCGATCAGCGCCAAGGCCTCGGTGCGGAAGGTCTCGGCGGCCGGGGCGGCGGTTCGGACCGCGGCGGGCTCGGAGTTCGGCAGGAGGGCGAGACCCTGCACCAGGCCGGATAGGGCGAGGTAGATGGCCAGCAGAGTTTCGGTGGGGATGTGCGGGCGGTCGAGAGCGGTGAAGGAGCGCTCCAAGATGTCGAGCAGCGCCGGACCCACAGGTGGGCGAGTGTCGGCGAGGACCTGCAACATCCACGGATGTTGTTGATAGAGCTGCCATTCCGCACGGGCTTGGTCACCGAGCCGGTCCCGCCAGCCGGTGAATCGCGTGGGTGGTGACGGAAATTCGGCCAATACCAGTTCGGCCATCTCGGTGAGCAGGCTGTCGCGGTCGTCGAAATAGCGGTACAGCTGGGCGGTGGCCACCCCCAGTTCGGTGGCGAGGCGGCGCATGGACAACGCCTCCAGGCCCTCGTGATCAGCCAATTCGACGGCGGCCCGGGTGATTCCGACGGTGGTGAGCCGATGCACGCGCGTGGTGCGGCGCGGACGCGGCGGCACGGCATCACGGCGAGCCCGGTAGGCGCGGGCCTGACACGAGCGTGAGCAGTAGCGGCGGCGTCGCCCGCGTAGGGGCTGGACCAGCGCCGCACGGCAGATCGCACAGCACGGCTCGGTTTTCATCACACAGCAAGTGTGACGAAATTGTCGAATCTTCGCTACTGAGTCCATAGCTTGAGTGCTGAGGACACTGTTCACGAAGGGATGAGTATGAACATCGAAATGACGGTTCGCCGGGCGGACGCAGCCGATGCCTCGCGGGTGACGGAAGTCTTCGCCGAAGCGACCGCCGACGAAGCGGTCTTGACATGGGTGATGAAGGACCACCCCGAAATCGCACAGCGCTGGCGCACCGAACACGTACCGGAGCTGATCCGACACGCACTGCACGAGGACGAGGTGTGGGTCGCGGCTGTCGGAGACGACATCCGGGCGGTTTCCCTGTGGCGGACCGTGACCGACAGCGAGCAGGGCGAGCAGGAAGTCTCGTGGGCGCGAAAGCTGTTCGAGCACACGCCGGTTCCACCGTTTCGACGCCTCGCCACGGTGACCGGGGCACTCGCGGCGCGCCACCCCGAGGAGTTCCCGCACCGTTATCTCCAGTCCATCGCGACAGTGCCACGGCATCGCGGTTCGGGGGCCGGCGGGGCGATTCTGATTCATCGCCTGGCGGCCGCCGAGCGAGCCGGGGTTCCGGTCTATCTCGAGGCGAGCACCGAGCGCTCGGCAGCGCTGTACGAACGGTGTGGATTCATCCGTGTGGGCGAACCGATTCCACTGCCCGAGGACGGTCCGACCATGTTGCCGATGTGGTTTCGCGGGTAAGGTTCGCTACCGTTGAACCGGACGAACGTCGCCGCCCGGAGCCGGGTCGTTTTCGGGGCCGCACTGTGGATCTCGTCGCTGCAATTCTTCGTGACCAACTGGGTCGTGGCCGCCCGATAGGCCGACCCGGCATACGATCCCATCGCCCAGGCGATCAGCAGTCTGGGATCGACCGAGTGCGCCCCCGCTATGCCACCTTCGTGTGCTCCCCGTGGCATGCCGCAGCCAACATCTCCTGGACGATCGCCGGCGCCTGCATACTCCTCGGTACCGTCCTGACCGTGCCCGCGCTCCCCCGCGACCGTGTCGGCCGCGGAGCGGCGTGGTTGCGGGGCGGGGCAGGTGTAGGGCTGATGATCGTCGGCCTGTTCCCCGACGATGTCGCACTCGGACCGCATGTCCTGGGTGCGCTGCTGCTGTTGGTGGGCGGCAACGTGGGCCTGATCCTGCTCGGAGTCGCCCTGCGGCGCAATAACCAGTGGCCGCGACTGGGTTCGATCGCGGTGATTGTCGGAATCGTGGGCGTCGTCACCGCCCCACTCATGCCCGCCACCGACCATCTGGAGGTATCGGGCCTGTTCGAGCGGATCTCGGGCTACCCGATGATCGCATCCTTCGCAGTACTGGGCTGCCTGATGATCCGTCGAGCACCGAGCCGGTAACCGGGCATGATCATCACGACTAGGACCAAGGACTAAGGACTACGACAATGCCCAACCGTTCGGCGCTAGGCTCGTCGCGTGGACCGGGCCGCGATCCTGCTCCAGACCTCGATCTTCCGTGACCTCTCGATCCCGGATGTCGAGGAGCTCCTGCCCGACCTTCGTGAGCGCACCTACGATCGCGGACAAGTGGTGTGGGTGGAGGGCGCGCAGGCCGAGGAGCTCGTGGTCGTTGCGGAGGGGCAGCTGAAGGCCTACCGGGTGAGCGCCGATGGCCGCGAAGTCATTCTCGCCGTCTATCCCGCGGTCGCGGTGACGGGCGAGGTCGGGCTCTTCCATCCGCGCGGCACCCGCTGGCTCGGCCTCGACGCGATGACCCCGACGACGTGCCTGTTGTTGCGGCGGGCGCCGTTGCTCAGCTTCCTGTCTCGCCACCCCGCCGCGATGCAGCGGATGCTGGAGGAAATCAGTATCACAGCCGTCGCGGCGGCAAGCTCGCTCAGCCGTATCGCGTTCGACCCCATCGGTCGCCGGGTCGCGGGCGCGCTGGTCGCCCTGGCTGACGCATACGGGGAAGCGACCCCGGACGGGATCTCGATCACGTTGCGGCTGTCGCAGGGCGAGCTCGCCTCGCATGTCGCGGCCTCCCGGGAGAACGTCAACCGGGCACTAGTGGCGCTCACCGCGGCGGGGGCGATCAGCCACCGGGGCGGTCACTTCCACATCCACGACCGAGCAGCACTCGAGCAAGCCGCAGGCACCTGAATTTGTGACGTACGTCACTGCTCGCCGTCCATCGTGCGAGCACTGTCTTTGCATGACTCATACAACGCCTTCCCGGAGTCCTGACCAGGTCACCGACCTCCAGCAGCTCCGCGCCGGTTTCGCCGGCGAGATACTGACACCCGCCGACGGCGAGCGGTACGACGCGACTCGAGCCGTCTACAACGCCATGTTCGACCGCCGTCCGGCGGTGATCGCTCGGGCAACCTGCGACGGCGACGTGGTCGCGGCACTGCTCTACGCGCAATCCGCTCGGCTACCGATCGCGGTCCGCGCCGGCGGTCACTCGGTCGCCGGCTACTCCGCCATCGATGACGGCTTCCTGCTCGACCTGCGACCCATGAAGAAAATCGCCGTCGATCCCCACACTCGACGTGTGCGCGTGGGACCAGGCGTGACGTGGGGTGAACTCGACGAGGCCACCCAGGCGCACGGCCTCGCCACCACCGGCGGCCGGATGACGACGACCGGAGTCGCCGGCTTCGTGCTCGGGAGCGGCAGCGGATGGCTCGAGCGGATGCATGGGTTCGCCTGCGACAACCTGGTCTCGGCCCGAGTCGTCACGGCCAACGGCAGGATCCTGACCACCAGCGCGGGCGAGAATCCCGAGCTCTTCTGGGGCCTCCGGGGCGGTGGCGGCAACTTCGGTGTCGTTACCGAGTTCGAGCTCCAGCTGCACCCGGTCGGGCCGACGATCTACGGGGGCATGCTGATCTACCCCCGGGAACGAGCCCCGCAGGTCTGTCGCCACTTCCGCGACTTCATCGCCGACGCACCGCGAGAGGTCGCTGGAGGGCTCATCATGTTGACGGCTCCTCCCGCCCCGTTCGTACCGGCCGAACTGCAGGGCCGTCCGGCCGTCAGCCTGCTCGCGGCGTACTTCGGAGACCTCGAAGCGGGCCCGGAAGTCCTCGCACCGCTGCGCTCCTATGGCGAGCCGGCCGTCGACCTGGTCGGACCAATGCCGTATCTCGACCTTCAGGCCATTACCGACCCCGGCAACCCACCAGGACGTCGCAACTACTGGACCTCCAGCCTTTTCACCGGCCTGCCCGATGCGGCGATCGACACGCTCGTCGAGCGCGCCGACGCGGCCACGTCCCCGGCCAGCGTCACGATCCTCGCGCCGTACGGCGGCGCGGTCGCGGAAGTGGCAGAGGACGCCGTCCCGATCGGGGGTAGATCGGCGCCCTGGTTCTACCACTGCTATGGGATCTGGACCGACCAGGATGACGCGCGGCATATCGAATGGGTGAAGGGGACCTCCGCGGCGCTGCGGCCGTGGACCAGGTCGGGCATGGCACTCAACTTCTTCACCAACGTCGATGAGGACCGAGTGCGGGCCGCCTTCGGCGACGAGAAGTATCGCCGCCTGGTCGCCCTCAAGGACGAGTACGACCCCGAGAATATCTTCCGGCTGAACCAGAACGTGCGACCGTCCTCACCGCCCCGCTGAGCCCATGGCCACGAACCCGATCGACCAAACCGTCCGCACGGCAGCGGGATTCGCGCAGCAAAGCGCGAGCCTTGCTGCGAGACCGGTTCCTCCGCCGTACCGGCGGATTCCCGGGCGGCGAAATACCCGGTCAATCAGTCGTCATTTGCTGCCCGGCGCCCAGTTCAACCCCCACCCGTAGGTGCGGTCCAGGTCGGCCTGGTTGCCGGTGATGTACTGGACTTCCCGCTGTACGTCCAGCCCCTGCCCGGTGTTGCTCAGCAAGGCGATCGCGCAGATCCGCGCACCGCTGACCGCGGAATCCAGGCGCACCTCGAGTTGCGGGCCCGCGGTCGGGAACATCGTGACGACACCGTCGACCGCAGCCCAGTTCGCCGCGCCTTCGTAGATCATCGCGAAAATCAGCACCCGCCGAAACATCTCGGGGCGTGCGAGATTGATATGGAGGTTCTCGCCACCGACCGCGGAGCCGGTGCGGTCATCGGCATCCAACACGATAAACGGCGGTTCGTTCAAAGCCCCGAAGCTATTGCCCAGCGCCTGGATCACGCCCTTGGAGCCATCGGCCAGTTCGTAGAGACATCCCAGATCCAGGTCGATGCCGCCGGTCGCGCCGGTCAGTTTCGCCAGGAATCCGGTTTTGCGGGGGGCTCCGCTGGTCCAGTTCAGGTTCACGCGCATCGCGCCTTGCCGCTCACCGGATTTGGTGAGCGTGACGCTGCGCGCGGATTTGGTGAGCGTGACCTTGCTGAGGTTCACCCCCGGCTCATTCGACGGCTCGGGGTCCGGTTTCTTGTTGTAGTCGATCGCCATAGATGTTCGTGTTCCGATCTCTGGATTCGCCGGACTCAGATATTGACGCCGTAGTCGCGGGCGATACCGGCCAGCCCGGAGGCGTAGCCCTGCCCGATCGCACGGAACTTCCACTCGGCACCATTGCGGTAGAGCTCGCCGAAGACCATGGCGGTCTCGGTCGAGGAATCCTCGGTCAGGTCGTACCGTGCGAGCTCCGCACCGGAGGTGCGGTCGACGACGCGAATGAAGGCGTTGCGAACCTGGCCGAACGATTGCTGACGCGACCCGGCCTCATGGATCGACACCGGGAAGAAGATATTCGTGATGGACGGCGGCACCGAGGACAGGTCGACGTTGATGGACTCGTCATCGCCTTCACCCTCACCGGTCAGGTTGTCACCGGTGTGCTCGATCGAGCCTTCCGGCGAGCGCAGGTTGTTGTAGAACACGAAATGCTGATCCGACACCACCTTGTGGTCCGCGCCGGTCGCGATCGCGCTGGCATCGAGATCGAAATCGGCGCCGGTGGTCGACCGCACATCCCAGCCCAAACCCACCGACACAGCGGTCAGATTCGGCGCCTGCTTCGACAACGAGACATTGCCGCCCTTGGCCAGACTCACACCCATAGTGAAACTCCTCCTCTGTTGGTTGACGCAACCCGTCCGGGCTGCTGATCCCGAATCGTCAGCGCCGAAGGCTGACAGTTCGGATCGGTGGCCCGAGTATTCGGTGGGATGGAAATGAGATATCGACTCGATCAACCCCGCCCGCGGCGGAATCCTGCCGCGCACGTAGTGCAGCGCCCGGCACTATCCAGGCGCACGGTCTGTCGCCACCGACCTCAGGCATGCCACACAGTAGCACGTAGCACTGTATGGTTGACGTCTGCGGAAGGAGAACGCTGATGACCGAAACATTGCTCAGGATCGGCGAACTCGCCGCCCGCGCCGAGGTCAGTGCGCGCACCATCGACTACTACACCACCATGGAACTGCTGGTCCCCGCGCAACGGACCGCGGGCAACTATCGTCTGTACAACCCCGCCGATGTCGACCGAATCCATCTCATCCAACGCCTCGAAGCCCAGGGCATACCGCTGGAAGAGATCGCCACCGCCCTCAACGCCGCACCCGGCGACGTCGGCGAACTCCTCGCGCGCATCGATGACGATCTGAAACACCTGCACAACGCTGCCGAGACCGCCCCCACCGAGATCCACGGCCTACTCAGCGTCATCGCCGCCCGCGTGCACTCTCTGATCACCGTCGCGGTCCAGATCCCACCCGATCTCCCCATACTCTGAGCGCCGAAACTACTCTGAGCGCTGAACAGGGCGTCGGCCGCACCGGATGGGAACCATGGTTGCTCGAGCCAACCAACCCGAACTCGAGAACTCATCGACTTCGCGCCAAGGTGCGGGCCGAGTGTGCGATTCAGCGCGACACCAGCGACGGACAGCGATATCGATACCCTCCGGCATTCCGGAATGCCGAGCGGGGCAAAGCGTTCCACGCAGCCGACCACGAACGGACAGCTGCCCGTCTCGGCTTACTCAGCGGGAACCGAGCCCGAGTGGATCCGCCCTGTCAGGAATTCAGCGTTTGACAACCTGAGTGCCGCCCGCGACGTTGTCGTGCCAGCCTTGTTTCGTCGAGCTCGCACTCACCGTGACCGCGATCGCGATGGCCGAGAAGAACCAGAGGATCCCGCCGAACCATGGGATCAGGTTGAACAGCATGTACGCGTTGCGAAGCGCCGACTCCTTGATACTCGGCTTCTCCGCTCCCCCTTGCCCGTTGACATGCAGGCCGAGAACCTTCTTACCCGGTGTCGACCCGGTGATTACCTCGAAGAACACGAAGTACAGGAAACCGAATCCGGCACCGGGCAGGATCGACACCCAGCCCGGCAGATCCGATGCCCTGTCCAGCACCCAGAACAGGATTCCGCCGATGATGCCGGCGATGATCCAATCGATGAACCTGGCTGCTGCTCGGCTGCCGATCCCACCCGGCGTCAAGCCGACTGAGCGCCCCGGAATCTGTTCGTACCCACCTGCGGTCATCGTTGCTCCTCAGATCGATCCCCCCGCGTCTTCGCCCGGTGTGTGTACCGCCCGACACCGTGACAGGCCGAGCATCTCACAGATCACGGCGACCGGGGATGCGGACCACGACATATCACCGACAATTCACATTGCGTCTGGTTGCTCTGGGGCGCAATGGTTTCCGATCAACCACCGGCCTACCCGAGGTGTGAGGCCCTTGAAAGCCTGCCGCACCGAACGCCTTCTACCGAGTGGTGTCGCGATGGTGCTACTCGAGAGGTCGTTCGGTGCGGACTTCACTTCCGAGCGAGCTTCGGCATACCTACCGCACCGACGACTACGGCAACGAGCCTCGCGATCATTACCGACCTGAGAACCGCCGATTACGTGATAAGTAGTGCGGATTATTTGCAGGCCATTAGTGTGTCGCAGGACACCAAGCGCTTGCTTGTGTAGAAGGAGAGCTCGGACATGCACCATGGTGGACTTCGTCGCCGTAGGCGAACTATTTCGGCAGTCAGCGCCCTTGTGCTGATCACAGCGCTCGGTGCGACAGCGTGCGCCGGCGATGAGGGATCGGACGCGAACAACCCCGTCGCGGGCGCGGCGACCACGTCGCTGGCGAGCAACCCGGCCAGCGGTGACCCGGTGAAGATCGGATTCGTCTCGACCGAGGGCGGCGCGGTGGTGTCGCTGCCCGAGATTCGCAGCGGTGCCGAAGCGGCCGTGGAGTACGTGAACAACAATGGCGGCGGATTCGCGGGTCGGCCGATCGAACTCGTGGTGTGCAAGCAGCAGGAGGAACCGACCTCGGCGACCAAGTGCGCGAACGAGATGGTGGAGAAGAAGGTGGCCGCGGTGCTGGCGGCGGGCACCTCGCAGGGTGGGACGGTGGTTCCCATCGTCGCGGGCGCGGGCATTCCCTACATCACGCTCAGCGGCGTTTCCGCCGCGGAGCTCACCTCGCCGGATTCCTCGGCGTTGTCGGCGGGCCTGCCCGGCATGCTGACCGCCATGACGGCGGCGGCGAAATCGCAGAACCTGAAGTCGTTCACCATCTTCGCCAGTGACGGCGGCGGTGCGGGCGCGATCATCAATGCGATGGGCGTGCCGATCTTCCAGGGCGCCGGGATCGAATTGAAGGTGGTACCGATCCCGCTGGGCGTGCCGGATCCGACGCCTCTGGTCACCGCCGGGCTGTCGAGTAAGCCCGAGGGTGTCAGCGTGGTCGCCGACGCCGCGACGTGCAGTTCGGTGTTCAAGGCAATCCAGACCACCGACCCCGCGGTGAAGAAGATCTTCATCCCTGTCTGTCTCGATCCGGCCGTCACCAAGGTCATCGGCATGGATGCGGTGATCGGCAGCATCGGCGTCACCGGCACCGATTATCTGTCCGATCGCCCGGATTCGGTCCTGTACCGAACGGTCTTGCAGCAGTACGCACCCGACACTCACGTGACCGGAATGGCGGCCTCGGGCTACCAGGTCGTCATGGCGGTGGTCGCGGCCGGCGCCGGAATCCAGGGCGAGATCACCCCGGCCGCCATCAAGGACGCGCTCAAGACCGCGCGTGACGTCGAAATGCCCGCGGGCGGCGGCATCACCTTCACCTGCGACGGCACCGCGTCGCCGATGATGGCCTCCATCTGCTCGCGCCAAATGATGTACGGCGAAATCAATGACAAGGGTGTGGCGGTCGATCTCCAGCTCGCCGGATAGCTAGCGCACAGCGGTAGGCAGCCGGTTTCAGCCAGAGAGATTCGCCATGACAGACCATATTTCCTTCCTATTCCTGGGCCTCGGCAACGGGGCGGTGTACGCGGCGCTCGGACTCGCGCTCGTCATGACGTTCAAGAGTTCGGGTGTCGTGAACTTCGCGACCGGCACCGTCGCGCTCTACACCGCATACACCTACGCGTTGCTGCGGACCGGTGAATTCATGGTCCCGATACCGGGTCTGCCCAAGACGGTCGACCTCGGTCAGCCGCTCGGTGTCGGCCCGGCCATGGCGATCTCTCTGGTTGTCGCCGCTGTACTCGGCGTGCTGTGCTACGCCCTGATCTTCCGTCCGATGCGCACCGCCCCGGTCGTCGCGAAAGCCGTTGCGTCCATTGGGCTGATGATTGTCATTCAGGCGCTCATCGCTCAGCGTGTGGGCACCGGACTGATCTCGGTGGAGCCGATCTTCCGGCTCGACAGCTTCGCGATCGGGGACCGCAATGTGCCCACCGATCGGGTGTGGCTGGCCGTGGCGGTCGTCGCGATCGCGATCGCCGCCCTCGCGATCTTCCGCCTCACCCGATTCGGTGTCGCGACCGAGGCGGCCGCGGAATCGGAGAAGGGCGCCTATCTCACCGGGCTCTCCCCCGACCGGATCGCGTTCAGCAACTGGGCACTGTCGTCGGTGGTCGCCGGTCTCAGCGGCATCCTGATCGCACCGCTGGTCGCGCTCAACCCGGTCGCGTACTCGCTGTTCATCGTGCCGGCGCTCGCGGCCACCCTGGTCGGCAATTTCAGTTCGATCGCACTCACGGTGGCGGCGGGTATCACGATCGGAGCGCTGCAGGCCGAAACCACCAACCTACAGTCCCTCTACGAGTGGATGCCGAAATCCGGTACCGCCGAGGCAGTTTCGCTGCTGCTCATCCTCGGCTTCCTGGTGCTGAGGGGACGGCCGCTCCCCGATCGCGGCAGTGTGGTGCGCAAGACACTCGGTCGCGCGCCCCGGCCGAACAACATCGCGATCCCGGTGCTGCTGTCGCTGGGCATCGTGGTGGTAGCGCTGCTGGCGACCGCCGGCAGCTACCGCGCCGCCATCATCAGCAGCATCATCTTCGCCGTTCTCGGTTTGTCGCAGGTCGTCATCACCGGCTACGCCGGACAGATCTCACTCGCCCAGCTCACCCTCGCGGGCGTCGCAGCGTACTCGGTGAGCGTGCTGAATCAGCATCTCGGAGTTCCGTTCCCGTTCGCGCCGATACTCGCGGCCCTGTTCGCCACCATGGTGGGCGTCGTTGTCGGACTACCGGCCTTGCGGGTGCGCGGGCTACCGCTCACCGTGGTCACCCTCGCCCTGGCGGTCTTCGTGGAGGCCTTCTGGTTCCGCAACTCCGACCTGAACGGCGGTGTCGACGGCTCCCCCGTCGACACCCCCCGGCTGTTCGGGATCGACCTCGGCATCGGTGCGGGTGAATCGTATCCGCGCATACCTTTCGCGCTGCTGTGCCTGGCCGTGCTCACCGCCGTCGGCCTCGGCGTCGCGTGGCTGCGCCGCAGCAGGCTCGGCACCGACATGCTCGCGGTGCGCGCCAATGAGCGCTCCGCGGCAGCCGCCGGGATCGACGTATCCCGCACCAAGCTGTTCGCCTTCGCCATCAGCGCGTTCATCGCCGGTCTGTGCGGTGCGCTGCTGGGCTATCAGCACAGCATGGCCACTCCGGAACCCTTCACGGTCTTCCTCGGGATCTCGGTATTCGCGATCATCTACGTCGCGGGCATCACCTCCATCACCGGAGCGATACTGGCCGGCATCATGGCCCCCGGCGGTGTGCTGTATCTGCTGGTCGATCGATTCCTCGGTGCCGGTGACTACTACGCGGTGACCAGTGGCGTGCTGCTCATCGTGACGGTCATGACCAATCCCGACGGCATTGCCAGCAAGCTCCCCCGCCTGCCCTGGCCTGCGTGGAATTGGAAGGGCCGCACCGAGATACCAGTCACCGCCGCGATTGCCGCACCCGTTCCGGTGTCGGCGGATCCGGCCGCACCGGCCTTCGCGGTATCCGGGATCAGCGTCGATTACGGGGCGGTCAAAGCCGCGACCGATATCGGCTTCGAGGTCTATCCGGGCGAAATCGTCGGCCTCATCGGCCCCAACGGGGCGGGTAAGACGACGGTCATCGACGCCGTCACCGGATTCGCCGTCGCGACCGGTTCGGTGCGGCTGGCGGGCGAGTCGCTCGATGGACAGGCCCCGCACCGGCGCAGCCGATCCGGGCTCGGTCGCAGCTTCCAGGACGTGGAGCTCTACGACGACCTCACCGTGGCGGAGAACGTGCGCGTCGGCGCGGCCCGCTCGCACTCGGAACTGCCTATCGCGCAGCGTGTCTCGCGCACACTGTCGGTCCTGGGCCTGGAGGATCTGGCCGAACGCGAAGCCGCGTCCCTCTCGCAGGGACAGCGTCAGCTGGTGTCGATGGCGCGGGTACTCGCCGCCGAACCGAAGGTCGCTCTACTCGATGAGCCCGCCGCCGGTCTGGACAACACCGAAAGCCGTTGGCTGGGACAGAAATTGCGGTCGGTACGCGACAGCGGTACCGCCATTCTGCTGGTGGATCACGATATGGAACTGGTGCTGACCATCTGCGACCGCGTCATCGTGCTGGATCTGGGCCGGGTCATCGCCAGCGGCACTCCCGAGGAGATTCGTGCGCACCCGGATGTGCGCCGGGCCTATTTGGGTATGCCCACCGACGCCGTCGAATCCACACCCGAATCACGGGCTGCCGCAACGGCCGAGCAGGAGGCATCGCTGTGACCACCATGGAATGCCGGGGTCTCACTGCCGGGTACATCAGGGAGCGTCCCTGTGTACGCGATGTCGACCTGAGCCTGGCGGCCGGGGAGATCACCTGCCTACTGGGACCGAACGGCGCCGGTAAGACCACGCTGCTCATGGCATTGTCCGGCCTGGTCCCCCGCGACGGCGGCGAGATCCGGGTGGCGGGCCACGCGATCGGCAGCGGCCGACCTCGTGAAACAGTACGTGCCGGAATGGTACTGGTGCCCGACGACCGTGCCCTGTTTCGGCAGCTGAGCACCAAGCAGAACCTGCAACTCGCGGTCGCACAACGCGCACGCCGTCGAGCAGGAGTCGAGCAGATTCTCGAATACTTTCCGGCACTGGAGAAACGGCTGGGAGTGCCGGCCGGTCGGCTCTCGGGCGGCGAACAGCAGATGCTGGCCATCGGCCGAGCCATTCTGCAACGGCCGAAAGTGCTACTCATCGACGAATTGAGTACGGGTCTGGCCCCGGTGATCGTCACCGAGATCCTCGATGTACTACGTGCACTCACGATCGATGAGAACCTGAGCGTGCTGCTGGTCGAACAACACGTGCACCTGGCGCTCGGCATCGCCGACCGGGCGGCGATCCTGGTCCACGGCCATATCGTGGATCAGGACACCGCGAGCGCTTTCCGTGAGGATCCCGCACGCGTCGAATGCGCCTACCTCGGTGTAGCGCAGCCCTGATCGGCAACCATCACGTTCGGTGCCCTGCCGCTCCGAGCGATGGTCCGACCATACGTATGGGTGGGGACACTGCGGGATGGACGCTGGAATCGGGAGTGCGCGGTTGAGAGTAATCGCACACCGTCACCTTCTGTTTGCCACACCTAAACTTGCTGCGAGTCGGATCGCAGGGGTTCGTGGCTGGTCCGGACTCTATCGAGCACGAGCACTTTCGAGGAGTCGATCTAGTTGAGCAGCAGCGTTTTTCGTCGCCGCATCTCGCCCACCGAGCAGTTGTATCTGTCGGCGCGGGAGGTACACCCGCCCTTCCTGATCCAGGTGGTGGTCGAAGGTGCGGGCGCGCTCGATGCGGCTCGACTGCAGCAGGCCGTCGACCTCGCCTCGCGGGTGCATCCGGGTGCGCGGCTGGTGCGGTCGGGCAAGGACTGGGTCGCGGGTGCGGTGACACCGCGCGTCCGGGTGGCGAATGCCGCTATCGACTACGACCATTTGACCGACGACAGCATTCTGAACACCCCTATCGCGCGACCGGATTACGTATCCGAGGCGCCCAACTGTGAGGTCGTGCTGCTCACCGCCGATCCGGTCACCGTGATCTTCCGAGCCTTCCACGGCGTCATGGATGCCAAGGGGCTGCAGATGTGGGCTACGGACGTCTTTCGGGCGCTGCGCGGTGCCGAGCCCGAAGGCGCGTCACACGCCACCACCGATCTCGATCTGGCTGTGCGCCTGGGCATTCCCGGAAGTCCGGTGCCGATGCGCCTGCGATTCCGCGCACCGGTCGGACACGGGGCCGATATCGCGGAGCGCCCCTTCCTGCTGCGGCATCGAACCGTGCGGGGGACGGCTTCCTCCGCTGTGGCGCGAATCAGCGAAATCGTCACCACCGTGAACGGTTCACGGTCGCGGATCATGGTTCCGGTCGATCTGCGCAGACACGATGGCGCGTTGCGCTCCACCGCGAACCTCACGCTGCCGTTGTTCCTGGACATCACGCCGGGAGAGAGCTGGCAGGAGATCAACGCCCGGATGCTGGCGGGGCTGATGCGGCGCGATGAGCTCAATCAGATGAAACAACCCGGGCTGGAACTGATTCCTGTTCCCATTGCGAAGAGAATCATTCGAGGCATAGAGACGCTCGGACGGCGGACGGGCCGAAACCTGTGCTCGGCCATCATTTCCCATGCGGGCAAGGTAGCGATCGCGGACTTCGCCGCACCGGATTTCACCCCGACAGCCGTCGTCGCCCTCCCCGCGCACACCGGGCTCGCGCCGATCAGTTTCGCGATCGTGGAATCGGAGCAGACGATCGGAATCACGGTGTCCTGCCGGAACGGTCGGGGTGTCGCGGAACGGCTCGAAAGCCTGCTGGACGCGATCGTCGTCGCGCTCGGAGAACCGGAGCCGGGCGCGTCGACGATGGTTGCCGCGACTGCGGAGGTAGACCAACTCGAGTCCGAGCGACCGGCGGGGACGCCGCTTACGACAACAGCGGAGCAGAGCCACAGTGTTCCCGCACGGCAGGCCGCGACACTGGTTCAGGTGCTTCGCGAGCAGGCCGCGATCCGCCCCGAGGGGCTCGCGGTCACCGGACCCGACGGAGCGCTCACCTATGCGCAATTGGGGGCGCGCTCCGCCGCAATCGCAGCACGGCTTCGCGAATACGGGGTGCGGCGTGGCGATATCGTCGCCATTCTCTCCGGTCGGACCCTGGCGGGTATGGCGGGGCAATGGGGAATCCTCGAGGCCGGGGCCGCCTTCCTGCCACTGGATCCCAAACACCCGAGGGAACGGATCGCTCAGACGTTGAGCGACTCCGGGACGCGCATCTGCCTGGTCGCGCGTCGGCACGCCGATCTGGTCGGCGACACCGTGCCGGTCCTGACGCTCGAGGATCTGCCCGAGAGCGGCGCGGAAGCCGTCGATGTCGCGGTCCTGCCCACCGACGTCGCCTATGTGACCTACACGTCCGGCTCGACCGGGCGACCGAAGGGCGTCAAGGTCACTCACGACGGCGTCGTGCACTATCTGCGCGCCGCACTGGACTGGTACCAACTCACCCCCGAGACCAGGTTCGCGCACTATCACACCCCCGCCGCCGATATGGCCTGTATGGCCATGGTGTCACCTGCCGTCGCGGGTGGCGCGGTACTGCTGGCACCCGGCGAGATCAACCATCTGACCCTGGCGGACATGCTGGGCGAGAACGGCGCCGACACTCTCTTCTTCACGCCGAGCCTCGCGGAAGTCGCACTGCGCCAGGGCATTGCACCGTCAGGTGTGCGTACCGTCGTGCTCGGTGGTGAGCAGCTCAGCCTCGACCTGGCCCGCCGAGTTCGCGAATTCTTCGGTCCCACTGTGCGATTGGTCAACAGCTACGGCCCCACCGAGGTCTCGCTGGTATGCACCTCGCATATCCTCAGCGACCATACGTCGCCGGGTGCGGCATCGACGCCCATCGGTGTGCCGTCACCGGGTACTACCGTGCACCTGCTGAATTCCGCAGGGCAGTCGGTGTCCGATGGCGAAGTAGGAGAACTGTATTTGGGTGGCCCGCAAGTCGCCGCGGGATACATCGATCGGCCTGAACTGACCGCGGCACGGTTTGTCACAGTGCGGGGTGAACGCACGTATCGGACGGGGGATCTGGTACGCCGTCTGCCCGACGGAACGCTCGAATTCATCGGCCGAATCGATCATCAGGTCAAAATTCGCGGCAATCGTGTAGAACCCGACGAGATCCGCTGTGTTTTGGAATCCCATCCCGACATCGCTGCCGCGTGCGTAGTCAGCCGACGCCGGGCCGAGCACAGCGATCATGTGCTCGACGCCTTCGTGGTGCCCGCCCCGACCACACCCGCAGGGCACTTGGACGACAGCGCACTACGCGACTTTCTGGCCGCCCGGCTACCGGTGTACATGATCCCCAGCAGCTTTCACCGACTCGCCGAACTTCCGTTGACCAGCAACGGCAAGACCGATCGTGCCGCACTCGTCGAACTGCGCGCCGCGGAGGTCGTGGACGAGTCCGACGTGAACTCGAGTTCGCCGCTCGCGAACGACACCGGCGCCGAGGTACGAGAGCAGGTCGCCGCGATCTGGGCGCGCGTCCTGCGTTGCGACTCGACGGATCTCGCGGCGGATTCGGACTTCTTCGCCCTCGGCGGTGACTCGCTCGCGACGGTGGAGATGCTTGCCCAGGTCTCACGGCAGATTGTCGGCACCGCGTCCGAACAGGCATTTGTCGCCCAGGTGGAGGGCCTCATCCATCATCTGACCCTGAATCGAGTATGCGAAGCCGTGGCCGTCGCGGCCGGTGCGGGAGAAGAGCGATGATCTTTATCGGAAGCGGTTCCCTGCTGTGGCGTGCAGTCGATTTCGCCGCGGGGGCCGGACACCTCGTCGATCTCGTCGTCGTACCTGTCGGCCAAGAATTGTCGGCAGGTAACCGGCGGCATCCGCTGCTGGCCTGCGCCGATGTGAACAACGACGCGGACCGACTGGCGAACGCCGCCACCGACGGCATCGTATTCTCCATCAACAACGCCACCATTCTGCGAGACCCCATCCTGAACAAGGGGTTCCGCGTCTACAACATCCACAACGGGCTTCTGCCCCGTCATCGCGGGCTCCCCGAAGCCGCCATCGCCTACGCGATCCTCAACGGCGACAATGCCTACGGCGCAACCCTGCACGAAATCGATGCCGACGTGGATACCGGTGCCATCATCGACGCCGAACGGTTCCCGATCACCCGTGCCGACGGATTCCAGGACATCATGCTCGAGGGCCTGAGAGCCTGCACGCTCCTCTTCGAGCGCAACCTGGAACCCATCGTCGCTAACCGCACCACCCCCATCCCCCAGCCTGCCGAAGGCAGCGGGTACTACGGCCGCGAATCTCTGCACGCCCTCCGCGACCTCGCCGATCACCCGGACTACTCTCGAGCCACCGACCTCGGCATCTTCTCGGCGTACTATCCCGACCTCGGTGAAAGACTGGCTGGGACGCGCACGAAGCGATAGGTCCGGCGCGTGGGGTTCTTGGCATTGGTCGCTGAGGCCAGCTTGACCGAGAACGGTATGACGACCTGGCTGCCCGGTGATTCGCGGGCCACCACCTCATCGAACGCGGCACGTATGGCACGTTGGACCGAGGGTGGCTGGTTGCGGACCAGGGCCGCGGTGCGGACGGTTCCACCGACGATCCCGGTCCATACCAGGTCGGTCGAGGCGACGGTATGGGTGAAGGCGATGGTGTGAATCGTGGTCTTCTCGAAGCCATTGCCTTCGAGGAGTCTATGCATCTCTTCGTCGTCGGCGAACCGGAAGAAGGGTGGTCCCGGCGGGATGTCGTCGGGTGGTTCGGCACCAGCGAGAGCGAGCGCCTCGGTGACCCACCCGAACAGGCGGGCCCGTGCGGGAACATCCCATACGGTGAGCGCCACCTTCCCGCCCGGCGCCAGCACGCGCGCGAGTTCGGCAACGCCGCGTTCGGGTTCGCCGAGGTGCAAGATAGCGAAGTTGGACACGGCGACATCGAATGTCTCGCTGGCACAAGGCAATTCACAGGCGTCGGCGCGGCTGAACTCGATACCGGGGTGCGCCTGACGAGCACTCGCCACCATGGCTTCGGCCACGTCCACGCCCCAGGGGTGAGCACCCCGAGCTGCGGCACGTCCGCTGAGGTTGCCGTGCCCGCAGGCCACATCGAGCAGTGTCGTACCACGGCTGACGCCGGTGACGTCGAGAAGCGGGTCGATCAGTCGATCGGTAATGGGATCGAAGAACCACTGATAGGTGGCGGCGGCATTCTCCCACCCGTGAGCCTCGAACGCATCGAAGTCGGCATGCGGTTCGGGTCCGCTGCCCCCGGGGGCAGCGGGGCGGGGACGGTCACTGTCGTGAATCATTCGGCTGGCCGCTCGCCGGGACCGGCCTGGTCGTGGAAGGCGGTCAGGCGGGCCACCCACTCGTGTGGGTGGGTGGTGTGCGGCAGGTGCCCAGCGCCCGTGTAGGTGTCGGTCTGCGCGGTGGGAACCAGCAGCGACAACTCGGCGATGACGGCGGGGAACAACGCGGGGCTCTCCGTGCCGTGGGTCAACAGGAGCGGCACGGTGGTCGCGGCCAGCGCCGCGGCGTCGATCGACAGCGCCGTGGGATCGCGAACCTCGTCGAGGTAGGTGGGTGCGTTGGCTTCCAGCACGGCTCGGAAAGCCGCGGGGAGTCGTTCCCAACCACCTGGACCGAGCGCCACGTTCTCGATGAAATGCTCGGCCGCACCACGATGGTCGCCCGTCTCGATCAGCCTCGCCACCGTTGACACATTCCGGTGGACCGCTGCCAGCGCTCGAGTGATGGCGGGGTCGTCAGCATCTTCGAGCAGGGCGAACAAGGGTGGTTCGTGGACCGCGGCGGTGACGATGAGGTCCGGCCGGGCGGCCACCAGAGTCAGGGTGACAATGGCACCGTAGGAGTTGCCGACGACGTGGACCGGCCCGCCGAGATACTCGATCAGGGCGGCCAGGTCGGCGGCGTCCTCAGTGCGGCTGCCGGGACTGTCACCGGCTCGGCTCCGGGAGTGGCCGCGCCGGTCCCAGGTCACCACCTCGTACCGTTCGGCCAGATCAGCCACCACGGGTGCCCACCCGGTGGCATCGGTCCACGACCCGTGGGTCAGGACGACCCGATCCCCCGTGCCGACGATCTCGTAGTACAGCGCGACACCGTTCACCGTGGCGGTTGGCATGTCTCCTCCTTCTTGTCGAAGAAGGCAACCATGACAAACGCCGCGCCTTTCCACATCGGGTGTTCACCCGATCTTGTCGCTTCGGCCCGGCTCCCGCTCCCCCGTTCAGCCCACCAGGTGGTGCCGCATGGCGAACAGGGTCGCCGCGGCGCGGGAGCGCACGCCGGCTTTGGTGTAGATGTGCTCGACGTGGGCGCCAACGGTTTTGGCCGAGATGCCCAATGTCTCAGCAATCTGTCGGTTGGTGGCTCCGAGAGCCAATCGGCTCAGCACCTCGACCTCCCGTTCGGTCAACCCGACTGGTCGCTCCACTTCCACCGGGGGCGCGGCGATGCCTACCGCGCCGAGTACCGCGTTGACATCGCCACGATCCATGGCGCCGCTGCGCGCCAGGCGCACCATCTGGGCAGCCACATCGGCTGGGCTGGGCCGCTCACCGCCAGGCGACGATGCCGCCGACATCTCATCGAACAGCACCGCACACGCCAGCAGACTCGACGCCTGATCCAGATCACCTGTGAGCCCCACCGGATAGCCGCTGCCATCCCGGCGCTCGTGGTGCCGCCTTGCCACCGTCGCCACCCGCTCCAGGCCGGGACACCGCGACAGCACCCGCGCGGTCCAGAGTGGATGGAGCCGGATCTGTTCCCACCCGGCGCTGCCAGGTCGATGCCGCGAACGCCACACATCGGTCGGCACCGCCACCACCCCGAGGTCGTGCACGAGTGCCGCCCGCGCCAAGGTGTCCGTGTCCGCCGCATCGAGGTTGGCCACTTCCCCCGCGCGCGAGGCGATCCGGGCGACGCGACGGGAGTACCCGGAACGTTCGGGCAGTTTCAAGTCCGCGAAGTCACCCAGCGCCGCCAACGCCTGGAGCAGGTCGGTGCCCGACACCCGCAGCCGAGGCGACGGCTCCAGGTCCAGAGTCGCATCCCACAGGTCGTCCTCGTAGTGGCACAGTGTCTCCAGCCCGATTCCGAGCGCGGCATCGACCACATCGGGGTCATAGGCGCGACCACGGCGCTCCCGCAATACCCGTCGGGCGGTGTCCACCCCGGCCTCGCGCACCCACAGCTCCGCGTCGCGGGCAACGATCGACACCCGCACCGACACCGGGATGTCCTGCCCGCCGATACCTGTTGGCACGCCCCGTCCGTCCCATCGGGCGTAGGCGACCTCCAGCGCATCGGCCACCCCGGCCGGAAGACCCATCTCGGTAGACAAACGAGCCGCCACCTCGCAGTGCGCGTCGAGCAGTTGTTCCTTGCCCCGGGGGTCGGTCAACGCTCGCGCCAACGCCAGCAGTCGTTGCGGGATGGGGTGGCCGGCCGCGACCAGGCTGACCATTCGAAGGACTTCCGCACGCGGCGAACCCATGGTCATCGGTGCCATACCCGCCAAGAACCGGATCTCGTCGCCACCGGCCAATGCCGCGACCTGATGCGCATCGGCTGTGCAACCCAAGAACCGCACCAGCGAGACATAGAAGACCTCGGGACGGGCCCGGGCCTCGAGGCCCAACCCATCGGCCAGTCGCATGGCGGTCAGGCATGTGCGCAACCCGTGTTCGGTCGGCTGACCAGTTCCCAGATCGGTGAACAGCGATGTCGCTGTACACAACTCGGCCAGCCGGACATGGTCCATCGCATCGACTGTACCGACATCCCGAACAGACAATGGGCGGATACGCCCGCTGAAATTGTCTCCCCCGGCAGCGGCACCACCTGCGACGACACAGGTGTCACAGCAAGCGTTCCGCTACGGCAGTGGCGTGAGGAGCTTGCCGAGGTCGGCCACGATCAGTTCCGCACCGATGGGACCGAGGCCGAGGAACCAGACGTCGTCATTGACGCGGAACGACTTTCCGGCCGCGACGGCGGGCAGGGCCTTCCAGCCGGCACCGTTGACAACGGTGGTCTCGCCGGTGGCGTCGGGTGCGCCGTAGGAGGTGTAGAAGATGACCGAACCGTCGGCGTCGGCGATGTTCTCGGCGGAGATCTCGACGGCGAGGTCGTCGATGTCCTGTTTCGCGGGGCGGGCGAGCCCGGCGTCGCGGAGGATCACGCCGAGCAGTGATTTGTTTCCGTACAGGCGCAGCCGGTCGGGCAGGAAACGCACCAGCGAGATGGTCGGTTCGCCCTCGACCTCGGATTTCAGCCGATCGATCGCGTCGGCATAGGAGGTCAGCGCCGCGGTCACCTCGTTCTCCATACCGAGCGCCGCACCCACCAGCAGGTGGTTCTCCTTCCACGGGAAGCCCGGTCGGATCGACAGCACGGTCGGGGCGATCTCGGCGAGCTGTGCGTACAGCTTCTCGACCCTGAGCTGACTGCCCAGGATCAGATCGGGTCGCAGTTCGGCAATCGCCTCGAGGTTGATCTCCTGGATGGAACCGACGGATGCGACGCCCTCGAGCCGGTCGGCCAGATAGGTCGGGACGGGCGACGCTCCCAGCGTGGTGGCCATCCCGACCGGCGTGATCCCCAGGGACAGAACGGAATCGAGCTCACCGGTATCCAGAACTACGACTCGTTGGGGCTTGGCTGGGATCTCGACGGTACCCATGGCGTGGGTGACGGTTCGCGGGAATTCGCCCGGCGCGGCAGCGGAACCGAGTTTCGCTGTCGCCTCATCGGCGGTGCCGAAACCCGGCTGGCCCGCGGCGACGTTGCTCCGCGCGTCCTCGGTGGTCGAGCAACCGGCCATAATGACGGCGGCGACGAGGGCCAGCGTCAATGCTCCGGTGGAGCGCGCGGCGCGTTGTCGGCTGGATCGGCGGAGTCGAATCATGGAGGTTAGATTAGCCTAAACTAACTTGACTGCATTACCGTGCCTCGCATGCTCGTCCGAAACAGGGCCACCGGTCTGCGCGCGATCTGGCTCATGGTCTTCGCCATCGCCGTGGTGGGTGTCGCGGTGTTGTCACTCATGGTCGGCGCGCGCCCGCTGGCCCCCGCGGCGGTACTGGACGCGCTGCTGACCACCGATCTGACCAATCCCGATCACGCCGTGGTGTGGGACGGCCGGGTCCCACGCACTGCGCTGGGACTGATCGCCGGGGTGGCCATGGGTGTGGCGGGTGCGCTGATCCAGGGGCTCACCCGAAATCCGTTGGCCGATCCGGGGATTCTGGGAATCAATGCCGGCGCTGCCTTCGGTGTTGTTCTCGCCGTGGGGATTCTGGGGATCGAGACGGTGCTGGGGTACATCTGGTTCGCTTTCGCCGGTGGCCTGGTCGCTGCCGTGGGCGTGTTCCTCATCGGTCGGGGTCGCAATGTCGATCCGGTGCGGCTGGTACTGGCCGGTGTCGCACTGTCCGCGGTACTGGAGGGCATGGGCCAAGCGCTCGCCCTGGTGAACCCTCAGGCGTTCGACCGCCTGCGTACCTGGAACGTCGGATCCATCGACATCGGGTCCACCCGGCCGATCATCGCGATCAGCGCGTTCGTGCTGGCGGGCGTGGTCCTGGCCCTGTTCACCGGTCGACGTCTCAATGCTCTCGCGATGGGTGATGAGGTGGCCGCGTCATTGGGTGCCGGGGTGCGCGGTACCCGTGTCATGGCCCTCGCCGCGACGACACTGCTGGCCGGTTCGGTGGCCGCGACGGCGGGTGTGATCGTCTTCCTGGGTCTCATGGTCCCGCATCTGGCTCGCTGGATATGCGGCCCCGACTACCGGTGGGTTCTCCTGTATTCGGCACTGCTCGGCGCGGTGATCCTCTTGCTGGCCGATATCGTCGGCCGGGTCGTGGTCCGCGGCGAGCTCGCCGCCGGAATCGTCGTCGCGGTCGTGGGTGCGCCCTTCCTCATCGCACTGGCCCGGCGGCGGAAGGTGATCGAACTGTGAGCGCGCAACGACTTTCGGTCGACCAGCGCACCACCACGCCGGAACCGATACCGGCGGGCGTGCGCCGCCGACGCTCGTACACGGTGCTGCGGAGCGACTCGCTGAGTCTGCGTATCCACCGCCGGACCGTCCTGGTGACCGCGACTCTGGTCGCGGCGACACTGATCCTCGCGGTGATATCGCTGGTGCTGCGGGGAGCGGGTGTGTCGCCGTCCGAGGCGTTCGCGGTGCTCATCGGAGACCACGGCGGTTTCGCCGCGACCGTGGTGTTGAAGTGGCGGCTGCCGCGGGTTGTCGCGGCCCTGGTGATCGGTGCGGCGCTCGCTGTCGCGGGTGCGATATTCCAATCGTTGACCCGAAATCCGTTGGGGTCGCCCGATGTTATCGGCTTCAACACCGGTGCCTACACCGGAGCGCTCGTCGTGATGCTTGCCGGATTCGGCAGCTTCGTCGCCACCGCGACCGGCGCGATGACAGGTGGCATGGTCGCCGCGGCGGCGGTCTATCTGCTCTCGCTGCGGTCCGGTTCTACCGGTCTGCGCATGGTGGTGGTGGGGCTCGGAATCAGCGCGATGCTGGCGGCGGTGAACCGCTGGCTGATCCGCGCCGCCGAACTCGACGCCTCGATGGCCATAGCGACCTGGGGTGCGGGCACATTGAACGGATTACGGTGGCCGCACGTCGTTCCCGGGGTGATCGCGTTGTTGGCACTGATCGTGGTGGCCGGGTGTCTGGCCCGGCGGCTGGATCTGTTCGATATGGGCGATGAGGCCGCGCATGGGCTCGGGTTGCCGTTGCGCTCGACTCAGCTGTCGCTGCTGGTGGTCGGCGTCGGTCTGACCGCGTGTTCCACCGCGCTCGTCGGACCGATTTCATTCGTGGCGTTGGCGGCACCCCATATCGCCCGTGCTCTCACTCGCGGTTCGCGGGTGTCGTTGGCGCCGGTCGCGGCCACCGGAGCGCTGATTCTCGTGGCGGCCGATCTCGCGGCTCAACGGCTGTTCGCCCCGACGCAGCTTCCGGTCGGAGTCGTCACCGTGACGATCGGCGGCATCTATCTCGTCACGCTACTGGCCAGGGAGGCTCGCCGATGACCGAAACATTCTCACCGCTCACCGCCACCGGTCTGCGCGTGGAGTTGGACCGGCAGACGGTGATACCCGGACTGGATTTCCAGGTGCGGCAAGGTCTTTTCACGGCGATCGTCGGCCCGAACGGGTGCGGCAAATCCACCCTGCTGCGTACCTTGATCAGATTGCTCACCCCCGTCGCCGGCCGGGTCGAACTGGATGGTCGCGATATGCGCGGTCGATCAGCAAGGGATGTGGCCCGGCGAGTGGCGCTGCTGCCGCAGAGCGCGTCCGCGCCCAGCGGAATCTCGGTGCGCGATCTCGTCGCCCGCGGCCGCTACCCGCATCAGGGTCTGCTGCGGCAGTGGAGCCGCGACGACGAGCGCGCCGTCGACGGCGCGCTCACCGCCACCGGACTGATCGAACTCGCCGACCGGCTCGTCGAGGATCTGTCCGGTGGGCAACGTCAACGCGCCTGGGTGGCAATGGTTCTCGCGCAACAGACCACCATCGCACTGCTCGACGAACCCACCACCTTCCTCGATATCGCGCACCAGTACGCGCTGCTCGAACTGGTCCGGGAACTGGTGGCGACCCAGGGTCGCACGATCGTCGCCGTACTGCACGACCTGCAACAGGCCGCCAGATACGCCGACCACCTGGTCGTCATGAAGGACGGGAACATCATCGTCGAAGGTCCACCCCGAGCAGTGCTCACGCCCGACCTGGTGACCGACGTCTTCGGAATCACCTGTCGCCTGATCACCGATGAACGCACCGGTGCCGTCATCGTGGTACCCGATGCGCTGCCGCGCCCCGATGTCTCGATGATCCCGCCGCTGAATCTCCCCGTCGAGGTCGGATAGTGCCCCACCTTCGGCAACTGCTCGGTCAGGCGGTCCGATTCCAGCCACACCGGCAGACCCGTCGCTTGGCAAGGGGCCTGGATGCCCTCGGCAGGTCCGGGCAGCACCCTCACCCGCGTATCCGCGCACTGACGAGGGTGACTGTACCCGTGCAATGACCCACATCGGAGCTCTGTTCGAACTCCCGGTCTTGTAAGTTAGGCCAACCGAACTTTATATTCAGGTGATGAAGGTTTGGTTCCGCCGCTCTCGACGTGCGCCGCTGCGCGCGTTCTTACCGATTGCTACGACGTGCGCCGCGCTCATCGCCCTGACCGCGTGCGGCGACACCGCGGCCCGCGGTGATAAGCCGGTGGTGCTGACCACGTTCACCGTGCTCGCCGATATTGCCCGCAATGTCGCGGGCGACCACTTGACTGTCGAGTCGATTACCAAGGTGGGGGCGGAGATTCACGGCTATGAGCCGACGCCCGGCGATATCCGCAAGGCATCCAAGGCCGACGTGATTCTCGACAACGGCCTCAATCTCGAAGCCTGGTTCGCGCAGTTCGTCGCCGACGTGAAGGTGAAGCATGTCGTTGTCACCGACGGACTTGTTCCGATCCCGATCGGCGCGGACGCCTACCAGGGCACACCGAATCCACATGCCTGGATGTCCCCACTGAATGTGCAGACCTACGTGGACAATATGGTGCGCGCGTTCAGTGAACTCGATCCCGAGCACGCCGACGATTTCCGCGCCAACGGCGACAAATACAAGGCACAACTGCAGCAGGTGCACACCGATCTGGTCAGTACGCTGTCGACCTTGCCGTCCAATGAGCGCGCCCTCGTGACGTGTGAGGGAGCCTTCTCCTACCTGGCTCGCGACGCCGGGTTGACCGAGCGGTACATCTGGGCGGTCAATGCCGAACAGCAGGCGACACCGCAGCAGATCGCCTCGACTATCGACTTCGTGCGGGCGAACAGGGTGCCCGCCGTGTTCTGCGAATCCACCGTCTCCGACGATCCGATGCAGCGCGTGGTGGAAGCGACGGGGGCCGCGTTCGGCGGAACCCTGTATGTCGACTCACTGTCCGAGAGCGACGGGCCGGTACCCACCTACCTGGACCTTATCCGGCACGATGCCGCGCTGATCAGCACCGCGCTGACGGGACGATCGTCATGACCGCGGCGATCGATGTCGACGGCGTCACCGTTCACTACGGTGATGTGCTCGCCCTCGACGGTGTCACGGTCACCGTTGGCACCGGGCGCATATGTGGCCTCGTCGGAATGAACGGATCCGGTAAGTCGACGCTGTTCAAGACGATCATGGGCCTGACCCGTCCGGACCGCGGCAGCGTTCGGATCAACGGCGGCACTTCGTCGAAGGCCCGGACCTCGGGGACGCTCGGTTACGTGCCCCAGAGCGAGGCCGTCGACTGGAGTTTCCCGCTCTCGGTGCGGGATGTGGTGATGACCGGACGCTACGGGCATATGGGTTTCACACGCCGCCCCCGTCGCGCCGACCGAGAGGCGGTCGCGCACGCGCTGGATCGAGTCGAGCTGACCGACCTGGCGGATCGACAGATCGGGCAACTGTCCGGCGGGCAACGCAAACGCGCCTTTGTGGCGCGCGGAATCGCCCAGGGCGCGACGGTTCTGCTTCTCGACGAACCCTTTGCCGGTGTCGACAAGCGTTCGGAGGCCACCATTACGGCGCTGCTGCGCGAACTGGCCACCGATGCCGTCACCGTGCTGATCTCCACCCACGATTTGCACGCGCTACCCGGACTCGCCGACGAGGCCATCCTGCTCAATCGACGTGTGCTGGCACACGGCGATCCCCGAGAGGTGTTGCGGCCGGAGCGTCTGGCACTGGCATTCGGAATGGACGTCCTCGACCGCGACGTGCTGCCGAAGGCGGGATGACATGAGCCTCACCGAACTTCTCGTGGACCCGCTGGGCTACGAGTTCATGACCCGCGCGCTCCTCACCAGCGTGATCACCGCCGTGGTGTGCGGAATGCTGTCGTGCTGGCTGGTACTGATCGGGTGGTCACTGATGGGCGACGCGGTATCGCACGCCGTGCTCCCCGGTGTGGTGCTGGCCTATATCGTCGGCGCGCCCTTCGCGGTGGGCGCGGTCATCTTCGGCTTCCTCGCCGTCGCACTGATCGGCGTGGTCCGCAGCACCAGCCGGGTGAAGGAGGACGCCGCCATCGGCATCGTCTTCACCACGCTGTTCGCCTCCGGCCTGGTGCTGATCTCGGTGACGCCCAGCAATACCGATCTCAACCACATTATTTTCGGCAATCTGCTGGGCGTGAGCCGTGCGGAACTGATCCAGGTTGCGGTGCTGGCCGCGATCGTGCTCGCTGCCCTCTTCCTCAAGCGCCGCGACTTCACCCTGTACGCCTTCGATCCCACCCACGCGCACGCGATCGGATTGCGGCCGAAGCTATTGGGCACCGCGCTACTCGGACTGCTCGCTCTCACCGCGGTATTGGCCTTACAGGCGGTCGGCGTGATTCTGGTGGTCGCCATGTTGATCATCCCCGGCGCGACCGCCTACCTGCTCACCGACCGATTCGGCTACATGCTGATACTCGCGCCGACGATATCGGCCGCGTGCGCGGTGACCGGCCTCTATCTGAGCTACCACCTCGACACCGCCTCCGGCGCCATGATCGTGGTCGTACAGGGCGCGGTCTTCACACTCGTCTACCTGTTCGCGCCACGCCAAGGCGTCATCGGCAAACGGATCGGTGTGGCGCGGCGCAGGAGGAACGCGGCGCGAATCCCGACTGCCGCGGTGAAGTCGTCGGCGCGGTGAGATGGCAGTCAGACTTCGCGGATCCGCTCGGCAGCGCGGGTGCGGTAGACGATTCGGCAGCCGGTGGGCCAGCGGGATCCGGAGTATGTGGCCGTCCACTCGGGGGTACCGCGCAGCTCCATCTCGAAGTTTCTTACCAAATGTGCCATCAGGACCTGCATTTCGAGCCGAGCGAAGCGCTCCCCCAAGCATCGGTGCGCACCGCCACCGAAGTCGATCAGCGCACTGCGGGCCTGTTCGGCGTCCGTGCCGAGGAAGCGCTCGGGCCGGAACAGATCGGGTTCGCGATGTTCACCGGGCAGTCGATGGGTGACCGAGGGGGCGACGAGTACCAGGGACCCGACCGGTATGCGCATGCCGTTGTCGAGGTCGATATCGGCAAGAGCGTTGCGCAGCAGTATCGGTGCGACCGGGTGCAGTCGGCCGGACTCTCGTAGAACCGCGTCAACGGCCGTGAGCCGCCGCGCGACCGGGAGGTCGACAGTGCCGTCGGACAGCACCGCATCACATTCGGCGCGGACGCGATCGAGATCGCCGGTGTGGCGCAATAATTCGATCATCGCGCTGGCCAGCTGGCCGGTCGCGGTCTCATGACCGGCCCAGAGCAGTAACAAGGTCAGATTCACAATGACGTCATCGGGCACCGGCGCGCCGTCGGCGTAGGTCGATGTCGCGAGACCGGTCAGAAAATCCGGTATCGCGGGCGGGTTCGTTCGTCTACGCGCGATCATTGCCGCGAGTTCGGACTTCAGTCGCGCCGCGGCCACCCGGCTCCGCCGACTTTGCGGCATCCACCGCGGTTTGAACGACATCCCCGCCGAGAACGCCCGCGACTCACCGTAGTAATCGAAGTCGGCCATCTCCGCAGGGGCGGTCTCGCCCAGGAAGGCTCGCTGGGCCACGCGCATGACGACCGGCCCGAACTCGACAGTGGGGTCGAACTCCCCTGCCGCGCCGAGTTTCTCGACGAGTCCTTCGGCTTCCTCATTCATGATTCGGAGGTAATCCGCGAGATGCCTACCTTGAAAACTCGGCGTGATCAGACACTTCTGCGCGTCGTAATCGTCTCCGAGGCTGTAGAAATCAGGTGAGAACATCGTCGCGAAGAATGGATACGCGGCGCGGGTCGACAAGGCTCGAGTTCTGTTCTTGAAGAACAGATTCGAATACTCCCGGCCCAGTAGGGCAACGACCGACCTACGTCCCATCCGAAGCCGAAATACGTTGCCGTGCTCGTGATATCCGCGCCAAATCAACGTATCGGCGGCCGTCGCGAACTCGAGCAGGTGACCGATCAGTGGCAGGTGACCGGAGACCAATGGCGGCAGCGACCGTGTCGATGTAATACCCATACTTTCGACCGTCGGGCAGTCCCACCGCGCGAGCCACCGGCCATCCGCTTCGGACGCACATCGACGCTGGTCATAGACCCTCCGCCAGTTTTCCGGACCGGAGGTAATCCCAGCGCACTACCTCGCGGAAATGCTGCCCGGCGCCGCACCTGGCGCTCTGCGCGCAGGGTGGATCTACGAGAAGGCGGGCATGGGGCGTGCGGGAGGCATCGGCACGAGTGCGAGCGTGCCACGGACGGCCGCGGAGGAAGGTCTCACCGGAAATGATCAGGTTCCGTGCTCGTCTGTCGACCCGTGGATGATCTCGATCAGACTGGCGAAACTCTCGAGGCCGAAACCCGCCGATATGCCCGCGCGAGTCAGCGAGCTGATCAGTTCCGGAAGTCGGGTGTCGATACCGCGTTGACCAGCGGTCTGTGTCAGGTGGTCCATGAGTGGAGCGTCGAGCTCGAGCCATTCCTCATCGCCCGGATAGCGACGCTTGTCGATCTGCTGTGCGTAGTCGGTGATCACAGGGGCGATCGTTCGTCAACATCCAGTGGGTCAGCAGCGGTGCCGTCGTCGTCGCGGGGAATGTCAGCTGTGCGAAGCAGTGCGGCGCTGTGGAGATAACCGGCCAAGGTGCGGCCCGCCGCACGCGATCTGACCGCTACCGAGATCCACATCGCCGAATCACGGATCGGGCAGGCTCGGACAGATGCGGTGTGGCGCGAACTGTCTCGGACGGTTCATCGCCGTCGTCGAGGCGATAGGCGAGCAGGCCGAGCCCCTGGACGAAGGCCTGCTCGGCGGCCTCGGCCTCGAACACCAACGGTGGCTGGGTATTCGCCCCAGCTCATGTAACGGGGCCGGGTGTCGCACCCGGACACGACCGGCTTCCAGCCGGTGGGGCCCGCTGGCCGGTCCCGGGTCAGCCGAGGTCCGGCATATCCCTGAGCTGTCTGCGGGAGGTGATGCTGAGTTTGCGAAAGATGTTGCGCAGGTGGGCATCTACCGTGCGCGGGCTCACGAACAGGCGGGTGGCCACTTCCTTCGACGTCGCACCGGCCGCGACCTGACGGGCGATGTGGATCTCCTGCATGGTCAGCTGATCGTAGGTGTGCACGGAGCGGCTGCGGGCCACTTCGCCGGTGGCGCGCAGCTCGTCGGCGGCCCGCCGGGCGAACGCCTCCAGCCCGATTTCCGACAGCTGCCGGTGCGCGGTGCGCAGGTGTTCGCGGGCGTCGCGGCGGCGGTCCTTGCGGCGCAGCCACTCCCCGTACCGCAGGTGCGTACGTGCGAGGTGCGGCGCCGATGAGTCACCGGTCAGCTGCTCGAGTGCCTCCACGTGATCGTCTTCCGCGTCGCTGACCAGTGCCCGCGCCCCTGCCGCCACGCCGGAGGCGAATCGGGTGCCCGCGGGCTCGGTGCGTTCGAGCAGGTTCTCCAGCGCTGATCGCGCGGCCGCGTGCTCGCCGCATCGGGCCGCGGCCTCGACAAGTTCGGGCAGTGCGATGCCGGTGAGGAAGAGGTCTCCGCCCGCCACGGCCCGGGTCGCCGCGTCCAGCGCGGCCGGGTACTCGGCCAGGCCGTTGTACAGTACGGCCGTCGCCCAGTGCGCGTTCGCGGTCAGCTGGCCGGTGCCGCGGCCCGTCACCTCGGCGAACAGGTCTACCGCCTCATCGCGGCGGCCACGCATCGCCGCCAGGTGCACCCTCGGGTAGAGCTGCGGCAGATCGCCGACAGCGTCGGCGACCGCCGCCTCCTCGGCGATCGCGGCCATCGCCCGCCCGAAGTCACCGGTGAACACCGCGGACAGGGCTGTCTGCGACAGGCCGAGCCGAATGGTCATGGGCGACCCGGTATCTCGTCCGGTCCGCACGAGCCAGTCGACGATCGTCGCGTGCAGATCGAGGTCCCACAGCTCGCCCGCGAGCACCGTGGCCAATGCGGGCACCCGGGTCCACCCGGCGTCTTCGCCGGTGAGCACCCGCCGAATCGCCGGTACCCCGGACCGGTGTCCGTCGGTGTTCAACAGCACCAGAGCGTCGAGCAGATCCGGTGGTCCCGATGCCGGTGGCGCCGAGCGGGACGCGTCGAGCACCCGGTCCATCACCCCGGCGGCGCGCCCGACGACGAGCCCCATTTCCAGTGCGGCCACGAAGTATTCGCGTGATAGCTCCGGATACTCGGCGGCGAGCCGCTGTGCCGCCCGCAGGATGAGTTCCGGCCCCCGGACGGCCCCGTCCGCACCGTGCACGAACGCGATCTGCCCACGCAGCAGGTCGACGGAGGCGTGTCGGCGATCATCCAATGTCTCGGTGTCGATGCTGGCCAGCAGGTCCGTGGCCGCTTCGGTCCCACCCGCCGCGAGCGCTGCCCGTGCGGCGGCGAGGGTCCGCTCGATCTGTTTGCCGGGGTCGAGCGACAGCGCCGCCGCGCGTTCGAGGAACGCCGCGGCCGCCGCGACTCCCCCGCGTGCCTGCGCGCGCGACGCCGACGACTCCAGTTCCGCCGCAACCTGTTCGTCCGGTCCCGTGGTGGCCTGCGCGCGATGCCAGGCCCGCCGATCGGGAGCGGTCACCGGGTCGGTGGCGTCGGCCAGCGCCAGATGCGCTGCGCGCCGCGGCTCCGGTTCGGCGGCACGGTAGGCGGCCGAACGTGCCAGCGGGTGGCAGAACCGCACCCGCGTGCCGAACCGCACCAGCTCGGACGCCTCGGCGGCGGCACTCGCGACCGGCACGTCGATGGCCAGCCGCTGCGCCGCCGCCCAGAGCAGCGCCGGCTCGCCCGTGGGGTCGGCGCTGGCGAGGATCAGCAGGTACCGAGCGTCCGGTGGCAGTTCCGCGATCCTGGTCCGGAAGCTGCGCTCGATGCGGCTCGCGATCGGCGACGGCGCGGGCGGCGCGAACCCACCTGCCTTCGGTAATTCGATCAGTGCCAACGGATTTCCGCGCGCCTCGGCGAGTACGCGATCACGTACCCGCTCGTCGAGCGTCACGGTTTTCTCCATGGACAGCAGGGCACGCGAATGCTCGTCGCTCAAGCCACCGATGGTCAGCCCCGGCAGCTCGTCCAGCCCGCGGCTGGCGTCTTGGTTGCGGGTCGCGAAGACCAGCGCGACCGGCTCGGCCACGACGCGACGCGCCACGAATGTCAACGCCCGCGTCGAGGCGGCGTCCATCCAGTGCGCGTCGTCGACGACGCACAGCAGTGGATGTTCCGCCGCGGCGGCGTCCAGCAGTTCGAGCGCGGCGAGGCCGACCCGGAATGGGTGCGGTGTGCCGTCGGCCAATCCAAATGCCACCAGCAGCGAATCGCGGTAGGGGGCGGCCAGCGCGTCGAGGTGCGCGAGGACCGGAACGCACAGCTGGTGCAGCGCCGCGAACGGCAGCTCGGCCTCGAACTCCGAACCGGATGCGCGGATGACCTGGAACTTCTCCGCTGCCGCGTGTTCGGCGTGGTCCAGCAACGCGCTCTTGCCGATGCCTGGCTCGCCGCGCAGGACGAGCACACCACCTTCGCCCCGCTCCGCCGCGCCGAGTAGGGCGAGCAGGCGATCGATCTCGTCGTGCCGGCCAACGAGCGGGCGGGCGGGCGTTGTGGGCATGGTCCGAACCATAGGAGGTGCTGCCGATTTCGGCACAACTAGGTGATTGTCACCGACGCGAACGGGGCCCGGTTCGCGAGATCGTCGGGTAGCCGCGCCGCGGAACCCGAATACCGAATCGAAGAAGGACGACATGATGCTGGACGAGCCCGCACTCACGGCGGTCCCCGCCGAGCCGCGGATATCACGCGGTGTGGCCATGACCGGCCTGGCGAGCGCCATGTTCCTGGTCATCCTCGACAGCGCCATGGCCAACCTCGCCGGACCGACGATCCGCACCAGCCTGGGGCTCACGGCCGCCGAACTGACCGTCGTCGTGGACGCCTACCTGGTCGCGTTCGCCGGCCTGCTGCTGCTCGGGGGTCGGCTCGCCGATGTACTCGGGGGTCGGCGGGTATTCCTCACCGGCATGGTGGTCTACCTCGCGGCGTCGGTTCTCTGTGCGGCGGCGACCACCGGCCCGATGTTGATTGCGGGACGGATCGGACAGGGCATCGGGGCCGCGGTCGTGCTACCGGCCGCGCTCTCACTGATGCTCAACATCTACAGTTCGGCTGCGGAACGCACTCGCGCGCTGGGTATTTGGGGTGCGGTGGCGGGCTTCGGCAGTCTCGTCGGAGTCTTGCTCGGCGGGACATTGACCGAGTGGCTGGGTTGGCAGTCGGTGTTCCTGACACCGGTGCCGTTCGGAGTAATCGGGGCACTGGTCGTCTGGCGTTCGGTACCGTCCGTACCCGGCAGGCCTGGCACATTCGACGCGCTCGGCGCCCTCACCATCACCGTGGGAATCACCGCCCTCACGCTCGGGACGGTTTTCGCCGCCGATGCCGGCTGGGCAGCGCCCGGAACGATTATCGGCCTCGCGGTCGGTGTCGTGTCGCTCGGCGCGTTCGTGATCGTCGAACGGTCGTCCGCACATCCCCTGGTCCCGCTCCGCGTATTCCGCAGGCGTCCGGTGGTCACGGCGAACCTGGTGGTGATGGTGATCGGCGGCACTCTGACGAGCCTGTTCTTCTTCCTGCCCCAGTATCAGCAGGACATGCTCGGGATGAGCCCGCTGGCGACCGGGATGGCGCAGCTCCCGCTGGCCGGCATGATCATTGTGGGCAGCGCCGCCGCGCCTGTGCTGACGCAGCGTCTCGGCCTCGCTCGCGCGCTGCCGGTCGCCCTCGCCGTGCTGCTCGCCGGGTTTCTGTGGCTGGTGCTGGACCCGACGACCACCGGCTTCTCCGCCGGTCTGCTCGGCGCGTTCCTGCTGATCGGCACCGGGCTCGGGCTCAGCCTCGTCACCGCCACCGCGATGGGGGTGCGCGACAGCGCCGACGGTGAGTCGGGCCTGCTCAGCGGCCTGATCAATGCGGCGCAGCAGGTGGGTGGCGCGGTCGGGCTCGCCGCCCTCGCCGGGCTCGCCATCGGCGCCGCCGGACCGCACGGAGATATCGCGTTCACTACCGCGTTCCTCGGAGCGGCCGTGCTCATACTCATCGCCCTCGCGCTGTCACTCGTTCTCTCCATCAGAACCCGGTCGACTCCGGTCACCGCGAACGTCCACTGAACCTTCCACTGCTCCAGATAGGACATAGACCAATGAACTCCCCCACCGTGCTCGTAACCGGCGCGACCGGAACCGTCGGCACCGACCTGATCCTCGCGCTGCGGGCACAGGGCGTCGCCGTCCGCGCCATGACCCGCAATCCGGACCGTCCCGTCCCCGGCGTCGAAACCGTTGTCGCCGACCTCCGGGACCCGGTGTCGGTCGCCGCCGCGCTGAAGGGCGTCGACGCCGCCTTCCTCAACAGCCCGTCAGCTGAGGAGGCCGCCGCGAATCAGATCCGCTTCGCCGACCTCGCCCGCGACGCCGGCGTGCCCCGGCTCGTGCTGCTGTCGCAGTACGCGGCCCGCACCGACTCCCCCGTACGGTTCCTGCGCTGGCACGCCGAAGTCGAAGCCCACGTCCAACAGCTCGGGCTCGACCACACCGTGCTGCGCCCCAACCTCTACCTGCAGGCACTGCTCAGCTTCGCGAGCACCATCGCGCAGGGCTGGTTCGCCGCGCCCATCGGCGACGCCGCGGTCAGCGCCATCGACACCAGAGATATCGCCGACGCCGCCGCGGCCGTGCTGACCGGCACCGGACACACCGGCCGCACCTACACGCTGACCGGACCCCGTGCGGTAACCCACCGACAGATCGCCGAAGCACTCACTACCGCCACCGGACGCGACATCACCTTCCACGACGCCACCGCCGACCAGTTCGCGGCCGCGCTGACCGGAATCCTGCCGCCCTGGCAGGTCGACGGCCTCGTCGAGGACTACGCCCACTACGCCAGGGGCGAAGCCGCCGCGGTGCACACGTCCGTCTCCGACCTCACCGGGCACCCCGCGCGTGACGTCACCGACTTCGCCCGCGATTACAGCGCCGCATTCGCGTGATCAACCGCCGCATCCGAGTCGCCTTCGCGCCGTACTTCGCGGCGCTGGGCGAGTTCGGTTGACCTCGTTAGACTCTGGGCATGTTCTATGGCTGGCGCAATGCCTGGGAGATCGTTTCGGCGCTTCTCCTGGCATGGGCGGCGGCCACGGTGGGTTCGGCGTTCGCGCAGCCCGAGGCCATCTCGCTGGTGTTGATCGGGTTCGCGGTCGCCTGCGCGGTTGCCGCCCATCTGCTGGCCTGCGAAACCCAGGGCCTTGTGTCCGGGCAAGGCCGTGCCATTCGTGGACCTACCACCGATGAGCAGCGGCTACGCGGTTCTTTCCGACGCCATAGTCACCCCGACGCGCCAGGCCGGTCACGGCCTCGCGCTCCCGGTGCCCGCGCGGGGGCCGAACTGCCTGTCGGGTAGCGACCGCCCCCGCTTCCTCGCGTACCCCATCCCTGACACGAGGAACCCGGGAGATACCCCATGCCCAACCGCGCCCACGACGAACCGATATTGAAAGTCCGAGACGCTGTACGGCGTTTCGGTGATCGGACTGTATTCCGGGGAGTGACGTTCAGCGTCCGATCCGGGAGCTGCTGTGCGATCGTCGGCTCCAACGGTGCCGGGAAGTCCACGCTGCTGCGCTGCATCGTGGGCCGCGACCGGCTCGACGATGGACGGATCACGATCGGCGGCAAAGACATCGACGAATCCTCCGCGCGGTTCCGGTCGGAGGTCGCCGCGGTCATCGGAAACGCCGCCACCTTCGCTCATCTGACCGTGCACGAACACCTGCAGCTCGTCGCGACCGCCCACGGGGCCACCCAGCCCGCGGCGCTCGCGACCACCGTATTGGAAGCGGTCGGATTGACCCACGCCGCTGACCATCTACCCGCGGTCCTGTCGAGTGGGCAATGGCGACGACTGATGCTCGCATCGGCGTTCGTCCGGCCGCGCCGGTTGCTGGTTCTCGATGAACCGGAGCAGCATCTCGATCATGCCGGGCGCGAATGGCTTTCCGCGGCACTGCGACAGGAGAAGCAGTCCGGAACCGCGGTCGTGTTGGTCTCGCACGACGCCGCGCTCGTCTCCGCGGTGGCCGACACGACCGTGGACGGTGACGCATGGCGATAACCACCGCACCCGATGCCATTCCGACGGCCCGTCAAATTCGTTTGATGCGAAGAGAATTCGCTCGTCGCAATACCGCGTCCGCTGACCGGTCGGGCAGGGTTTCGCTCGGCCTGTTGGCCGTCTACGTCTGCGGCGGATCACTGTGTTGGATGTCGACGCGCCCCGCCACCATCCTCGCCGACTCACCGGTACTGGCAGCGGGACAGGAAACCTCCGCCACGTGGGCCTGGGCACTGCTGGCCACCGGTGTTACCGGTGGATATGCCGTAGCCCGGGCGTTCGGACCGATCGCCGCCAGCGCACCGGACCATACGTGGTTGCTGCCGACTCCGGTGGACAGAACTGCGGCCCTGCGCCCTCGCGCGTTCGCGGTGCTCGCCCTGGGCAGCATCCTGGGTCTGTTCGTAGGGCGCGTCGCCGCATTTGTAGCGTTGGCCCCGGCGTGGGGTCCGATGACGATCCTCGGGGGCGTCCTCGGTGCCGGGGTTGCCGCCGCGGCGATCCTGATCCAGGCCCGCCTGCTGCCTACGCCCGCGGGATTGTGGCTCCAGCGGGTTCTGGCCGGGGTCGCGGCGGCCCTCGTGGGGGCGGCAGCGGCGCATCGAGAATCTTCTATAGTTATGAACTGGCCCATGGTGATCGGCGTCGCCGTGCTGGTGGCGGGGATCGCGATAATGGCGGTGCGGAGTTGCGGTCGGATCAGCGGTGCCGAGATCGCGTCCGGTGCGGATGTCACGACCGGTGCGGGTGCGTCGCTGACCGCACTGGATGCGTCGCTGCTCGCAGGCGTTCTCCGCCAGCGGGCTTGGCGACGAATCGGCACCGCGCCCACCCGTCGGCTGCCTGCCGATCGAACTCGTGCGATCATCCGGATCGATCTGTTGCAGCACCGACGCCGTCCATCCACGTTCGTGTTCGCCGTCGCCGTGGTTGCGGCAGTCTGGCTCGTCACCGATATCGGCACACCGATCCTGATCGCCTTCGCGCAACTGGGTGCTTTGCTCGCGGTGACCCTGGCATTCAGCGCCGGCCTGCGCGATCTGTGCGCCGATGCCGACCTCCGCGTCCTATTGGGCGCACCCGATTACGTGCTGCGCCTTCCATTTCTCGTGATTCCCATGGGGGCCGCTCTACTCGCCACAGCGGCCATCGCAGCGGTCCCCGAATCGGAACCGGCGGCGCTGGTGATCAGTCTCGTGGGGGCGGTGTCCGCCGCCTACCGACTGCGAACGCGCCCCTCGCTGTCCTACGACGGACTACTCCTCGAAACCGGCTACGGGCACGTGCCCATCGATCTGATCAGGCAGTTGATGCGGGGACCCGACGCACTGCTCGTCGCTGCCGTGGCCCTGCTCGCGGTGGTTTGATGCGATCACGACAACCTTGCCGCGGGCGTGTGCCGACATCCCATTCGTACAAGACAGCTCGCTCGGCCGACGACGACCATGCTCTCTATGACAGAGCGAACAGCATCCCCGGATCTCGAGACCTTCACCCAGATCTTCCAGGACTGGGATAAGGCGCTCGTCGCCAACGATCCCGAGCGGATCGCCTACTTCACCACTCCCAGTTGGACATTCGTCGGACAGGACGGACCGAGTTCGGGGAGTAACTTCCTGGACGCGGTCCGCAGCGGCGCGGTGTCGCACGACACCATGAGCAGCGAGGTCAGGTCGGTGCGCGTGGTCGGCGACACCGCGGTCGTGATCGCCCGGGTGGTCAACACCGGCAGCTATCAGGGCCGCCGCTTCGAGAACGACGAATGGACCTCCGATGTCTTCCTCCGCCGGGATGGCCGCTGGCTGTGCGAACTCACACACCTGACACCGGCACGAACCTAGCGAGGTTTGTCGAGTGGCTGCTTTCGCCGCATGTCAGCCGAGCCCCGTGCTGGTCACGACCGCGCCTACCCGCCTCATCCGATTCGGGTGAGGCGGGTAGGCAGCTCCGGCACCGATGATCACTGCACGGACAGCCGTCTGCGCATATAAGGAGCACACGATGAGCACACCAGTGGAAAGTCAACCGATTCGACAGCCGTTTGCCGCGGGAACCTCGTTCGGTGCGGCAATTTTACTGCTCACCTTGGGGGTGCTGTCGATCCTGCAGGGGATCTCGGCGGTAATCAATGACGAATTGTTCGTGGTCGGAGTCGCCTACGTCTACGAGTTCGATATCACCGCCTGGGGTTGGGTACATATCGTGCTGGGAGCGATCCTGGTGATCTGTTCGCTGGGCCTCATGACGGGAACCGCGTGGGGGCGCGGCGCGGCGATCGGGATCGCGGCCCTGTCGATCATCGCGAACTTCCTGTGGCTGCCCTATTACCCGTGGTGGTCGGTCCTCGTCATCGCACTCGACATCATTGTCATCTGGGCCATCGCGACCTGGCGGCCACAGTTCTGACTCCGCGAATCTCCCGGCCCCGATCCCCAGATGCGTTCGGGTGGAACAGCTTTCACGTCGGCTGCGAGCCCTACTGCCTCGCGAACGGTTGGCCCGAGCCGACGTGACCGCCGGGCCGCCGACCGCGATCGGGAGTGTCCCCTGCCGGGATGCCCGGGTGACAGCCGCGGTCGGTATCGGACCGACGACCTCCGTGTGAAGTTCACCCGAATTGTGCGAGGTGCGGCTCCGGACCCCGGCTCTAGCGTCAGCGCATGGGCCCTGTTCTGGGAGATCTACTGCCGCTCGCCGTGGGTGTTGCGGTCTCGCCGATTCCGATCGTCGCTGCCATTCTGATGATCCTGTCGCGCAACGGCTCCGGTTCCGGCACCGGTTTCGCGGTCGGGTGGGTGGCCGGTATCGCGGTCGCCACCACCGTGATCACGCTGCTCGCCGGGGCAATCGGCGGTTCTGAACCTCGAGAGCCCTCGGCGGCGGCTTCCTGGATCAAGATCGTGCTGGGTGCGCTGCTATTGGGCTTGGCGCTCGCACAATGGCGGCAGCGCACCGATGCCGACCCACCGCAGTGGATGCGGGCCATCGACGAATTCACGCCCGTCAAAGCATTGGCGATGGGGGCCGCGCTGGCGGCCGTGAACCCCAAGAATCTGCTGCTGTGTCTCTCGGCGGGCGTCACGATCGGGGCGAGCGACCTGGGTGCGGGCGGAAAGGTCGCCGCCGTCATTGTTTTCACCCTCCTCGCCGCCACGAGCGTGCTGATCGTGGTATTCGGCTACCTCACGGCCGCCGACCGGTTGCGCGGCACGCTCGACAGTGCGCGGGTGTGGTTGCAGGCCAATAATCACGCCGTTATGGCCATCGTGCTGCTGGTTATGGGAGCCGTGGTGCTCGGCAAGGGCGTCGGCGGTCTCTAGCGGATCCGTTCCACTCGGTTGGGAGAGCAGGTGGCGAACGCCGGGCATACGACCTGGCCGGTCTTCGAGTCCCTACAGGGATACCGGCCCGCATGGCTGCGCGCCGATCTGATCGCCGGTCTCACCGTCTGGGCGGTCCTGGTTCCGGAGGCGCTGGCGTATGCGTCGATTGCCGGTGTGCCGCCGGTCGCGGGCTTGTACGCGGCGTTACCGGCACTGGTGCTGTACGCGCTGGCGGGCAGTTCCCGACACCTGGTGGTGGGGCCGATGTCGGCGACGGCGGCGCTGTCGGCCGCGATTATCGCCCCGCTCGCGGCGGCGGATGGCGACCGCTATGTGGCGCTGACCGCCGCGCTGGCCCTCGCGACCGGCCTGGTCGGCCTGCTGGCCGGACTGATTCGCCTCGGGTTCGTAGCGTCGTTCATCTCCGAACCGGTACTCAAGGGATTCATTGTCGGACTGGCGTTGACGATCATCATCGGTCAGGTGCCGAAACTGCTGGGGATCAGCAAACACGGCGATAACTTCTTCGAACAGGCCTGGGGCGTCCTCAACCATCTCGGTGAAACCAACTGGCGCACAGTGCTTGTCGGCGGTATCGGCTTGGCTGCCGTAGTCGGATTGAAACACTGGCTGCCGCTGGTGCCGGGTTCGCTGCTGGCGGTACTGCTCGGCATCGTCGCGGTGTCGGTCTTCCATCTGGACGACCACGGCGTCGCTATCGTCGGCCATATCGATGCGGGCCTGCCCACAGTCGGCCTCCCCGGCGGCGTGACCTTCTACGAGTACCTCGACCTACTCGGACCGGCGGTCGGTGTCGTGCTGATCGGCTTCGCCGAAGGGCTGGGCGCGGCGAAAACCTATGCGGCCAAGGCGGGTTATGAGGTGGACCCGAACCGGGAGCTGCTCGGTCTGGGCGCGGCGAATCTGGGTGCGGGGATGGTGTCGGGCATGGTCGTCAACGGCAGCCTGTCCAAAACCGCCGTGAACGGTTCCGCCGGAGCCAAGACCCAGCTGAGCGGGCTCGTCGTCGCCGCACTGACCGTCGTGACCCTGCTGTTCCTCACCGGACTGTTCGAAAAGCTGCCCGAGGCCACCCTCGCAGGTGTGGTCATCGCCGCGGTGATCGAGCTGGTCGATATCGCGGCCCTGCGCCGGTTGTACCAGGTGTGGACCGAGCGGCTCGGCAGTATCTACGGCCGGGCGGCCCGCGCCGACTTCACGGCGGCGCTGGCGGCCATGCTGGGCGTACTGCTGTTCGACACGCTGCCCGGATTGCTCATCGGTATCGGAATCTCCATGCTGCTCCTGATCTATCGAGCCTCGGAGCCACACGTAGCACCGTTGGTCGCGCAGGATTCGCTGTGGCTCGACGCAGACCGGCATCCCGATCTCCCCCGCCGCCCGGATCTGCTGGTGGTGCGCGTGGAATCGGGTCTGTTCTTCGCCAACGCCGATTACGTGCGTCAGCGGATCGAGGGGCTGTGCACCGACCGCACCCGGCTGGTGGTGCTCGACGCGGAAACCTCCCCGACCATCGACGTGAGCGCGGCGGCCATGTTCGCTGATTTGCGCGACACACTCGCCCGGCGGCGCATCGACTTCCGTATCGCCCGTTCCGTCGGCCAATTCGGTGACGAGCTCGGCGCCGCGCAAAGCGACCGGCCTATCCCGGTGTACGCGACCGTCCGGGCCGCGGTGGCCGACCTTCCCGAGCCGGGGGTTGAGCATGGATGAGCTACTGGCACAGCCGATTCCGGCGGGCGAACAACCGTGCCTCAGCTCTTGGCGCGCTTGCGTGTGGTGAGCACGCCGGTCAGCCAGCCGATCGCGAACATCACCAGGAGGATCAGCCACATGGGCGAGCGGATGGTGATCAGCAGGAACTCGATGTCCACCCGGTCTCGGTTCGCGAGGATGAAGAGGACGGCCAAGACGGTCAGTGCGACCGCCAGCCATTGGTTCAGCGACAGCCGCGAGAGCACTGATGGGTTCTTCGCTGTCTCATCCATCGCGATCCTCCTGAGTGCCATTGGGCCGATTCCCGACGAGGTCTCGAGTCTCCACCGTGGTGGCGGCCGAGTGATTCACCCGATTCGGGTGAATCCCATTACCGAGCATCGCCGTTAGCGTGGCGGCGGCCGGTCGATCAACAAGGTCTCGATCCCGAGGTGAGGTGGACATGAGTACGCAGCTGGACTTCGATGACAAGACCGATTTCGACAATGCGACACGTGGATTGGTGGGCGAACTCGATCCCCCCGTCGTGACCGCCGCCGATGGACGGGTGGTGTGGGATATCGGCGCGTACCGCTTCCTTAACGGCGAATGCCCGCCCACCGCCAACCCCAGCCTGTGGCGGCAGGGGCAGCTGGCCAATATCCAGGGCCTGTTCGAAGTCACCGAGGGCATCTACCAGGTGCGCAATCTCGACCTGTCGAATATGACGATTATCGAAGCTAAGACCGGTGTCATTGTCATCGACCCGCTGATCTCCGCCGAAACCGCGGCCGCTGCCCTCGCGCTGTACCGCAAACACCGCGGCGAACGTCCACTCACCGGGCTGATCTACACCCACTCGCACGCCGATCACTTCGGTGGCGCGCGCGGTGTGCTGCCCGAGGGGCACGCCCCGGTTCCCATCGTGGCCCCGATCGGCTTCCTCGAGCACGCGGTGAGTGAAAACGTCTACGCCGGTAATGCCATGACCCGGCGGGCGGTGTTCATGTACGGCACCGGCCTGGCGAAGGCCCCCGATGGGCAGATCGGCTGCGGCCTCGGCATGACGACCTCCACCGGCACCATCACGCTGATTCCACCGAACCTCGACATCACCCACACCGGGCAGGAAGAGGAAATCGACGGCGTCCGAATCATTTTCCAGCTCACGCCCGGCACCGAAGCGCCTGCGGAGATGAACTTCCTGTTCCCCGATCACCGGGCGCTGTGCATGGCGGAGAATGCCACCCACAATATGCACAATGTGCTCACGCTGCGCGGTGCGGTGGTGCGCGACAGCCGGGTGTGGGCGCGCTATCAGGACGAGGCCATCGCCCTGTTCGGTGCGGATGCCGATGTCGCCTTCGCCTCCCACCACTGGCCGACCTGGGGCGCCGACAAGTGGACCGCATGGCTGGCCGGGCAGCGAGATATGTATGCCTACATGCACGATCAGACATTGCGAATGCTCAATCAGGGACTCACCGGCCCGGAAATCGCCGAGCAGTTGGCCTTCCCGCCCGCTCTGGACAAGCTGTGGGCCAACCGTGGCTACTACGGGTCGTTCAGCCACAATGTCAAAGCCATCTATCAGCGGTATCTGGGCTGGTTCGACGGCAATCCGGCACATCTGTGGGAGCACCCACCGGTCGCGATGGCGCGTCGGTACGTCGCCGACTACGGCGGGGTGGACGCCGTGGTGGCCAAGGCGCGCGAGTACGTCGCGCAGGGCGACCACCGTTTCGCCTCGACCCTGCTCAATCACGCGGTCTTCGCCGAGCCGGACCATACGGGCGCGAAGCAGGCGCTGGCGGAGGTCTACGACCATCTCGGTCACGGCGCGGAGAACGGCACCTGGCGCAACTTCTATCTGGTGGGTGCGCGCGAATTGCGGGAGGGCGTGACCAAGGTCGATCTGGATACCACCAGCCCGGAGATGTTGTCCGCGTTGACCATCGACATGATTATCGACTCGCTCGCGGTGCGGCTCGATGGGCCGCGCGCGGCGGCGAGCGACTTCACCATGGACTGGAAACTGTCCGACGAGAAACAGCACATTCGGCTGACCCTGTCCAACGGCGCGCTGACCCACCGCACCGAAACACCCGAGGCTCCGCTGCGCGGCAACGCGGATCTGACCCTCACCCTGACCAAGGAGCAGTTGCTGAATGCCTTGGCGGGCAAGGGAATCGACGGCGTCGATAGCGACGGTGATCCGACCCTGCTGGCTACCCTCACCGGATTGCTGGATACCCCCGATCCCCGGTTCCCCATAGTCACGCCCTGAAAGATCCACTGCGACAGTCGGCCCGCCATCGAGCGCGATGGCGGGCCGGTTGCTGTAGACGATTGTCAGGCCAGAGCTTTAGCCTTCAATTGTTCGAATTCCTGTTGCGTGATCGTACCTTCGGCGAACAGGCGTTTGGCATCGGCGATTTGGGCAGCCGGATTTGTTCCGGCCGTGCTGCGGATGTATTCGGCTTCAGCCGACTGAATCTTCTCCACCTCGGCAGTCGACCGCTGTTGCATACCACTGCCGCGTGCGATCAGGTACACCAGTGAGGTTATCAACGGCAGGAAGATGAGAAATACAACCCAGACCGCCTTCACCCAACCGGAGGTCTCCCGATCGCGGAACAGATCGCCGATGATGTAGAAAAGTAGTAGCAGGTAGGCGATGAATGCGAAACTCACCAATATGAGCCAGAGCGCTTCCCAGAACGACATAGTGCACCTCGTTTGCGTCGGACGGAACGTCGCCTCGGGGCGGCGACCCTCGTCAAGGTATGCCGCCGTACCGCAATCGAGGATCACCTCATTCGGGTGAAGCTGCAACAAGATCATCTCGGATCCCAAAACGCGAAGTTTTGTCCGGTAAACTCCTCCGCCAGAGCACGGTGACACGCTGTCGGCACGCCTCGGGAGGCACGATTGACTGGTTCACACGGCCTCGAAAGCTCCGGCAGCATTGATGGTGCGGCAGTATGCACATCGGATATTCCTGATCTGGCGTTCACGCCGATTTCACGACCGAGTCTTCTCACCGGATTGGATGTGATCACCGAATCCTCCAATGGCCATGTGCTGCTTGTTTGCTCGCCGGTGGGAACCGGAAAGACCGTCCTCTTGACACAGTGGGCCGCGCGCCACCGCTCCCCCATTCGTGGTGGCGCGAAAGTCGTTTGGTTGACCGTGGAGGAGCAGCCGCACGCCCCAGGTCAGCTGTGGCAGAGTCTGCGTGCACGCCTGGGTATCACGTCGTCCCCGCGCAACTCGCTGAATACTCCCTTGGCCGAAGCCAACGAACTCGCGGACGGACTCGCGCGCGGCGGCGAACGTATCTTCTTGATCCTCGACGACGCGCATCTGATCACCGATCCGCTGACCCTGGCCGGAGTGGAACATTTTCTGCTCCATATGCCCCCGAACGTCACCGCCATTCTCAGTGCGCGCTTCGAGCTGCCCATCCGATGGCATCTGCTCGATATGAGTGCGCGGCTGCATCGGTGGGGTCCCGCCGACCTCGCCTTCTCGGCGGTCGAGACCACCCAGGTCTGCCGCGAGCAGGGCTGCGCGCTCGAGGATGCCGAAGTCGGGCTGCTGATGGACCTGACCCGAGGATGGGCGGCGCTGGTCCGTATCGCCGCGATCTCCTTCACCGCCCGCGCCGCGGATCCCGCGGCCGTGCTCACGAGTCTGTCCCGGCTGCCGAGCTCGGTATCGGATCTGCTGGCCGGTGAGCTGATCGATACCTTGCCACCCGCGCTGCGGCTGTTCCTCACCTACACCAGCGTCCCGATCGAGTTCACCGAGCGGCTGGCCGACGATCTGGTCGGTGGCGGAGCCGGGCACTGGTTGTACGAACTCGAGCGCCTCAACTATCCGATCACCTCCGTGGTGCGCGACAACGAGATCTGGTTCTCCTACCATCCGATGCTGCGCGCCTATTTTCTCGCCGAACTCAATCGGCTCGGCGCGGAGTCCGCCGAGGAACTGCACCTTCGGGTGTCACTACATCTACAGGCGGTTGGTGAACCGGCGGCAGCCCTGCCGCATCTGCTCACTCTGCCGCATCGACGACCGCTGCTGGACTTCCTCACCGAACACGGACTGGCGCTGACCCTCGGCGGTCATGGTGCGATGCTGGTCGACAGCCTGGCAGCCACCGATGCCGACCTGCTCGAGGACCCGTACCTCGTACTGCTTCGGGTGGTCGACGCGCTGTACCGCATCGATATAGACGGAGCGCGAGCGCATTTCGATGCTATGCGCTGGTCCGACCACAGCGAATCGTTCACGACACCGGATATTCTCCATGCGCTCGGCGCTGCCGTCGCGTGCGAGATGGCCGTCGCCACCGGACTCGCATTGGAGGACGCGCACCTTTCGGATGCCCCGCCGACCACCGAGCTGCCCGACCTCGACTGCTATGCCGCGATCGCCACGGCCACGGCGCTGCTCGTCCGCGGTGACGTCGCCGGAGGTGAGGAACGATTGCGGATGGGATTGGCCATTGCCGAGATCGCCGGCGACCGACCGTTACGACTGCGAGCTCTCACCCGGCTCGGTATCGCGGCGGGAATGGCCGGTGCCCTCACCATCATGCGGCAGCGCGCCGATCACGCGCTCGGGTTCGCCCACGATCACCGATTGCTCGAAACTCCGGACGCCGCGCACGCGACCGCCCTGTCCGCACTCGGTGCGTATATGCAGGGCGAGGAGCCCGATACCGCGCTCGTCGCACGGACTCTCACCGAACGCACGCTGCCCGACGGCGCGACCGGGCCGCACGGCGGCTGGCATCCCACGGTGATCGGGACACTGGTGACCTTCGAATCCGCAACGGACAAGACCGCGACCGCCGAACGGTTGCGGCACGGATTTGCACGGCTGCTCGAAACCCACCCGGTCCAGACCACCGGTGGCGGTTTGGTCCCCTTCGTCGTGTGGGCACTGCTGCGGGTCAACGAGACCTACAGTGCGCAGCTACTGGTCGAACAGACACGCACGGCGCTCGGTGAGATCCCGGAAATCATTATCGCCCGGGCGGCGCTCGCGACGAACGCACACAAGCCCCGCGCAGTGCTCGATCTCGTCGGGCCCCTCCTCGACACACCCGTGCCTTCGCACCCCGTGCATACGGTCACCTCGTGGTTGCTCTACGCCCAGGCCCACCAGGAACTCGGCAGCACCACAAAGGCCCGGGAGGGAATGGAGAACGGGCTGCGCCGCGCCGTTACGGAGCGGATCGTGCGGCCGTTCCTCGAGGTGCCCGGTGCGGTGGAACTGCTGGACAGGTTCGCTGGCAGCTTCGGGCCCTGCAACGATTTCGCGGAGTCGGTGCGACGGCATCCATTGGTGCGCAGGCAAATCAAGCATCCGAACCTGACCGGTACCGAGCTGAAGGTGCTGCGGCAGCTACCGTCCGGACGGACCACCCAGCAGATCGCCGACGACCTGGGGATCTCGATCAATACCGTGAAGACACACCTGCGAGGCATCTACACAAAGCTCGGTAGCAGTTCCCGTGTCGGCGTGTTGAGCGTCGCGCGCGACGGCGGCCTGCTCTGACATCGCTGCCGAGTTCACCCGCCACGGATGAGGCCGGTTCCGCCGGTGCCGATCACACTCGATTCACCGGGTGCGGTGTCAGAAGGGCAGTGAGAGGAGCCGACGATCGATGACGACCCGCTACCAGTTCGTCCTCGACGGCGAGCTGTCCGATCGCGCGCTGGCCGCGTTTCCCGACCTCGACGCGCTGCCGCGCCGACACGGCAGGACGGTGCTGTTCGGCGCGGTAACCGATCCCACGGCCATGCGCGGGGTCCTCGCCCGCATCGACAATCTCGGGCTCACCCTGCTGGAGATGCGTCAACTACCCGACTGAGGAGCGACCATGGGTGTGCTGGCACCGGAGAGTCAACGAAGGACGCTCGACGAGCTGACGGACCGGCTCGATCTGAGTATCGGTGATGTCGGTGCGAAGCGCTCGGCGTTCTGGATCATGTTGGCGATGTCCAGCGTGATCGCCGTTTCCGGTGTGGTCGGCGATTCCACCGCGACGGTCATCGGCGCGATGATCGTGGCCCCGCTGTCGCTGCCGATTCTGGGTGTGGGGCTCGGTATCGCCACCGGTCGAGGGGCGCTCATCGGCCGCAGTCTGCTCCTGGTGGTCGCGGGGATCGCACTCGTGATCGCCATCGGCTTCCTGTTCGCGCAGATACTGCCGAATCCGACGAATGTGCTGTCCAATTCGCAAGTGCTGGGCCGTACTTCACCGAAACTGATGGATCTCACAGCGGCCCTGGCCACCGGTCTGGTGGGTGTTATCGCGATCATCCGGCGCGATGTCGGCGATGTGCTGCCGGGCGTCGCGATCGCCATCTCACTCGTCCCGCCGCTGGCGGTCGTCGGGGTGTGCCTCGGCTCCAGCGCGCCGGAGCTGGCACTGGGCGCGTTCGTACTCTTCGCCTCCAATATGGTCGCGATGATCATTACCGCCACCGTGGTGCTGGTCGCGACCGGTTATGCCCACGCCGCCGGAGTGGGGGCCGCCCGGCGCGGGCGCGCCTATGCGGTGCTGGCCGCCGCGCTGGTGCTGGTCGCGGTGCCGATGGTGGTGAATTCACTGTCGTCGCTGTGGGCCGGTCAAATCGCCACCGCGACGCGCACCTGGTTGGCGGATATTCCTGGCGCGCAGGTCACGCGGGTGACGTTGCAGAGCGATACGGCGACGGTCGAGGTACTCGCACCCGACGAGCTGCCCCCGGTCAGCGAATTGCAGCAGCGGGTCGACGATTTGGTGCCGTGGAATCCGCAGGTCGTGATCGTCCACACCGTCGGCAGCCGCGTCCACTAGATCAGCGTGTCCGCCGACCGGCGCGCGGTCGGCAGACAGCACGAAACCGTCAGTAGCCCTGCGGATTCCAGGTCGACGCCGCCCAGATCACCACGGCATTCAAGGCGATGATCAGAACCGCCCACCACGGGTTGTACGGCAGCGACAGGAAATTGAGCACCATCGACAGCGCCGCCAGACAGATCGCCGTCATCCGAGCCCACGTCGCGCCCATCATCAACCCGAGCGCCGTCAACCCGAGCAGCGCACCGACCACGATGTGAATCCATCCCCACGTGGTGAGGTCGAGCCGGTAGCTGTACTCGATCCCGACCGCGAACAGCCTGTCCCCTGCCACCGCCGAGATCCCCTGCAGCACCGACATCGCCGCCGCGGTGAACAGCAATATGCCCACGGCGAACGAGATCCCGAACGCGAAGCCCTGCCGCACCGGATGTCGTGTCCCAGGTGCCACCATCACGACCCCTTTCGAAGAGAATCAAGTACCTCGACTCTCCCCCACCTCACCTCGCCCACGCTTCACCCGTAACGGGTGATCACGAACCGGCTGTCGAGTCTGAAACCGCCGTGACAGCGCCATCCGCGTCGCGGCGAACGAAGAAGACGACGACGAGTACTTGACTCCCGGTCAGCTCGCACCGGGCTAGGAGAATGCGGGTACGCGCCGCGGAATGAACACCGGTGCGAGTGCGAGCATTCTGCGGTGGACTCCGCGCGCGGTGACGAAAAGGCGGCCGCTGGCCGGGATCGTTGCCGCTGCCGGTCGCCGTTGTGCGGGAACCAGGACGAACGCCCGCAGGACCAGGAACCGGCCGATGCCCGCCAGGCCGGAAGCGCTCAGGTAAACGGCTTGCTGGGTCAGGGCGTTGGGGTTCGCGTCGAGGCCGGCCAGGGTCAGCATGGCGCCGGTGGTGAAGAGGTAGGCCACCAGGACGGTCAGCCCGGCCTGTAGATGGGTGTTCCCGCCGGTGGGGCCGGAGCGGAACGCGAACCTGGCATGCAATTCGGTGGTGACAGCCGTACCGGCCACCGTCAGTAGGGCATTGGCCAGTGCCAGTGGCATGACGTTGTCGAGCATGATCAGGGCCGCGCCCGACAGCATGGTGACGCTGCCACCACACGCTACGAACCGCATGAACGATGCGCCCGCCCCTGGTCCGGTCTGCCCCGCTGTCTTCCTCATGTCCCGAGAGTGCTGGCCACCGCTGTCATTTCGCTTACAGCACGCTTATACCGGTATGTCAGCGCCGGTTATCGGCCACTTCCGCAACTCATTTCGGCGGGCGCACCTGTCGCAACCCGACCCCCGCTTTCGCCGATGCGCTCGTACGCGAGGCGACCTGGGGGCTGCACAACCGCTACCTCGTACGCGCGCCCGACCTGCCGGTGGTCGAATTCGATGTCGAACACCGCTCGAAACCTTGCCGCTGCCGGGTGTGCGCCGATGACAGCCGTTTGAAGGCGATATGACAGGGCGGCTCGACATGCTCGTGGCTGGAGGTGATGACGATGATGTTCATCGAATTATTCGTAACCGCGGGAGCACTCGATCCGGCGCAGCGTCGCCGGGTGGCGCAGCGGCTGGGCACCATCCAGGAGCTGGGCAATGGCGAACCCGACCAGGAGCAGATGGCGCCCCGGTCGGCCGCGGTCTACGCCGATATGTTCCAGGTGGTGGTGCACGAACCGGAGGTGTGGGTCGTCGGCGAGAAGGTCCTCACAGCGCAAGATCCGCCGCACTGCCTTGTGCGAGTGCATGTTCCGGGGCCGTGGCGCAAGGATCTGAGCGAAACCCTGATCTCCTACGCCACCCGGATCATTGCCGACGAGTTCGAGGACGGGGATCTGCCCTACCGCCGACCGACCGTGCAGGTGCATGTCATGGGGGTGACCGAGGGCAGCATCGGAATGCTCGGCAAGGCGGCGACATCGGACGACATTGTCGAGATGCTGAGCAAGCCCTATCAGGAGGACGCGACCGCGGGAAAGGCACTGCGGGACCCGATGTGTGGGGTACTCGTTCCGCTCGATGAATCGACCGCCACGGTGGAGCTGGACGGCGAGCTGTTCGCGTTCTGCTGCGGGGGCTGCCGTACGGAATTCCTGGCGAAGCGGGAGAAGGCTGCCACTCCTTCCGACCTGGACCGAGCGCGACCACGGCCCCTTTCTGGCGTATTCGGTTCACGCCCCTGCTAGCGGACTTCGCGATCGGTGCTGCTGGTCGGGGCGCTGGAGGTGGATCCGCCACCGCGTGATCATGCCGTGTTTGTGTGGGACACAACTGAATTGGCGGTGGCCGCGCTCGGCAGTGTCGCCGAGCGCGCTTCGTCGACGGTGAGGATCGCGACCGTGCGCGTGTCCGAGACGTGTCGGCGCGGTCGGATACGTTGACGGCATGACCGACTTCGGCGCAGTGGCGCTCCCGCACCTTTCACCACGCCACCCAGCGGATCGAGGCGGCGTGGCGGGTCGAGGCGTACCGGCGGACCAAGAGCGGCGAGCAGCCGCCTGATAGCGGTGTCGCAGGTGACGCCGCCACCATCGCGGCAGCGGTCCAGCGCTGTTTCGACGCCGGAGCGTACACCGTCGTCCTCGAACCCACCGTCGACGATCCAGATCCGGTGGGATTCATTCGTTTCGCGGGCAACGAGGTCCGCCCGCTGCTGGGCTGACGGCCGATACCTGCGAAATCGAGGCGACAGTTGGCGTCAACGCCGCGGCCAGACCCCGTTGTCCTATCTGACCCGGAAGTGTCGGCGAAACCGGCACTCCCTTCAGCTTTTGTCGGGGCGCCACCTTCCGATTCGGCGAAGTAGGACCCCGACCAGAGTCGTTGCGCTCGCCGATAGTGACGCACCAGCTCGGGGACTTTTGGCGCATCCGACGCGACGACACTCCTTTGAGGGGAGTTCACCAGCCGCAGCGATCCGACATCGCGGCGTCGGCAACGGTGGACTGGTTGACCACCGTCCTGGCCGAAGGGGCCCTCGGTGGTCCGGCCGCCCCGCGCGCTTCGACCGCATCGGCCAGCATGCCTGAGCAGGCATCAAGAGCGGGGCCGCAGGCCTGAATCCACCACCGCCATAACGGTTTCGGCCACAGTCGCGGCCTGGCCGGATGTGACTTGTCCGTTGGCGATCATCAGCGTCAGACCCTGCATGACACAGCGCATGGTCAAGACGACATCGTCGACCGACGATGCCTCGATCGCACCCGCGTCGATCGCGGCCGCTACCGCTTCCCGGAATATCTCGTAGAGGTCACGCTCAGCCTCGGCCAGTTCCGGATGTCCGGAGCGGTCGGCGACCGCGGTACCCAGCATGAGCCGATACAGTTCCGGCTCCTTCGCCGCGAACTCAGCATGTCGTCGTCCGATCGCACGCAGATGATCCAGCGGATCCGCGACGGCGACGGTCACCTCCGCCGCCAGTGCGCGGAAGCCCGCCGCCATGACAGCACCGAGTAGGGACTCCTTATCGGGGAAGTGCCGATAAGGCGCCGCCGACGAGACGCTCGCTTTGGCGGCTGCCGCCCGAAGGGTCAGTGCCGCAACGCCGTTCTCGCGAATCAACTCATGACCTGCCGCCACCAAGGCGTGTCGCAGGTCGCCGTGATGGTAGTCCGATCGACCGTGCGCGCCCTTGCGTCGCGATGTTGGCATCGTTAACATCCTTTCATGTGAGCATTGTTCACATTACTTCGGATATGAGCAGGACGATCCCATGAGCCATGTAATCAAGAATGTGCACGAGCGCACGCTGCCGACGACCACCGAGCGGGTCTGGTCGGAACTGTGCCGCCTCGGTGCCGCGACCAACCCGATCTATCCGCTGGAATGGGGCTGGGTGCGGTTTCCCGAGGGCATCGCAGCGGGAAAACCCATGGTGCACAACAACGGCATCATGGTCATGAACCTGGCGATCGCCGAAGCGGTACCCGGCGAGAAGCTGTGGTTCGGCGATCCCACCGAGGTCGGCCCGAATCGGTCCGGACACGGATTTCTACTCGAGCCACTGGCCGATCGCACTCGCATCAGCCACGTCATGCGAATCGAGTTCCCCGTCTTCGTCGTGGTGCTGTGGACGCTGTTCGGCCGCACCGTACACGACGAAACGAGCGAAGCGATCCTCGACAACCTCGAGCGCGCCATTACCGGCCGGGTCGCCAACGAACGGCAACTCTCGGTCCGGGCCCGGATCATCCGGCGGCTCATCCGAAACAATGCCGGTCAAGACGTGCGCTCACCGTCCCGGGGATGAGCTCCCAGCGAGGTCGTGAACTCGCCCGGCCGGGCGCTATTCCTCGCCTGTGGTGTCCTCGCCCGTGGCAACCAGTCCGAGCATTTGGAGCAAGTACTCACAATCCGCAGCATCGATGGCGTGACTCGCGACCGTGATCGCGGCCTGGGCGTTCTGCTTCGCGCAGGCGGCCTTTTCGGCAGCGCGGGCCGCACCGAATTCGCTCTGCTCGTGGTGGAGTGTGGTCTGTCGTGCCGAGGTCATATGAACGCTTCCCGGGGTGGCGTCGGGGTTGCCGTATCCGAATGATTCGGGCTAACACCGTCTACCGGGCACCCTACGGGGTACCGCATTGTTGCCGAAATGAAATGGAAGGATGCGCCCGCTGGTCGCGTCGCGGCGACACTTCACCGTTGAAGCCGTGAGCCGGTGGCGAGGCCCATTTCGGGAATACCGCTAACAGTTTGCGGGTGAATGGTGGGCCAGCCGCTCTGCGAGTTGCGAATTGGAGGTTTCGCAGAGAGCGGCGAAAGGAACCCTCTGAACTATCGCATCACTTCCCGCGGGGCGGATCGTTCGATGTCGCAGGTCGTCGTCCCGCGATGATGCGTGCGTCAAGGGCATCCGGAGAAGGAGGAGACGTGCTGAGGAACGTCGTGCAGGGGCCAGGGCCCAATGGGCAGGCCAATGATAACTGGAATGAAGCTGTCAATGCTGACGATGATGGTCAGGAGACCACCGCGCGGATCAATCGCCTATAGGTAGGCCGCTAATGCGGAACATAGCAGGGACTCCCCCGGATCACTCCGGGGGAGTTTTGATTGCGGCATCGGAGAGCGAGATCGGATCGAGGCGCGGTGGCATTCGACGCACCACTGGCATTTGATGCACCACCGCACGGGGTGCATCACCCGTGTAGGTAGTTGACCAGGTGTTCTCGTTCGTCTTCGAGTTCGGCGATCTGGCTTTTCACCACGTCGCCGATGCTGACTATGCCGATCATGCGCCCGTCGACCACCACGGGGAGGTGGCGGATACGGTGCTCGGTCATGCGCTCGTTGAGGGTTTCGATGCGGTCGTCGGGGGAACAGGTGTGCACGACCTCGGTCATGATTTCCGAGACGGGCTTGTCGAGGACGTCGGGGCCGCGGGCGTGCAGGCAGCGGACGACGTCGCGTTCGGACGCGATGCCGACCATGTAGCTGCCGTCGGGGGAAACCACGACCGCGCCGACATTATTGGTGGCCAGGGTTTCCAGCAGGGCGTGCACCGTGGCATCGGGTGCGATCGTGACTACGTGGGCACCCTTCCTACGCAGGATTTCGGATATTCGCATGGTGGTCCACCGCTCATAGGATTCGATCGTCGATGCCTTCTAGGATCGCGCGATTGTCCCGCCGTGACCAGCAACGATTGCAAATCGACAATCAATGCGGGATTTGAGACACCGCCGTGACGCCCCACGTGGCCGTATTGGGATCGGCGACGCGCTCACCGAATGCGCCAAGCTGCCACGCGATGCCGACCCGGCCACGTAGCATGCGGAACGTGGCCGATGCGAAACGTCCCGCTGCGGTGCGGGTGCTCGTGTACAGCAACGATTCCGATACCCGGAGCCAGATAATGCTGGCTCTCGGCCGGAAACCGCACCCAGAACTGGAGCAGTTCGACTACCTAGAGGTGGCGACCGGTCCGGTCGTGATCGAGCGCCTCGACGCGGGTGAGGTCGATCTGGCCATCCTCGACGGTGAGTCTCAGCCCACCGGCGGTCTCGGGCTGGCGAAGCAGCTCCGCGACGAAATCGACGACTGCCCACCGATTGTGGTGATCATCGGTCGTCCCGATGATGTATGGCTGGCGAATTGGTCGCGCGCCGATGCGGCGGTATCGCACCCGCTGGATCCGATTCGGTTGACCGCCGCGGTCGTCGGCGCGCTCCGAAACCGGTCGGCCGCCTGACTTCTCGCCTGCCAGCAGCAGGCGCTCGAAACGTCAAGTGACGTTCGGGCACTTCGTCCGATCGGTCATAAATGACCGGTCCGAATTCGATCAAAGTCCCTGCCCAAAATTCATGCATCCCGACGTGTGAGTTGTAGGCTGTGCCTCAGCTCACACGGGTGCGAGCTGAGGTATCAGTCGAATTCGGCATGAATCCGCCGTAGCAGACCGTCCTCGGTCCGCGCTCACAGCGAGCGCCTTGGGGCGAGACTGGCCCGGTGTGACGACGACGTCAGCCCGCCTCGGCAGCTGCTGTCCGAATGCGTCCAGCTCGCGCGCGACGACTGCGATCAGGCACGTAGGCGCCAGCCTGCGCAGGCCCGTGGTCGTCGCCAAGGTAGGAGGAGGGATTTTGCTTCAACTCTGCACAAGTGCCTGTCGTCAATGCCGGATACAGGAACCGCCGTTGTGAATATCGAGGTTCCGACTCTTGTTCTCGGGGCGGTCGCCGCGGCGTTCGCGGTGTTCTCCATTGCCCTCGCGGCCTTCATCGGGCCCAAGCGCTACAACCGCGCCAAGCTCGAACCGTACGAATGCGGTATCGAGCCGACCCCGCACGCGGTGGGTGGCGGCCCTGGAAATGCTGGGGGACAACGCTTTCCGGTGAAGTACTACCTCACCGCCATGCTGTTCATCATCTTCGACATCGAGATCGTGTTCCTCTACCCGTGGGCCGTGCACTTCGATTCGCTCGGCGTCTTCGGTCTGGTGGCGATGGCCCTGTTCATCTTCAACGTGTCGGTGGCCTACGCGTACGAGTGGAGCCGCGGCGGTCTCAGTTGGGATTGAGACGGGGCCGCTGAACCAGGTGGGGCGACAAGGGGAATTCCGAACAGTGCACCTCGCAGCCGCGGGGTTTTAGCCGGGAGATGTGTTCGAAATGGGTCTCGAAGAAAAGCTGCCCAGCGGGTTTCTGCTGAGCACGGTCGAAAATATGGCGGGCTATATGCGTAAGGGCTCACTGTGGCCCGCCACCTTCGGTCTCGCGTGCTGTGCGATCGAGATGATGGCCACCGGCGGTGGGCGATTCGATATCGCGCGCTTCGGCATGGAGGCGTTCCGCGCCTCGCCGCGCCAGGCCGATCTGATGATTGTCGCGGGCCGGGTGAGCAACAAGATGGCGCCGGTACTGCGCCAGGTCTACGACCAGATGACCGAACCGAAATGGGTGCTGGCGATGGGTGTTTGCGCCTCGTCCGGCGGCATGTTCAACAACTACGCCATCGTGCAGGGCGTCGACCACGTCGTACCGGTCGACATCTACCTGCCCGGCTGCCCGCCGCGGCCGGAGATGCTGTTGAACGCGATTCTGAAGCTGCACGAGAAGATTCAGGAAGCACCGCTCGGCGTCAACCGCGAGGAAGCGATCAAGGCCGCCGAGGCCGCCGCACTCGCCTCCACCCCGACAATCCAGTTAACGCTTCCCCGGCCCTAAGACAGGAGATTTCACGCTCGGACCGCAACCGCAACAGCCACCCGAAGGAGGTGATCCGATTGTCTGACGTCGTCAACACGTGTGTGGCCGCGCTCTGCCACAGCCAGAATCACTCTGGCGGCATTCCGATCCCGGTCGTCGGTGAAACCGCAGTCGTGGCATCGGAAAGTGCGTTCGGCGAGTTCGAGTCGCTGCTTGGCTCTCGCGAAGCAACTCGAACACGTCATCGTCGTATAGGCGGGCCGTACCAACACCACCTTCCGGCCGGCCCGCATGCCCCGCTCGATCAGTTCCCGCTTCGCCGCGCCGATGGCCGCGTCGGCGGCCTTACGCGCCATCGTGGATTTGGCCAGAAACTTTGGTGTGAAGTCCTCCACCGCGATCAGATCGTGGTGGTCGACAACCCGTTTCGCCCACACTCGAGCATCGTGTCGGGCCTGGCGGGCAGCCTTCTTCTGCAGCTTCGCCGCCTGGCGGGTGGCCCGCTGATACCCGCCGGACTGCCTGCCGCGTTTACCGCGGCGCCTGGCCATTTTTCGTTGCGCGCGGGCCAGTTCGGCGGCACAGCGGGCACGGTGTCCCCGATACGGCAGGTCGAAGGAGGCGTCAGTGGTTCTAGCCGTGACGAGTACACCCCAGTCGAGGCCGATCCCGCCGTTGGCGACCACTGCGGGTTCGATGGCGCGGCGAACGACGAACGACGCATACCAATCCCCGAGCGAGTCCCGCGTAATACGCACACTGGTGGGTTCGGATGGCAACTCTCTCGACCAGACGACCGGAATGTTCACGCCCTTCGCGAGAACCAGCCGTCCGTCGCGGATGCCGAAACCGCGCTGGGTGTATTCCAGCGACGGTGCGGTTGTTTTACGCGGTTTGACCGTCGGTCGGCCCCGGCCTTTGATCGTGAAGGACTGATCAAGTGCTTGGGCGTAGGGGCGCAGTGTCTGCTGTTGGGCGACTTGGGAGCCCTCCCGCAGCCATGGGCTGTGCGCGCGAGCTGCTGTCAACAGCTTACTCAACCTGCAGAAAGTCGGTTTGAAGCCCGATTTCTGTTGGTGGACAGCCTCATTCCAGACGAATCGGCACCGGTGCCATTCGGCAAGCAGAGCGGCCTCGGCGGTGCGACCAGGCCGCAGCCGATAGGTGTACCGCACCACCTCATCCATGTCGGACAACTTAGCCGAGGGCACCGACACATCACTTCGACGCAGAGGCCTTCGAAAGGAGGATGGCGCTGTCTCACCCTCATGAATGAGGGAGTCTCCGTGCCAAAAATCCGATGACATTCGATTCACCCAGCAGTACGGAAAGTCCCCCGGAGGTAACCGTGGAAGAACCCAAACACGGCGAACCGAAACACGGCGAGTCGAACGAACCGGTCGAACCGCGACCGACTACCGGCCCCACCCAGGACGACGTCGAAACCGAAGCCGCCACAACAGCGCCCGAGTCCACCCCCGATGACATTATCGGCGTGCGCCGCGGCATGTTCGGTGTCACCGGCACCGGCGACACCTCCGGCTACGGCGGCCTGGTTCGCACGGTCAGACTGCCCGGCGGCACCCCACCCCCGTACGGCGGCTACTTCGACGAACTCGATGACGCGCTCCAGGCCGCCCTCGGACCGGTCTACGACCAGGCCATCGAGAAGATCGTCGTCTTCCGCGGCGAACTCACGCTGCACGTGCGCCGCGAACACCTTGTCGCGGTCGCCACCGCACTGCGCAATGACAGTGCGCTGCGGTTCGAACTGTGCCTCGGCGTGAGCGGCGTGCACTTCCCGGACGATAAGGACCGGGAGCTGCACGCCGTCTACCACCTGAATTCCATTACCCACAATCGTCGTGTGCGCGTGGAGGTTTCGATTCCCGACGCCGACCCGCACATCCCCTCGCTCTATTCCGTGTATCCCACCACGGACTGGCACGAGCGGGAGACCTACGACTTCTTCGGCATCCTGTTCGACGGCCATCCCGCGCTGACCCGCGTTCTCATGCCCGATGACTGGCGTGGGCACCCCCAGCGCAAGGACTACCCGCTCGGCGGAATCCCGGTCGAGTACAAGGGCGCGCGTATCCCGCCGCCCGACGAGCGGAGGACTTACTCGTAATGAACGACATCGACACCCGGCACACCCAGGGCGGTGCGCCGGAAACACCTGTCTCCCAGTCGGATCCGAAGCCGGAGCGAAACGTCACGCTGGTCGGGAACGACTGGAACGATATCTCCGCGCAGCTCGACGGTGTCGCCGAGGAACGCATTGTCGTCAATATGGGTCCCCAGCACCCGTCCACCCACGGCGTGCTGCGGCTCATTCTGGAGATCGAGGGTGAGACCGTCACCGAGGCCCGCTGCGGAATCGGCTACCTGCACACCGGTATCGAGAAGAATCTCGAATACCGGGCGTGGATCCAGGGCGTCACCTTCGTCACCCGCATGGACTATCTGTCGCCGTTCTTCAATGAGACGGCGTACTGCTTGGCCATGGAGAAGCTGCTCGATATCACCGACGATATTCCGGAGCGCGTCAGCGTCATTCGCGTCATGCTCATGGAGCTCAACCGGATCTCCTCGCACCTGGTCGCCCTCGCCACCGGCGGTATGGAGCTCGGCGCGCTCACCCCGATGCTCTTCGGCTTCCGCGAACGCGAGCTCATTCTCGATGTGTTCGAGACCATTACCGGTCTGCGCATGAACCACGCATACATTCGCCCCGGCGGCCTGGCCCAGGACCTGCCCGACGATGCCGTCACGAAGGTGCGCGACCTGCTCACCCTCATGCCGAAGCGCCTGCGGGACCTGGAACTTCTGCTCAATGAGAACCCCATCTGGAAGGCCCGCACCCGCAATGTCGGGTACCTGGACCTCACCGGATGTATGGCCCTCGGTATCACCGGCCCGGTGCTGCGTTCCACCGGCCTGCCGCATGATCTGCGCAAGACCCAGCCGTACTGCGGTTACGAGAACTACGAGTTCGATGTCATGACCGATACCGGATGCGACTGCTATGGCCGCTACCTCATTCGCGTCAATGAGATGAAGGAATCGCTCAAGATCGTCGAACAGTGCCTGGACAAGTTGCGTCCGGGTCCGATCATGGTCAGCGATAAGAAGATCGCCTGGCCCGCCGATCTGCAACTCGGCCCCGATGGCCTCGGCAACTCCCCCAAGCACATCGCGAAGATTATGGGCACCTCCATGGAGGCGCTGATCCATCACTTCAAACTGACCACCGAGGGACTTCGCGTGCCACCCGGCCAGGTGTATGTGGCGGTGGAATCCCCGCGCGGTGAGCTCGGCGTGCACATGGTCAGCGATGGCGGCACCCGCCCGTACCGGGTGCACTACCGCGATCCCTCGTTCACGAATCTGCAAGCGGTGGCGGCAATGTGCGAGGGCGGCCTGGTCGCCGACGTCATCGCGTCCGTGGCCAGTATCGACCCGGTGATGGGTGGTGTCGACCGTTGACCGAGATCCTGCTCAACCTGACAACCCGGCCGATACCCTACTCCCCGCAGGTGCACGACCGCCTGCGGATGGAGGCCGAGGAGATCATCGCCCGCTACCCGCACCCGCGGTCGGCGCTGCTGCCGCTTCTGCATCTCGTGCAATCGGTGGAGAGCTATGTCTCCGGCACCGGTATCGAATTCTGTGCCGAGCAGCTGGGTTTGACCGATGCCGAGGTGACCGCCGTGGCCACCTTCTACTCCATGTACCGGCGCACCCGCACCGGCGACTACCACGTCGGCGTCTGCACCAACACGCTGTGCGCGGTCATGGGCGGCGACGAGATCATGGCGGACCTGACGCGGCATCTGGGCATCAAGCACGGTGAGACCACCGCCGATGGCGCGGTCACGCTGGAACATATCGAGTGCAATGCCGCCTGTGACTACGCACCCGTGGTGATGGTCAACTGGGAGTTCTTCGACGACCAGACGCCGGAAACCGCACGGGCACTGGTCGATGCGCTGCGGCGCGGGGAGCAGGTCACCGGCTCCCGCAGCGGCGCACCACTGTGCTCGTTTCGCGAAACGGCCCGCATTCTCGCCGGTTACCCGGATCAGCGGCCCGGAGCCAATGACGGCGCCCCCGGTGCGGCGACCCTCGCGGGTTTGCGTGCGGCACAAGAAAACTCGACCGACGGAGGTGCGCAGTGACCCTGTCGCCGGTACTCACCCGCCACTGGGCGGAACCCGAGTCGTGGACCCTCGAATCCTATCGCCGCCAGGAGGGCTACCGCGCTCTTCCGAAGGCGCTGCGCATGCAGCCGGACGAGGTCATCGCCACCGTCAAGGACGCGGGGCTGCGCGGCCGCGGCGGCGCGGGCTTCCCGACCGGTATGAAGTGGGGCTTCATACCACAGGGTCCCGGACCCGACGGCACCGAGAAACCGCACTACCTGGTGGTCAATGCCGATGAATCGGAACCGGGTACGTGCAAGGATATGCCGCTCATGTTGGCCACCCCGCACATGCTGGTCGAGGGCGTCGTCATCGGCTCGTACGCCATTCGCGCCTCGCACGCGTTCATCTATCTGCGCGGCGAGACGGTGTCGGTACTGCGACGATTGCAGACCGCCGTCGAAGAGGCGTATGCGGCAGGCTATCTCGGCCGCAATATCCTCGGTTCCGGCTACGACCTGGAGGTCGTCGTGCACGCGGGGGCGGGTGCCTACATCTGCGGTGAGGAAACCGCCCTGCTGGACTCCCTCGAGGGCCGTCGCGGTCAGCCGCGCCTGCGCCCGCCATTCCCCGCCGTCGCCGGGCTCTACGCCTGCCCGACGGTGGTGAACAATGTGGAATCCATTGCGTCGGTACCCGCCATCCTGGCCAATGGGGTGGATTGGTTCCGCTCGTTCGGCACCGAGAAGTCGCCGGGCACCACCATCTACTCCCTCTCCGGTCACGTGACGCGACCGGGACAGTACGAAGCGCCTCTCGGAATCACGCTGCGGGAGTTGCTGTCCTACGCGGGCGGCATTCGCGCGGGGCACACCCTCAAATTCTGGACACCCGGCGGTTCGTCGACTCCGCTGTTCACCGACGAACACCTCGATGTGGCACTCGATTACGAAGGCGTCGCCGCCGCGGGCTCCATGCTCGGCACCAAGGCCCTGCAGATCTTCGACGAAACCACCTGTGTCGTACGGGCGGTGCTGCGCTGGACCGAGTTCTACGCCCACGAATCCTGCGGCAAGTGCACCCCGTGCCGTGAGGGCACGTACTGGCTGGTCCAGCTCCTGCAGCGTTTGGAATCCGGCCAGGGCCACAGCACCGATCTCGACAAGCTGCTGGATATCGCCGACAACATCAATGGCAAATCCTTCTGCGCCCTCGGTGACGGTGCCGCCAGCCCGATCTTCTCCTCGCTCAAATACTTCCGCGACGAGTACGCCGACCACATTCGGCACGGCGCTTGTCCGTTCGATCCGTCCCGGACCACCGTCTGGGCGGACGCGGCTCAAGGAGTGCGATGACTTCAACTGTCAGTACCAATGACACCGGTACCACCCCGGCGGATCTGGTGAGCGTCACCATCGACGGCACCACCGTCAGCGTGCCCGCGGGCACCCTGGTGATTCGGGCCGCCGAACTCATCGGCGTCCAGATTCCGCGCTTCTGCGACCATCCGCTGCTCGATCCTGTGGGCGCGTGCAGGCAGTGCATTGTCGAGGTGGAGGGGCAGCGTAAACCGGTCGCCTCCTGCACCATGGCGGTCGCCGACGGCATGGTGGTGCACACCCAGATCTCCTCCCCCGTCGCAGCCAAGGCGCAGGAGGGTGTGATGGAGCTGCTGCTCATCAATCACCCTCTCGATTGCCCGGTCTGCGATAAGGGCGGCGAATGCCCCTTGCAGAACCAGGCCATGACCAATGGCCGTGCCGAATCCCGGTTCGAGGGTGAGAAGCGCACCTACCCCAAGCCGATTCCGCTGTCCACGGCCATCCTGCTGGACCGGGAACGCTGCGTGCTGTGTGCGCGCTGCACCCGTTTCGCCGCGCAGGTCGCCGGTGACCCCTACATCGAACTGATGGAACGCGGTGCGGTGGAACAGGTCGGGATCGCCCAGGGCGAGACCTTCGATTCCTACTTCTCCGGCAATACCGTGCAGGTCTGCCCGGTCGGGGCGCTCACCGGCAGCACCTACCGCTTCCGGGCCCGCCCGTTCGACCTGGTGTCCAGTCCGGCCGTCTGTGAGCACTGTGCCTCCGGGTGCGCCCAGCGCACCGACCATCGGCGCGGAAAGGTCATGCGCCGCTTGGCCGGTGACGATCCGCAGGTCAATGAGGAATGGAATTGCGATAAGGGCCGGTTCGCCTTCCAGTACGCCACCGAACCCGATCGGCTCACCACGCCGATGGTGCGCGGATGGGATGGGCGGCTGGCCCCGGCGTCGTGGTCGGAGGCGTTGGCCGCCGCGGCGGCCGGAATGGCCGGAGCGCACGGCAATGCGGCCGTGCTGGTGGGTGGCCGCGTCACCATGGAGGACGCCTACGCCTACTCGAAGTTCGCGCGAGTAGCCCTGGGCACCAACGATATCGACTTCCGCTCCCGCGCCCACTCGGCCGAGGAAGCCGACTTCCTCGCCGCTCGCGTCGCCGGACAGGGCATTACGGTCGACTACAACACGCTGGAGCAGGCTCCGGTCGTACTGCTGGTCGGGTTCGAGCCCGAAGAGGAATCCCCGATCGTCTATCTGCGGCTGCGCAAGGCGTCCCGCAAGAACGGCACGGCGGTATTCACCCTCTCGCCGTACGCCACCCGCGGGCTGGAGCGGATGTCCGGACAGTGGTTGCCGACCACGCCGGGAGCCGAACCGCATATCCTCGAGGCCCTGCGTGGCGGAGAGCCCACCGGATTCGTCGAACCCGCTATGGCACAGCGGATTTCCGCACTGCTGCGCCAGCCGGGCGCGGTGATCATGGTCGGCGAACGCCTGGCCGGAGCTCCCGGTGGGCTCTCCGCCGCCACCCGTTTGGCCGAGGACACCGGGGCCATGCTGGCCTGGGTTCCACGTCGCGCGGGTGAACGCGGTGCCGTCGAGGCCGGAGCCCTGCCGGTACTGCTGCCGGGCGGCCGTCCCGTCGCCGATCCGCATGCCCGGCAGGAGGTGCGCGACGCCTGGGGAATCGACGAGGTCCCGGGCGCACCCGGCCGCGATACCGCCGGAATCCTGTCCGCCGCACCGACTCTCGGTGCCCTGATTGTCGGTGGCGTGGAGGTCGGGGACCTGCCGGACCCGCATGCCGCCCTGGCCGCCATCGATTCCGCCCGCTTCGTGGTGAGTCTCGAACTGCGGCACAGCGATATCACCGGCCGCGCCGATGTGGTGTTCCCGGTGGCGTCGGTCATGGAGAAGGCCGGCACCTTCCTCACCTGGGAGGGCCGCTACCGGCCGTTCGAGGCCGCCCTGCGGGATTCCACCGTGCGTCGCGAGGCGGCACCGATGCCCGAACACCGGGTGCTCAATGCGATCGCCGCGGAAATGGGTATCGCACTGGGTCTTCCGGATGCCGCGCATGCCCGCGCCGAACTCGCCGACCTCGGTGTCTGGTCCGGTCCGGCCGCCGCCGCACCGGTGCACCGGCCGCATCCGGTGCCGCAGCCCTCATCAGGCACCGCCATCCTGTCGGGTTGGCGCATGCTCATCGACCGGGGTCGGCTGCAAGACGGCGAACCCAATCTGGCCGGGACCGCCCGGCCGCCAATCGTGCGGCTCTCGCAGCAGACCGCCACCGAAATCGGTGCCACCACAGGTGATCCGGTCACCGTGGGCACCGACCACGGCCACATCACGCTCCCTCTGGTGATCACCGATATGCCGGATCGAGTGGTGTGGCTGCCCATGAACTCGTCCGGATCCGATGTGCTCGTGCAATTGGGCACGACACCGGGCCACCTCGTGCGTATCCGTCGGGAGGACCACCGTGAGTGAGCTTGTATCAATTGGGGGGTTCGCGGTGCCCTACGTGGTTACGCAGGCTGCCGCCTCCGGGCCCGACGCGAACCCCCTGGGCATGTTCGGCCACGACCCGTGGTGGCTGATCCTCCTGAAATCGGTCGGGATCTTTATCTTCCTGCTGCTCATCCCGATGTTGGCGGTGTACGCGGAACGAAAGATCGTGGCGTTCATGCAGATGCGCGTCGGCCCCAGCCGGGTCGGCCCGCGCGGCACGCTGCAATCGATTGCCGACGGCGCGAAGATGCTCCTCAAAGAGGACATCATTCCGGCCATCGTGGATAAGCCCATCTTCATTCTCGCGCCGATTATTTCGCTGATCCCGGCGGTGATGGCCTTCGCGGTCATTCCCTTCGGGCCGGAAGTCAGCATCTTCGGTCAGACCACCCAGTTGCAGCTCACCGATTTGCCGGTCGGCGTCCTCTACGTGCTGGCCATGGCTTCGGTCGGCGTCTACGGCATCGTCTTGGCGGGCTGGGCATCCGGCTCCACCTATCCGCTGCTGGGCGGCCTGCGCTCCACCGCGCAGGTCATCTCCTACGAGATCGCCATGGCGCTGTGCTTCGCGGCGGTCTTCCTGCTGGCGGGCACCATGGCCACCTCCGGGATCGTGGAGGCGCAGTACGGCACCTGGTATGTCTTCCTGCTGCTGCCGTCGTTCCTCATCTACGCGATCTCCATGGTCGGCGAAACCAACCGTGCGCCTTTCGATTTGCCGGAGGCCGAGGGCGAACTCGTCGGCGGTTTCCACACCGAGTACTCCTCGCTGAAGTTCGCCATGTTCATGATGGCCGAGTACATCAATATGGCGACCGTCTCCGCGCTGGCCACCACGCTGTTCTTCGGCGGCTGGCACGCACCGTTCCCGATCAGCCTGTGGGCGGGCGCGAACTCCGGCTGGTGGCCCATGCTGTGGTTCACCGCCAAGGTGTGGGGCTTCCTGTTCGTCTTCATCTGGCTGCGCGGCACCCTGCCGCGACTGCGCTACGACCAGTTCATGAATCTCGGCTGGAAGCTGCTGATTCCGGTCTCGCTGGCCTGGGTCATGTTCGTGGCCACCCTGCGGGTACTGCAGAACGAGGGCATGAACGTCCAGATACCAGGCATGGTGATAGGCGGTATCGTCGTGTCGGTCTTCATGGTGGCGATGTTCCTGCGTGCCGGGCACGCGGGCGACGACCGAACCACCGCCGCACCCGATCTCGATGCGACACGGGCGTATTCGGACTTCCCCGTCCCGCCCATGCCGACCGCACCGGCCAAGGCGACCCCGAAACCCGGTCTGCTGGAACCCCTCGCCGGCTTCTGGGTGACCTTCTCCACCATGTTCAAGAAGCCGAACACCGAGCTGTACCCGGAAGTGAAGGTGCCGACCGCACCCCGCTATCACGGCCGCCACCAGCTCAATCGGCATCCGGACGGACTGGAGAAGTGCATCGGCTGCGAGCTGTGCGCCTGGGCCTGCCCGGCGGACGCCATCTACGTCGAAGGCGCGGACAACACCGAGGAGGCGCGCTTCTCCCCCGGTGAGCGGTACGGCCAGGTGTATCAGATCAACTACCTGCGCTGCATCGGTTGCGGTCTGTGTATCGAGGCCTGCCCGACGCGGGCTCTGACCATGACCAATGAATACGAGATGGCCGACGACAATCGCGCCTCGCTGATCTTCGAAAAGGAGGATCTGCTCGCTCCGCTGCGCAACGGCATGCTCGCCGCACCCCACGCCATGTACCCGGGCGCGGATGAGGGCTCCTACTACCGCGGTGAAGTCCCCGGCGCGACAACCGAATCCGAGACTCGCGAACCCGCGGTGGTCGGCGTGGAAGGAGAGACCCGATGAGTTCTCTTCTGTTGGCCCAGGCCGAACCACTCACCCGCACCGGCACCGGTGAAGCGGTCATGTTCTGGATTCTCGCCGTGGTCGCGGTGGGTGGGGCGCTGGGTATGGTGTGCGCCCGCAAGGCGGTGCATTCGGCACTGTGCCTGGCCGCCACCATGATCACGCTGTCGGTGTTCTATATCGCCCAGGAGGCGCTGTTCCTGGGCGTGGTGCAGATTGTCGTCTACACCGGCGCGGTCATGATGCTGTTCCTGTTCGTGCTCATGCTCGTCGGCGTCGACTCGGCCGAATCGCTGCGGGAAACGCTGCGCGGGCATCGAATCGCGGTACTGGTGGTGGGCATCGGCTTCGGAGTACTGCTCATTGCCGCCATTTCGCGCGGTATGAACGAGACCAGCGTCGCCGCGACCGGCCCCGGACTCGGCGGTGACTACAGCATCGGCGCGCTCGCGGAACTGCTCTTCGTGCGCTACGTGTGGGCCTTCGAACTCACCGGCGCACTACTGATCGTCGCCACCATCGGTGCCATGATTCTCGCGCACCGCGAGAAGTTCGGGCCACGGACCGATCAGCGGGAACAGTCCAAACAGCGATTCCGGGACGGCACCCAGGTCACACCGCTGCCCACCCCGGGCGTCTACGCCCGCCACAATGCCGTCGACGCTCCGGCGCGACTGCCGGACGGCTCGTTCGCCGAGCTGTCGGTCAGCACCATCCTGCGCCACCGCCGCGATCGCGCCCACACCGAAGCCGCGGCGCTCTCGGTGGGCAACGGCAATGGCGGCAATGGCAATGGGAACGGCCACAACCACTCCGACGACTCGGGCACGGCTGACGAGGAAGGCTTGCGGTGAATCCGGACAACTACCTGTATCTCTCCGCACTACTGTTCACCATCGGCGCGGCCGGTGTGCTGGTGCGGCGCAACGCCATTGTGGTGTTCATGTGCATCGAGCTCATGCTCAATGCGGTGAATCTGGCCTTCGTCACCTTCGCCCGGCAGCACGGCAATCTCGACGGCCAGGTGTTCGCGTTCTTCACCATGGTGGTCGCCGCGGCCGAAGTCGTTGTGGGACTGGCCATTATCATGACCATCTTCCGTGCCCGCCGGTCGACCTCGGTCGACAATGCGAATCTGCTGCGGTACTGATATGGACGCGCAGATGATGCTGTGGCTGCTGCCCGCACTGCCCCTCGGCGGTGCCGTATTCCTGCTCTTGGTCGGACGTTTCAGCGATAAATGGGGTCATTACGTCGGGACCCTGATGGCGCTGGGATCATTCGCGATCGCGGCGTGGGCGTTCGTGGAGATGCTCGGTCGCGCCGATTCGGATCGGGCGATTCACCAGTCGTTCTTCAGCTGGGTGCCGGTCACCGGGTTGCAGGTCGATGCCGCACTGCAACTCGATCAGCTCTCGATGTGTTTCGCACTGCTGATCACCGGTGTCGGCTCGCTGATCCACATCTACTCGATCGGCTATATGAAGGGTGATCCAGGGCAACGGCGATTCTTCGCCTACCTCAACCTCTTCCTGGCCGCCATGCTGGTACTGGTCCTCGCCGACAACTATCTGGTGCTGTACCTCGGTTGGGAAGGCGTCGGTCTGGCCTCGTACCTGCTGATCGGCTTCTGGCATCACAAACCTTCCGCCGCGGCCGCGGCCAAGAAGGCGTTCATAGTGAACCGGGTCGGCGATATGGGCCTGGCCATCGCGCTCATGATCATGTTCGCGACCTTCGGCAGCATCGACTTCCAGACGGTCTTCGGGGCCGCCGATGCCGCAGGCGAGGGCACGCTGACCCTGATCGGCCTGATGCTGCTGCTCGGTGCGTGCGGTAAGTCCGCGCAGGTGCCGCTGCAATCCTGGCTCGGGGACGCCATGGAGGGCCCGACCCCGGTGTCGGCGCTCATCCACGCGGCGACCATGGTCACCGCCGGTGTGTACCTGATCGCGCGGTCCAACCCGATCTTCGATCTCGCCCCCGCGGCACAGGCGGCGGTAATGGCCGTCGGTGCGGTGACACTGCTCTACGGCGCGATCATCGGCTGTGCCAAGGACGACATCAAGAAGGCCCTCGCAGCCTCGACGATGAGCCAGATCGGCTACATGATGCTGGCGGTGGGTCTCGGGCCGATCGGCTACGCGGTCGCCATCATGCATCTGCTGACACACGGGTTCTTCAAGGCCGGACTGTTCCTCGGTGCGGGATCGGTCATGCATGCCATGAACGACGAAACCGATATGCGGCGCTACGGCGGACTGCGCAAAGTCATGCCCATCACCTACGTCACCTTCGGGCTCGGCTACCTGGCGATTATCGGAATACCGCCCTTCGCCGGATTCTTCTCCAAGGACCGGATTATCGAGGCGGCCTTCGCATCCGGCGGGTGGGGTGGCTGGGTCACCGGTATCGCCGCGCTCATCGGTGCGGGCGTCACCGCGTTCTACATGACCCGCGTCATGCTGCTCACCTTCTTCGGTGAGAAGCGCTGGCGCGAGGGCACACACCCGCACGAAGCACCGGCCAGCATGACCGGACCAATGATCCTGCTGGCATTCGGCTCCGTATTCGCCGGTGGTGCACTGGCTTTCGGCTCCTCGCTGGTGAATTGGCTGGAACCGGTGGTCGGCGCGCACCACGGTGAGGCGGTACTTCCCGCGTGGATGATCACCCTCTTCATCCTGGCCGTGGTCGCCTCCGGTATCTGGGTGGCCTACGACCAATACGCCAAGCGTGATGTGCCGATGGAAGCACCGGCGGGCAACGTCCTGACCGTCGCCGCCCGTCGAGACCTGTACGGCGATGCGCTGAACGAGGCGGCCTTCATGCGGCCCGGTCAGCATGTGACCCGCTCGCTGGTATTCCTCGACAATCGCGGGATCGACGGTCTGGTCAACACCACCGCGGCTGTCATAGGCGGTCTGTCCGCGCGAGTTCGACGGGTACAAAGCGGATTCGTGCGGTCCTACGCCCTGTCCATGTTCACCGGCGCGGCACTGGTGGCCGCCGCCCTGCTGGCGGTGAGGATGTTTTGAACGACTTTCCTTGGCTGACAACGCTGTGGTTGACACCCCTGGTGGGTGCCGCGGTCACACTGATGATTCCGGGGGCCTGGCGGACGGCGGCGCGTATCTGGGCGCTGCTGGTTTCGGTCGCCACCCTCGGTGTCGGGATCTATCTGGCCACGCAGTTCGTACCGGGCAGCGTTGAGCACTTCCAGTTCGTCGAATCCCACGAGTGGATCCCGGCTTTCGGGGCGGGCTACACGATCGGCATGGACGGCATCGCCATGGTGCTGGTGCTGCTCACCGCGGGGCTGATACCGCTGCTCATGCTCGCCGGATGGAACGACGAGCGCGAGGTCGGCAGCGGGCCCCGGGTCATGCACAACTACATGGCGCTCACCCTCGTGGTCGAGGCGCTGGTGCTGGTCTCCTTCATCTCGCTCGACATCCTGCTGTTCTACGTGGTGTTCGAGGTCATGCTCATCCCGATGTACTTCCTCATCGGAGGATTCGGGCCGCGGCTCGAGGACCTGGCATTGCGGCAGCAGCGGTCGCGGGCGGCGGTGAAGTTCCTGCTGTACAACCTGTTCGGTGGATTGATCATGCTGGCCGCGGTGATCGGGCTGTATGTACTCACCGTGCGCGAGGGTATCGGCGGAGGGTCCGGAACCTTCGACTTCCGGCTCGTGATGGAGGCCGCGAACTCCGGACAGCTCGGGGCAGCACCCGCGGTGTTGAATGCGATCTTCCTCGGCTTCATGTTCGCCTTCGCAGTGAAAGCGCCGCTGTGGCCGCTGCACACCTGGCTGCCGGATGCGGCCGTGGCCGCGACACCGGCCAGTGCGGTACTCATGATGGCGGTGGTCGACAAGGTCGGGACGTTCGGGATGCTGCGGTACTGCCTGCTGCTGTTCCCCACGGCGTCCTCGACCTACGCGCCGGTGATCAGTGTGCTCGCGGTGATCGGCATCATCTACGGTGCGCTACTGGCCATCGGGCAGACCGATGTCATGCGGCTCATCGCCTACACCTCGATCTCGCACTTCGGCTTCATTATTCTGGGCATCTTCGCCATGACCAACCAGGGCGGCTCCGGGGCGACGCTGTACATGGTCAATCACGGCATCTCCACGGCGGCGCTCTTCCTGATCGCCGGATTCCTGGTGTCGCGGCGGGGAACCCGGGTCATCGCCGACTACGGCGGGGTGCAGAAGGTCGCACCGGTATTGGCGGGGAGCTTCTTCATCGCCGGCCTGGCCACGCTGTCCATGCCCGGGCTGGCACCGTTCATCAGCGAATTCCTGGTCCTGATGGGCACCTTCACGCGCTACCCGGTGGCGGCCATCTTCGCGGCCACCGCGCTGGTGCTCGCGGCGCTCTACATCCTGTGGATGTATCAGCGCATGATGACCGGGCCGGTCAAGGAGGGCAGCGACAAGATCTACGATCTGCTGCCGCGAGAGCTCGTCGTGGTGGTGCCGTTGATCGGGGCGCTGTTCTTCCTCGGGCTGTATCCGAAACCTGTACTGGACACCATCGATCCGGCGGTATCGCGCACCCTGACCACCATCGGTAAGCACGATCCGGTGCCCGCGGTGCAGCCGGAAGCCGCACCCGGTTCCAATCCGACGCACGGCGGAGGTTCGCACAAGTGAGTACTCCTCTGATTCTCGCGGCCGCGGTGCCCGCACCCAGCATCGAGTACCGATACCTGTCCCCCATGCTCATCGTGTTCGGCGTCGCCGTGGTCGGGGTACTGGTGGAAGCGTTCCTGCCCAGGCGATTTCGCTATCCGGCGCATGTGGCGCTCGGGCTCGGCGGGCTCGCGGTGGCATTGGGCGCGGTCATCGGATTGCGTGGCACCGAGTCGACCGCCGTGGTCGGTGCGGTCGCCATCGACGGGGTGACGCTGTTCCTGCAGGGCACCATCCTCGTGGTGTCGATTCTCGGTCTGCTGTTCATTGCCGAGCGTCGCGCCGACCGGATGCCGATTCGCCGCGAAGGTCCCGGCACCTGGAGCCTGACGGCGTCCAAGGGCGTCGACGCCTTCACGCCGCAGGCCGCCTCGATGCCGGGCAGCTCCGATGAAATCGCCGCTGCCCGAGCGGGAATCGCCACCACCGAGGTGTTCCCGCTGCTGATGTTCGCGGTAGGCGGGCTGATGCTCTTCCCCGCCTCCAACGATCTGCTGACCATGTTCATCGCACTGGAGGTGCTGTCCTTCCCGCTGTACGTGCTGTGCGGGCTGGCGCGGCGCAACCGGCTGCTCTCGCAGGAATCAGCGCTGAAGTACTTTCTGCTGGGCGCGTTCTCGTCGGCGTTCTTCCTCTACGGGATGGCGCTGCTCTACGGGTACGCGGGGACGGTGCGCCTGTCCGGCATAGCCGACGCCGTCGCCCGCGATTCCGGTGATCACACCCTCGCCATTCTGGGTGTGGCGCTGCTGGCGGTCGGTCTGCTGTTCAAGATCGGCGCGGTGCCGTTCCAGTCCTGGGTGCCCGACGTGTACCAGGGCGCACCTACCCCCATCACCGGATTCATGGCCGCCGCAACGAAGATCGCGGCCGTCGGCGCACTCCTGCGCGTGCTGTACGTGGGCGTGCCCGGGCTGCGCGATGATTGGCGTCCCATCCTGGCCGCCGTCGCCATCGCCACCATGGTGCTCGGCGCGGTCCTCGCCATCACCCAGACCGATATGAAGCGCATGCTCGCGTATTCCTCGGTCGCCCATGCCGGTTTCATTCTCACGGCACTGGTGGCGGCGAATACCGCAGGCATCTCCTCGACGCTGTTCTACCTCGTCGCCTACGGCCTCGGCACCATCGGCGCGTTCGCGGTGGTCACCCTGCTCCGCGATGCCAACGGCGACGAAGCCACCGACCTGTCCGCCTGGGCCGGTCTGGGCCGCCGGTCTCCTTGGCTCGCATCGATTTTCGCGCTTTTCCTGCTGTCCTTCGCGGGCATCCCGCTGACGAGCGGTTTCGTCGGCAAGTTCGCGGTATTCGAGGCGGCGGCCTCCGGCGGGGCGACCCCGCTGGTGATCGTCGGCGTAGTCACCAGCGCCATCGCGGCGTTCTTCTACGTCCGAGTCATCGTCCTGATGTTCTTCACCGACCCGCCCACAGACCCCCCGACGCTGGTCTACCCGACCCTCACTACCACCATTGTCGCGGTCACCGCGGCAGCCACCGTGGTACTCGGCTTCTTCCCGCAGCCGCTGCTGAATCTGGCGGAACAGGCGGCGGTGTTCACCAGCTGATCCGCTGCTGCTCCATTGGCAGGCCCGTCGCGACTATCGCGGCGGGCCTGCCCGCATATAGTGGCCTTCGTGGAGTCGGCTCTGCGCGACAAGTTGCTCAGCAATTCCGCCCATATCGCCGCTGACTACGAACGCGCCCAGGGCCGAGATACCACCGCGCACTTCGCCGAGGCCGAGGCCGAACGCGTCGCCTTGGCCGACGCGATTCGCGCCGACGGCGCCACGTGGTAACCGCCGCTACGCCCGCCCACGGTGAGCTCTGGCATTATCTGCCCACCATCGCCGGCCGCGAGAAACCCTCGTCGCTCGGCGGCGACCGGGTGCAGATCTTGTCCCGCACAGCCGCGAACGCGATCTTGCCGACCGTGCCACCGGCAAGCAGGCCCGCAGCTCCGAGCTCAAACGCAACCTCATCGCGGTCCTGCTGGCCAATGCGACCAACCTCGGGCTGGCCAGCATGGCCGACGCGTGTGGCATCTCCTACGACATTCTGCGCTGGACCGAGGAATGGTATGTGCGGGAGGAGACGCTGCGTGCGGCGAACTTGGCGATTGTCGACTACCACCAAAGGCTGCCGCTCACCGCAACTTTCGGTGGTGGCACCCTGTCCTCCAGTGACGGGCAGCGGTTCCCGACCCGCGGCAAATCGACCACCGCCCGCACGGTTCCGCATTTCTTCGCCGAGCAGGGCTTATCGACCTACACCCATGTGACCGATCAGCACACCACCTACGGCATCAAGGTGATCGTCACGACGCGGCGCGAGGCGCACTACGTGCTGGACGAGATCCTGGGCAACGCAACAGATCTGCCGATCACCGAGCACGCGACAGATACTCACGGGGTGACCCTGGTCAACTTTGCACTGTTCGACCTGCTCGGTATGCAGCTCTCGCCGCGTATCCGGGATCTGGGCAAGATCACCCTGTACCGGCCGGGGTCGCGGTCCGACATCGAGTCGCGGTTCCCGTGTGCCGTGCCGCTGTTGACCCGCAAACTGAACTTGGACCTCATCGGCGAGCACTACGACGATCTGCTTCGGCTGACCGGGTCGCTGAAGTTCGGGCATGCGACCGCGTCGATGCTGGTCGGGAAGCTGTCGGCGTCGAGTCGGCAGAACGCGCTAGCGGCGGCGTTGAAAGAGTATGGGGCGCTTCGCCGTACGATCTACGCCGCCCGCTATCTATCGGATCCGGACTATCGGCGCAAGATCGCTCGCCAGCTGAACAGGGGCGAGTCGGTCCACGCGCTCAAACGCGGCCTGCTCTACGCCCACGAGGGCATGATCCGGGCGCGGCATCTGGAGGACCAGGCCGAACAGATGTGGTGCCTGACCCTGGCCACCAATGCCGTAATTGCCTGGACGACTGAGTATTTCGGACTCGCTGTGGAGCAGATGCGGCGTGAGGGCCGCCGGGTGGATGATGTAGTGCTGGCTCACGTGTCGCCGGCACATAGCGAGAACATCAACTTCTTCGGCGCGATCGAGGTCGACATCGACGCCGAGCTGGCCCAGCTCGGCCCGACCGGGTATCGACCCCTGCGCATGCGCGACACACTGTTCTGATATCTGGGCGTCACGGTCCTGCTTGACATCCAGCCGTAGCCGTTTCGAACCGCGCGCTATGCAGCTATGACAGTGCGTTCGACGAAGGACACAATCTGCAGATTCGGGGGTGGTGGGCCGATAGGTCACACGAGGCGCTTCTACCGGCCCACTACCTCAGCCCACCGCCGAAATGACTTCGGTGTCACTGATTTCGAGCAGGCGACGGCGCGCCTTCGGATCGTGGGCCTGCGCGTGCGGATGGCTCTGCCTGGTGCCGTTGAAATACTGGCCTGTCATCTGTGACAAGCCCGGATCGCAGATCAGCCGGAGGGTCGCGTCTGCGCCTTCGGCGACAGTGCTGATCGCGGTAGCGCCGGATTCGCGCACCATGGTCGTCGCCATGAGGGTGGCCGGGTGCAGGGCATTCACGGTGACACCGGTTCCGTCGAGGTCCGCTGCGTACTCGATGGTCGCCATGATCATCGCCAGCTTGGCTCGGCAGTACGCGGTATATGCGTCGTAGTCGTGCTCGGGGGTCGGATCGTCGAGGTCGATCTCCTGCTGCCCGGCGGAGGCTACGTTCACCACCCGCGCCGGAGCTGAGGCCTGTAGCAGCGGAAGCAGCCGCCGTGTCAGCCGATACGGGGCCAGATGGTTGACCGCCCAAAGTAATTCGTTGCCGTCGGCGCTGAGTTCGCGTTTCCCGTCAGGCCGGCCGCCGGTGCCAGCATTGTTCACGAGCACATCCAATCGCGAAGTACGGGCGATGATCTCGTCGGCCAGCCGGTCCACGTCCGCAAGTCGCGACAGATCAGCCAGGATGATCAGCGGAGCGTGTCCGCTCGCGGCTGTTACCTCGGCGGCGACCGCTGCGGCCCGATCGGGGTTGCGGCCGTGCAGGATCAGCCGGGCACCCGCTGCACCGAGCCGCACCGCGAGTTCGCGGCCGAGGCCGTCCGTCGCACCCGTGATCAGCACAGTTCGATCGACCATGCGGTCGATATCGTTGTCGCTCACAGCTTTTCCTTGAGTTCTCTTGTCCGGTCCTCGGTCCGGATGCTGACCGAAGTTGCGGTCAGGTCCAGCGTGACGTGCGTGCCGAGAGTCGTGTGCACGACCCGCGGCTCGCCGGTGGCCGGCATCGGTATGCCGTTCACGTTGACCTCGGCCCAGCGGACGATGGCGTCACCGTCGCGCTGCGAGTGACGAACGATCTCGACATCGCAGGGGATCGAGTCGGTCATCGACGACGAATCCGCGTTGGCGGCGGAACCTGCGATTCGAACCGAATTCACTGCAGTGCCTCGGCCGTGGCGACGAGCGTGGCTCGGCCCAAGATGTGGCCGGCGATAGTGAATCCGAGCAGAGCGGGCGTGGAGTCGGAGGCGATGCCGATGTCATCCACATCCAGAGCGTGCACGGTGACGAAATAGCGGTGCTTACCGTGCCCTGCCGGCGGTGCCGCACCGATGTATCGAGGTAGGCGCGCGTCGTTGGGCAATTGGAAGGAGCCGAGCGGCAAGCCGCTACCTGTGTCGTCTCCGACGCCCTCGGAGAGGGTCGTGGTCGTGGCCGGGATGTTGGCGACGGCCCAGTGCCAGAAGCCGGAGCCGGTGGGGGCATCGGGGTCGTACACGGTAACGGCGTAGCTCTTGGTGCCTGCTGGGGCGCCGCTCCAATTCAGTTGCGGGGAAACGTCTTTGCCGCCGGGGGTGCCGGAGGACCACTGCGCAGGCGGCCAGGCGGCACCGTCGTTCACGGTGGTGCTGGTGAGCGTGAATGCGGCTGCCTCGGGGAGGCGGGAGAAGGGATCGTTTGCGCTCATCGTGTCGCGCCTTTCGAGTCGTACCGGATATGCAAGATCGACGATAACAGAAATAATCGATGATTTGGCAAATCGTCTATGATCGAGTGATGACTAGGACAGTCTCCACTCCAACCCAGCCGGCGAAGCAGATGCTTTCCGAGCAGGTCTACGCACAACTGCGAAACGCGATCATGCGCGGCGAGTACGCGCCCAGTGACGCGCTCAAGCCGCAGGATCTGGCCAGGCAACACGGTGTGAGCCTGGCCGTGGTGCGCGAGGCTCTGGTGCGGCTGGTTGGCGAGGGCTTGGCCGAACGGCTGACCAATCGCGGCTTCGCGGTCCCGGCTCTTTCCGCTCACCGCTGGCATCAGATCGGGGAGGCCCGCCGGACCATCGAGCCAGTCCTGCTACGCATGTCGATCGAACGTGGTGACGTCAAATGGGAAGGCGACGTACGAGCTGCCCACCACCGCTTGGCGCGCACACCGGTATTCACCCCGCAGGACGGCGAGTACTACAGCGAAGAATGGGCCGAGGCCCATCGGGTATTCCATCGCACACTCTTGGAAGGGTGCGGCAACCCGGTGTTGCTGGAAACCTTCGACCGGCTGTGGGTCGCGAGCGAGCTTGCCCGCCGCTGGTCGGCACACCGTAACCCTGAGCGCGACGGCATTGACGAGCATCGCCGATTGGAGGAGGCGGCGCTGGCCCGTGACCCCGACACCGCCGCCGACATACTGACTCGACACCTCACCCTGACGACGGCCGCACTGGCAGAGCAAGAAGGCTGACACGTCCGATGAACAGACTCAATTCTGCATTTCAGCGCGTCTGCCCATGAGGTGGCGAGCTTCAGATGATCTCTGCCCGTTGATCTTCCAGTGCCAGCGCGTTGGCGGGTTCGGTGACTGCCCCGTGCGGCTGGTGCGAAAAATTCACCGGAAAGAACACGGGCAAGCACCCTTCTGTCGCCTCGCTTTCACGCCCGAGGAAACCGACCTGCGCAACCGCCTCCAGACCTAGGTCCTCCAGCGTCCAGACAACCAGTAGCCAGCCGAAATTCCCGTCTCAACGCCATCCCCGACCAGGGCCTACGCCATATCCGTTGTTTTGTCGGCGGATACTACCGGAACCCCAGGTGGTCGCGTTCGGGGTTGAGGTCCGTAGTCATCGCGTCCATGATGGCGATGACGTGGAACAGGAACCGTCCGGGGCAAGCCGTCGCCGCTGGGCGGTGGTGAGGCGATCGGTCCGTGCGACCACGTAGTAGGCCCCGGCCTCGTTGCCGCAGACTACGACCGGGTCCGCGAGGTCGGGATGGCGGTCGGCGTCGTGCAGCGCCGAAATCACCCGCTCCAGGGGCCAATCCAGCGCGGCGGCAAGCTGCTCCGGGGTGAGCGGCATGGCCGCGTGCACGAGTGCGGCGATGACGGTGAGCGCGTGCTCGCCCGCGACGATATCCACGGGGCCGCCCACGATATCGCGCCCGAGTCGGGCGAAGAACAGGCCCATATGCTCGAGTCGCGCACCGACCGGTGTTGTCACACCGAAGATTTCAGCTCCGCGCTCGGCGGCCGCCGCCCACCGGTTGGTCGTGTGGGCGCTATCGGACCAGGCCTCGAACCACACACGGTCGTCGAGGATATAGCGTTCGCACCGCCCCTCACGGGCACGGCGGATCACCTCGAGCCCGTCGAGGTAGGCGACGGCCTTCGAAATCGACGCGGGACTCACCTGCAACTGCCGGGCGAGTTCAGCCGCCGTCGCGCTGCCCGAATCGGTGGTGAACAGCGACGCCAGCACGCGAGCCGCCATCCGAGGCACGCCGGAATCGACCATCAATCCCGCGAACTGTTCAGCGAATTCACGAACTCTTTCGTCATCACGGCCGCGGGTTGCCTCCGAAAGTGACTGCGGCGCAGCCGCTATGCGCCGTCGGGCTCGCCGCCGAGTGGCTCGCTGCGCAAGGTCGGCCCGGTAGCCGGCCGGTCCAGCGTTGCGCGCTACCTCACGGGTGACGGTCGAGGTGGGTCTGCCCACCCGCCGGGCGATCTCGGCGTAGTCGAGCCCGGCGGCGAGTCCGGACGCGATCTGCCTGCGGTCCTGCTCGGTCAGCCTGCCTCCGGGCATGGGTACGCGGTTTCCTTCCGGATCGGGGTCGGATTCAGTCTGCGTTAACCCGCCTGGTCATTGCAACGGATCATTGCGTTTGCCGGCACCGCTATTGCAACGATTTCCGAATATTTGCAGGTGAAATGGCATATATGCAGACGCTAAGCGTTGCTGACCTTCGAAATCTCGATATAGCTTTCGTGGCGGTCCATAGACGAAGCAAAGGAATCGATATGACGAAAACGACAGCCCCTACCGCGATTCAGGACGTGCTCGATCGGGCGGTATCCGAAGGCGGTGTACCCGGGATCATTGCCGAGGTACGCGACGAGGGGCGGCAGTGGTTCGGCACGGCGGGCGTTGCCGACACCGCCACCGAACAACCGCGCCTGCCGCAGCACCGATTTCGTATCGGCAGCATCACCAAGACCTTCGTAGCCACCGTGCTGCTGAAACTCGTGGGTGAGGGGCTTCTGGGCCTCGACGATACGGTGCACCAATGGCTGCCGAATATGGTGCGAGGCAACGGCAATGACGGTGACGCGATCACCGTGCGTCAATTGCTGAACCACACCAGCGGGCTGTTCAACTACACCGACGACCGAGAAGCGTTGAACCACTACGAAACCCACTCCCCGTCGGTGCTCGTCAATATCGCTGTCGCGCACCCGCCCACCTTCGCGCCGGGCACGAACTGGGGTTACAGCAACACCAACTACATCCTTGCCGGACTGGTCGTCGAGGCGGTGGCCGGCGCGTCCCTGCACGACGAACTCCGCCGCCACCTCATCGAGCCGCTCGGCCTCACCGTGACCTCCCTGCCGCACGGCAGCGACCCTGCGATCGAGGGACCGCACTCGCGCCACTACACGAAGCTGTTCGACTCGAGCACCGACGCCGTGATCCACGACGCGACCGAGTTGGATGTCTCCATGTTCGGTGCGGCGGGCGGCATGATCTCCACCCTCGGTGACCTGCACCGCTTCTTCGCGGCCTTGCTCGGCGGCCAGCTGCTCCACCCCGCCGAACAGGCCGAGATGTTGCGAACCGTGCCCACCGAGAATTGGATCGCGAACACCGGCTACGGCCTCGGCATCTCCTCGGTGACCCTGCCCTCCGGCGTCGCACTGTGGGGTATGGGCGGGGCGCTGTTCGGTTCGTGGACATACGCGTACGGCACCGGTGACGGTCACCACGTCCTCGTCGCCAATGTCAACGGCGAATGGGCACACGGGGTTTGGTGCGATCCGATCGGCGTGCTCACCGATCTGCTCAGGGCCGAATTCGACTGACCCCGTGGAAGCGGGCCTGCGCGCTGGCCGGGTCGCTGAAGTTCGGGCACGCCACCGCGTCGCTGCTGGTCGACAAGCTGTCGGCTTCGGGTCGGCAGAACGCCCTCGCGGCGGCGCTCGAGAAGTACGGCGCTATACGCCGGGGCTCGTTTCGGGTTTCGTGTAGAGGACCTCGCGGCCCTGCGCTGCGGCACGCAGGATGCTTTCGCTGATGAAGTCGCTGAAGCGGGCCATGTTTTCCAGGCGGGTGGCGACCAAGGTGCCGCGGCCGTAGATATCGACGCCTTGGCGGGTAATCTCGGCGACCTTGGCGATGCCGCGCGCGCTCTCGATCGTCGACTGATACCAGACATTGTCATCGACGAAGTAGCGCTCGCGGCGGCGTTCGTCGCGTTCGCGGCGCACCAGGCCCTCGCGTTCGAGGGACGCGATCGCCTTCGAGATCGAGGCCGGGGTGACCTGGAGGCGCGCTACGAGTTCGGACACGGCGGAGCTGCCCGTGTCAGCGGTGAAAAGGCAGGTCAGTACCCGGGCCATCATGGTGGGCATGCCCTGTGCGATGAGCAGGGTGGTGAACGTCTCCTCGTAGGAGCGCACGGCCTCGGAATCGCGTCCATGCACTTGCGTCGCTGTTTGCTGCTCTCGGGGCGCGGCCTGGCGGCGCTGGTGGGCGCGGCGTTCGGTGGCGCGCTGGGCCAGGTCGGCGCGGTAGGCGGTGGGTCCGCCGTTGCGCATCACCTCCCGTGTGATCGTCGAGGTGGGCCGTTCGAGGCGCCGGGCGATCTGGGCGTACGGGAGATTGTCCGCCAGTCCCAGTGCGATCTGGCGGCGTTCGGCCTGGCTGAGCCTACCTCGCGACATGGCGATCTCCTCGGTGCATCCGTCGTGGCGGTTCGAGGTCCCGACTGTAGCGGCCACTCCTCATTCAATGCAACGAACAAGAAGGCATCGTTGCGTTAGATCTACATCATTCGCAACATTTTGAGGTCACTTAGCTGCACTGATGCAGTAAGTACGCAACGTTTGTGTTGCCACTGAATGGAATGCAACATAGCGTTTGCGATGTCAGAAACAACGAGCCAGCACACCGGAGACCACGATGCAGACCTTCGACACCCCCACCCCGATCACCGCCGTCCTGGACATCCCCGCCGGACGCATCCAGTTCATCGCCTCGGACCGCGCCGACACCACCGTCGAGGTCGCACCCGCCAACCCCGCCAAGAGCCGCGACGCCAAGGTCGCCGAGCACGCCACCATCACCTATGCCGAGGGTGTCCTGCGGATCACGGCCTCGACCCCGGGCAGTCAACTCTTCGGCCCCTCCGGATCCCTGGAGATCACCGTGCAACTGCCCGCCGGCTCCCAGATCGAGGCCACTGCGGCCGGCAGCGAGCTCCGCGGCGTCGGACGCCTCGGCGAGGTCGCCTTCGAGGGCGCCCGCCAGGTCAAGATCGACGAGGCCGCGAGTGTCCGCCTCACCGCGGTCGACGGCAACGTCGAGGTCGGCCGCCTCACCGGCCCTGCGGACATCAGCACCACACGGGGCGATATCCAGATCGCCGAGGCCGTGCGCGGCACGGTCGTGCTCCGCACCGACTCCGGCGACATTTCGGTCGCCGCCGCTGCCGGGATCTCGGCCGCTCTGGACGCGAACACCATCCACGGCCGAGTCAGCAACGCCCTGCAGAACGACGGCACTGCCGAACTCGACATCCAGGCCACCACCTCCCGCGGCGACGTCATCGCCCGCAGCCTCTAAAGCACCAGAACCCAGACACGACCAGGAGCAACTCATGACGAACGACCGCATTTCCCCGACCGATTCGACGTGGACCGGCATGGTGCCGGTCGGTGACACGGCCCTGGCCGTCACCGACACCGGCGGCCCCGGCATCCCGGTGCTCTATGCCAACGGCCACGTCGCTACCCAAAAGTACTGGCGGCGAGTCATCGCCGAGCTCGGTCCGGGGTTCCGGCACATCACCTACGACATGCGGGCCCGCGGCAAATCGCAGACCTCGGCGGACTATTCGTTCGAGACCAACGTCGCCGATGTCGACGCCGTTCTCGCGGCCAGGGGTGTTGAGCGGGCACTGGTGATCGGCTGGTCCTACGGTGCCTTCGTCGCGGCACACTGGGCCAGCCGCAACCCCGACCGGACCGTGGGCGCGGTCCTGGTCGAGGGCGCCCAACCCCACGACTGGATCGACGAGGTCGATATCGAGGGCATGCGGAAACTGTGGCGGCGGCTGGGCTGGTTGATGCCGCTGATGCGCGCGGTGGGCCTGGGCGCGCGGATGACCGCCGAACAGATGGCCGACAGCAATATCGAAGCCGGCGAGATCGCCCGCGAACGCGTGCTCGGCCCGGTGATGGACAAGATCACGGTCCCGACCCGGTATGTGAATGCCTCGGGGTCCTCGCTCGGCAGCAAGGGTGATGAGCAGGAACGCATCCGCGCGAGCCTGCACAAGGTGGTCGAACGCAACCCGAACATCGAAATCCACGCGAAAGTCCCCAGCAACCACGGCAACATCCTGCGCAAGGACTACCGCACCATCGCCGAAGCCGTCCGCGTAGTCGCTGGGCTCGGGGGCGGGCAGCGCTGAAGACAACCTAACCGCGTAGCTGTGCGTTGAGTCGTGCGGCCTGTCGGGTGAGGTGAGCGCGTTCGAGGAGGTTGGTCGCCGATTGAGCGGCTTCGGTGTAGAGCCGGGCCGCGATCGCCGGGTCACCGTCGCGCTCGTGTAGGTATGCCGCGACGGCGGTGTAGCGGGGTAGCGCGGGATCGAGTTCTGTCAGGGCGGCCAGACCCGCCCGTGCACCATCGGCCTCGCCGACGGCGACCGCCCGGTTGAGGCGGGCCACCGGATTGTCGGTGAGACGCACCAATTCGTCGTACCACTCGACGATCTGCACCCAGTCGGTCTCCTCGGCGGTGCGGGCGTCGGCATGCAGCGCGGCAATGGCGGCCTGGGCTTGGTACTCCCCCAATCGATCTCGGGCGAGGGCGGCCTGGAGCACGTCGACGCCCTCGGCGATCAGACGGGTGTTCCACCGGCCGCGGTCCTGCTCGGCGAGCGGTACGAGACTGCCGTCGCGGGTTCGGGCCGGGCGTCGGGCGTGGTGCAGCAGCATGAGAGCGAGCAGGCCCGCCACCTCCTCATGCTTGGTTATTGCCGCCAGTTGGCGGGTGAGCCGGATCGCCTCGGCGGCGAGGTCGATATCGCCGGAGTAGCCCTCGTTGAAGACCAGGTAGAGCACGCGCAGGACGGTGGCGACATCGCCGGGTTGGTTGAACCGGACGTCGGAAACGGTCCGCTTGGCTCGGCTGATGCGCTGGGCCATGGTCGCTTCCGGCACCAGGTAGGCCTGCGCGATTTGCCGCGTGGTCAGGCCGCCGACCGCGCGCAGCGTGAGCGCGACGGCCGAGGCCGGTGTCAGGGACGAGTGCGCGCACAGGAAATATAGCTGGAGCGTGTCATCCACCGACTCGATCGGGCCGGGCACGGGCTCGACGTCGACGCGTTCCTCACGCTGCCGTCGAGAGGTGTCGGCCCGGGCGGCATCGAGGAACTTGCGCCAGGCCACCGCGACCAACCAGCCCTTGGGGTCGCGCGGCGGATCATCGGGCCACCCGCGCACGGCCTCGATCAAGGCTTCCTGCACGGCATCCTCGGCCGCCGCGAAGTCGGCTCCGCGACGGACAAGGATCCCGATCACCGCAGGGGTGAGGGTCCGCAGCAGGGTCTCGTCCACCAGGTGTCACTCCGTGATGGTCGGGGGCGCGGTGTAGAACGGGCGCACCTCGAGCCACTCGTGGATCGGCTTCCCACCCGCGCCCGGAGCCGCTGACAATTCGGCTGCCAGTTCGAACGCGCGCTCGCGGCTGTCGACGTCGACGACCATCCAACCGGCGATCAGGTCCTTGGTCTCCGCGAACGGTCCGTCGGTCACCGGTGGCCGACCCTCGCCGTCGTAGCGGACGAAGGTGCCCTCCGGAGAGAGCGCCTGACTGTCGACGTACTCGCCGGTGCTCTCGAGTCGAGCGGCGAAGTCCTCCATGTACCGGACGTGAGCCGAAACCTCTTCCGGCGTCCACTGATCCATCGGTACATCGTTGACCGCCGCCGGTGCGCCGCGGTAGTGCTTGAGGAACAGGTACTTGGCCATCATGTTCTCCTTGGTGCGGTACGGCCCATTCTGGCCGTACTCACTGCTGGGACGGAGCCGGGTACGGGTTCTCGACAGTCCGCCGCGATATTTCTCGGCGGACTTCAGGGATTCCGCTGGTGCCGGTAGGGTGCGGATGTCCAGAGTTCGACGGGCGTGTGTGGCGTGGGTCGTGCTGAGTTCGCGCGTATCGCGCGATATCCGAAAGCACTGGGATGAAGCGCTATTTCACTACGGTGGCACTGTTGCCGCTGCTCTTGGCCGCAGGTGTGGGCTGCGGGTCAGCTACGTCGTCGGAGCCGGTCTCGACTTCGATTCCGTCCAGCTCCAGTGCCGAAGCGTCGACGAAGCGGCCCGCACCGACCGCGAGTTCCCTCGCGAATCCCGGTAGTGCGGGTACGGCCGAAGCCACCGTCGACGGCTCGACCTCCCGGTTCGCACTGTCGACCTGCCAAACCCTCCTGATAGTGCGGGCCGATGGCGTTTCCGATGACGGGACCACCGTGCGAGTTCGCGCGGGCCGAGTCGAACTACACGGTCCCACTATTGACTTCACAGGCGGGATCAGCGAGTGGGCGCTGAACTTCAGCGGCTACACCGCCTCCGGTAGGGAGGTGGACGGACTCCGGCATTGGTCGCTCACCATGCAATGCGGGTAGTTCGTCAGACCGGCCGGCATTCGATGGTGGAGAACTTGGCTTGCCCACGCCATTCCGTGGGAACTCGCACAACGCCAGCTCTCCCGCTGAGGATGTGCACGAACTCCGATCAGAGTCCCGACTTTGCGCACAGTGCATGCATCGACCACACCGACGACGAGTGAACGTCAGGGGCGCTGATAGCGCGCCGCGCCGACCGTTTCTCGGAAAGCGGTCACGTCGAGCTGTTCGAGACTGGAGCAGCCCAGACGTCCTGGGCCCGCGAAATGCGATCCCATCCCCCGGCAACCTGCAACGGCCGGACGCGCGGCGCGATCGATACATCTGGGGAATGTCGCGGCTGGCGTGGACTTTAATGCGTTAACGCTGAATGCGGAGAATGAGTCAGTGTATTAGTAGCAGTAAAGCAGCGTTTCGACACAATGTGGCTGAGCGGTCCAGGCTTTTCGTCAGCGTGAGTTTTATTGCGGCGCAAGGAGTTAAGTGCGAGTGGGGGAAGTCACTTCAATTCACCGGAGCGACACCGATCACTTTTCCTAGTCCTAACCCTGTCCAATTTGCGTAGATTTTTCAGCGAATGGTTAATAGCCGGTTGCCGTTGTCTGAAAGATTCACTTACGAAGTGGTCAGTCGATCAATGGCGTTATAGCGTCGCCTCATCGCAATGTCGCGATTCCTGGTTCCACAATTCCGAGCCGCGGGAAGCAGCGTTTCTCACCGCTTTCCGTGAAGTCTGTGAGCCCGGCCGATGCAGGGCTGTCCACCAGGCCGCTCGGGTCCCGATGCCCGACTCTCGATAGGTGGTCATAGTGGCCGATCTGTTGGCAAACGAATCTCACGGTGGTATCCGCACCTGGCCCGCACCACGATGGACCGCGCGCGATCTGATTGCCGCCAAAGGTAGAAGAACGGTATCGGTGGTGCTTCCCGCGCTGAATGAGGAAGCCACCGTGGGTGGTGTGGTCCGTGCCGTGCGCTGCCTGCCCGACGGGCTGGTCGACGAACTGATCGTCATGGACTCCGGATCGACCGATGCCACCATGCGGGTCGCCGCGGCGGCGGGCGCCACCGTTGTCTGCCGAGAAGATGTGCTGCCCGACCATCCCCCGTTGCCCGGGAAGGGGGAGGTGCTGTGGCGTTCGCTGGCGGTGGCCTCCGGCGATGTCGTGATGTTCATGGACTCGGACCTGATCGATCCCGACCCGCACTTCGTACCCAAACTCATCGGTCCACTGCTGCTCGACGAATCCATCGTCTTCAGCAAGGGCTACTACCGTCGCCCGCTGCTGATGGGCGAGTCGGTCGACGAATCGGGCGGCGGGCGAGTGACCGAACTCGTGGCCCGGCCGCTGCTGGCAGCGCTGCGGCCACAGCTGCGACACGTCGTACAGCCGCTCGGCGGTGAGTATGCCGCCACCCGTCATGCGCTCGAAAGGTTCTGCTTCGCACCGCATTACGGTGTCGAGATCGGCCTGCTGATCGACATGTTCGACCAGTACGGTGCTTCCGGGATAGCCCAGGTCGATCTGGGTGTGCGCAAACACCGCAACCGTCCACTGCATGAACTCGGGGTCATGAGCAGGCAGATCGTCGCCACGGCGCTCGGCCGGTGCGGACTACCCGACTCGGGGGCCGGAATCATCCAGTTCCCCCTCGGTGCCGATGGGTTCGTCGCAGAAGAGTCCGTACTGCACACCGACCACCGGCCACCGATGAATTCGCTGCTGAAAATCGCCTCCTGACAACAGCGTTCGAGAATTGATGAGGATCCACAGCCATGATGCAGAGCGGTCTCATAGACGACTGGCGGCCCAAGAGCGGCCGATTGACGATCATCCGACCCAGCGAGGGAGCACGCGCGGCCGTCATCCGCGCCCGTATCGACCCCACCCCGCCGTCCTTCCAGCAGGATGCCTACCTGGAAATGGCGCGAACGGCCAAACGCGCCGGCCGACGCTTCGACCGGCTCATCCTGTGCGCCTTCACACTTGGGGGTGAACCCGATATCGAGGCGCTGGCACGCGCCACGACCATCGTGGTGCGGCGGCATGACGCCTTCCACAGCTGGTTCGAGATCGACGCCGACTTCCGTATCCACCGGCATGTGCTCGACGCCGAGAACATCGAGTTGGTCCCGGATGCCTGGGGCGAGATCGACGGCCCGATGGTGAGCCGAATCCTGCAGCATGTGACGCCGGGCCCCAGCAGCTGGGACTGCTTCACCTTCGCGGTGATCGATCACGGTGGATCCTTCACGGTCGTGGTGGCCTGTGATCACCTCAACTGCGATGCCGTATCGGGCGGAATCATCAGTGGTGAGCTCACCCAGCTCTACTTCGATCCGACCGCCGAACAGCGCCTCGCGACCGTTCCGGTGGCGAGTTACCGCGAACACTGCGGCCGGGAACGGTCGCGGGCGGCGGAACTAGAGGTGAGTTCACCGCAGATCGTGGAGTGGGCCGACAGGATCCTCACCAATGGTGGCCGACTGCCGAGCTTCCCCCTGCCGCTGCGGGCGACCGATACGCAGGGCTCCGTCTCGGCGGCGTCGAGCCGGCAGGTACTGCTGTCCGGCGCGGCGGCCGAGAAGTTCGAAGCCCAATGTGCGAGAGCGGGCGTCCGGTTGGTATCGGGTCTGTTTGCCGCGGCGGCCTTCGCCGAATACGAGATCACGCGGCGCACCAGCTATTTCACGCTCTCGCCGAAGAATACCCGTAGTGGTGACGCCGAACGCGCCTCGATCGGTTGGTATGCCAGCCTGATTCCGATCTCCTTCGACTTCGACCCCGCGGAGGGCTTCGCCGCGGTGGCGAAACGCGCCGACGCCGCCTTCGAATCCGGCAGGTGGCTGTCGGACGTGTCGTTGCATCGTGTCGTCGAGCTACTGGAATCGCACGACGGTTTCGAGGTGCGACGTGGCTGGGTGGCGCCCATGCTGTCGTTCCTCGATATGCGCAAGTTGCCGGGCGCAGAGCTGTTCTCCGCGATCGACTTCTCCTTCTTCGGCAGTCGAGGCACCTCCGAGGAGGTCTACACCTGGGTGCAGCGCACCGACGACATGATCTGGATGGCCTCGCTGTACCCCGACACCGAGGTCGCGGCGGCATCCATGGCGCGCTACAGCAATGTGCTCGCCGGGGTCATGGAGTCGATCGCGCACACCGGCTCCCGAGTGCTCACCCGCGACGTCGTCGCGTAGCCGCCATGAGCGCACTCGGCGTACAGCGCAATACCGCTCTCCCCGGGACGAAGTCCTCGGCGTGGGTGGGCGTGGTGGCCGTGTTCATCGCGGTCTTCATGCAGATGGTCGACGCGACGATTGTTATCGTCGCCATACCCGACATCGTGCGTGACCTCGGCGCGAGTTCGGCCGAATCGTCACTGATGCTCACGGGATACACGGTCGCGCTGGCGTGTTCGCTGCTGCCGAGTGCGCGCCTGGGCATGCGGTGGGGGCGCGGTGGCTTCTTCACCGCGGCCGTCGCGCTGTTCGTGGTGGCATCGGTGCTGTGCGGTGTGGCGCCGACGCCGCTCACTCTCATCGCGGCGCGAGTATTGCAGGGGGCCGCGGCCGGAGCGGTATCGGCACAGCCGATCGCCATCATTACCGAGCGGTTCGCCGACTCCCGCCGCCGCAATCTGGCGTTCGCGCTATACGGCGCGACCGCCGGCACGGCGGCCATGCTCGGCCCGCTGGTCGGCGGACTGCTACTGGGCGCGAATCCGCTCGACCTGTCCTGGCGTTCCATCTTCCTGGTGAATCTGATCCCGGGGGCTGTGGTGCTGGTGCTGGCCGCCCGGCATCTGCGCGGTTCGGTCAGATCGCAACGCGCCACACTGGACCCGATGGGTGCTGTGCTGGCGGCGACTGGTCTCTTTCTGCTCGTCTACGGGCTGTCGATCGGGCGCGAGCACGCGTGGTCACCGCCCATCCTGGCGATGCTGACAGCGTCCGTGATCATCCTCGCGGGCTTCGTCGCCCACGAGCGGCGGCTATCCGGGCGCGGCGGATCACCGCTCGTCGATCCGGGCCTGTTCGCCTCCGCGCGGTTCCTCTGGTGGATCCTCGCCTGCCTCGTGGTGTACGGGGTCTTCGCGGCCTACCTGTTCACCATGTCGGTATCGCTCCAGTTCGGGCTCGGGTACTCCGCACTGCGCACCGGTGTGACCACCCTGCCGTTCTCGGCGGGCGCGGTGCTGGGGGCACTGTCGGCGCCCCGACTGGCCGACCGACTCGGGGACCGGATGATCGGAATCGGTTTCGTGCTCTTCGGTGTGCTGCTGGTCGGTTGGTTACTGGCCTTGGAACCAACACCGGCCGCCCTGTCATGGCCGGTGTTGCTGATTCCACTGGCGCTCGGCGGATTCGGGGTCGGTATGGCGGCGGCGCGGTTGCAGATCGCGGTCGTCGCGGCGGTACCACCGCGGTCGGTGGATTCGGCCTCCGGATTGGTGCCGGCCGCGCAGCAGGTAGGAAACTCCCTCGGCGTCGCGCTGATCGGCATTCTGTTCTTCCACGCGGTGGGCGCGGCGGCCCCGTCCGCTGTCGAGCCGGAACAGGAGCAGTTGAAGCGGGAACTGTCGATCGTGACCCCCTTTGCGCCGGGCATCGCCGACGAGTTCGCGCGCTGCGCCACACTGCAATTGCGGTCACCCACACCCGAGCGGACCCCCACGGGTTGCGAACACTCCGCAACGGGCACCACACCGGCCGCTGCCAAGCTGCGCGAACAGACGAGCACCGCGGTCGAGGAATCCGCACGGCGGGTCTCCGGCACGGTCTTCGTCTCCGCCTTCCGGACATCGGCGGTCGTGCTGCTCGTGTTGTTGACCGCCGCCGGTGTACCTTTCCTGGCTCGCCTCCGGAGGAACCGGCCGCCGAGCAAGCCGGAGGTGCCGGTCAGGCAGGCTCGGATATGAGCCCTCGACGGTAGAACATCATCTGATCCTCGAGTGAGACCGGCAGTGCGTGAGCCGTGAGACATTGGGTGCCGAACACTGTTCAGTACGCGAGGCTTTCATCGGGAATGACGAACGGAAAGGGAAGGTGGTAGGCCAAATCGCCCGCGCCTTCCCAAAAAGCCACTGGCTCATAGTGGTACGAACGCAACGGTGTCACCCCAGCGGGCCTGTTTTCCGGTGCTGGAAGCAGGGCATTGATCCGAATACTTATCGTCTGCTCGCCCGGCTCGATCTCCCAGTACCACGGAATTCGGGCTTCGGCGTACCGCAGCGTCTTCCGTGCCATGTCCTGGACGGAATTCGAGGGCGACAGCACCTCGCCCGCGATAACCACGGCCGTGGCAGGCACTTCCTGCTCGTCGGCGGGAAGACAGCGGTACAGAATGAAGTCGGGTTTGAGGAAGTCGTTCTTGGCGGTGAAGAAGATCGGTTGCTCGACGTCGGCTTCGAAGCACTCGCCGGGCAGGTCGCGTGACGCATCCGTCCAGGCCGACTCCAGTGCGTTGCGCACACGCACGGCGGCTCGCTGGTTGCGACGTGGGCCGGTTCTCGCCCAGACCACCCGACCATGGTCGAGTCCCTCCACACATTGCGCGACCTCATCGGGCAATGCGAGATACTCCTCCCACGTGAGCGTTTCCGGGAGTGAATCAGCGCTGTTCGGCCCCACCGTCACAACGCAACCCTAGCCCACCGTCGACGGGTGCCGATGCTGGTCGTAGCCCGCAGTTGAGCCGTGCTGCTGTCACCGGGTCACGGTCGCGCTCATATAGGTATGCCGTGACCGCGACGTAGCGGGGCAGAGCGGGATCGAGTTCGGCCAGGACGGCCAGCCCGCCCATGGGCCATCGGCCTCGCCGACCTCGACCGCGCTCGGCAGTGTCGTCTCGAAGTCGATCAGCTTCGCCCACGTCGGGTCACGATAATCCGGACCATGCCGCGATAGAGCGAACGCACCTCCGCCTCCCGGTGCGTCCGCTGCTCGGGTGTCATCTCGGAGGTGGAGTTCGCGCCCGTTCGTGGGCGGCGGTGTCCCTGGGACGGAGCCGACTGCACCTTTTCGACATCGGGACGAGTGCTGATGTCTGAGCCGCGGCTGTGTTGTCAGCTCGGCTTGCACTCGATGGTGCTGAACTTGGCCTGCCCGCGCCATTCCGTCTTGGCCAGCCCGATCGCAGCACGCACCCCGTACTTGGACTCCACGGTTACCGGCGGCATCGCATCCCCGCCGAAGGACTCAGCCGTGCAGGTGAACGTCGTAACCCGAGCCTGAGCCGAACCAGCACCCGCCAACCCGATCGCGGGAACCATCAAGAACACCGCAACCGGCAAACCAACCAAAAATCGAACACGCACAACGGCTCCTCATCGCCATTCGGGCAGAGCAAGAACGTCGCCGATTCTCACACACCACCAGCGCTGCCGCTGAGGATGTGATCGAATTTCGATCAGGTGTTCCGACCTCGCGCATCGTGTGGTCGGCGCGAAGTCGGGAATACGTCCGGAGAATCCGTTCAGGAATTCAGCAGTTCGCGCATGCGGGCGGCGAAGCCGACCGGATCCGGAACGAAGCCGGTGTGATCGCCGGGAAACAGGGCCGGGGCGATCCCGAGAGCATCGCCGAGCGCGCGAGAGGTGCGGTCGCAGGTCTGGCCGGTCGACTGTTCGCCGATCCCGATAATGAGGTGCGCGCCGGCCCCGCGCAGGGCATCGATATTCGGGGTGAAATGCGTGGTCCCTCGAATTTCATGACGGAACCAGAAGTTCTCCGACGCCGCCTGCTCGGCGGGCGGCTCGGCTCCGAAGTACTGCAGGAAAATCTCCTCCGGCATGTGAATCTGCGCATCCGCCATGAACTTCCGCCACGCCCCCACCCGATCGCCACTCACGAACAGCGCAATCTGTTCCTCGGTCTGCGCATGCAGTGTGTCGCGATCATCGACCAACTCCACCAGCGGCGGCTCATGCGCGATAGCGGCAGTCACCAATTCCGGCGCGCTTTCCAACAACGCCAGCGTGGTCACCGCCCCGCCACTGGACCCGAAAACCACAGCGGGCCCCGCATCGATCGCCCGAATCAACCGAGCCGCGTCATCAGCCCGCAACTCCGGCGTCGACTCCTGCTCCGGATCGTTCGACACACTCCGCCGATGCCCCCGAGGATCAGTGGTCAGCACCGTGTACTCCCCCGCCAGCCCCACAAAGTCCTCAGCCCCCATGGGCGCACCCAACAACACCATGAGCGGCCCACTCCCCCGCACCTCGTAATACAAACTGCCATCAGGCACAGTCAGGGTTGCGGTGGTAACTGCTGCGGTCGAGGTCATGGGGTCTCCCAGCGTGCGTACGACACGGACAAAGGTTGTGACGATGCGGGGCAGGGAAATTCATCGGTCCGCGACCGATAGAGTTGGCCGCGCGTTCGAAGGTTCGGCGTATCACGGCTGGAGCATCGTGCGGATTTCGTGTGCGAGGCGGGGGTTTCCGGCGGCGATGAATTTCTGACGCCGGTCCATCGCCTGTTTGATCGCGGACAGTGAGTTCAGGCCGTAATCCAGGGTGATGGGCTTCCCGTGGAGATCAGTGACGGTGCCGCCGGCTGCGTGCAGGATGTAGTGGCCTGGGGACAGATCCCAGATGGCGAATCCTTTGGCGAATTCCACCATGGCATCGGTGAATCCAGCAGCTATGTGGCACAGGCCGATCGACCCGAAATCGACACCGATGCGCCCCCGAGCTTTCCCATCCGGAGATGGTGCGCCGAGTGCGTTCAGAAGCTGCTCTTGCCCAGCAAGCGGCCGGAACCGTTGTTGCGGGCGCATCAGGTAGTTCGTGACCAGCGATTCGGAAAGTGCTGCTTTTGAAGGACTTTCGAGAGAAAATTCGTCGCCCTCCGCGGTGATCACGAAGGCTCGATCCCGGCCACTATCGTCGCGGGCCGCCACGTACAGCTGGACGTGGTGGAAAATATCGCCGACCACGGCTACCACGGGCCTGGCCAGCGTACGCGAGTACACCAAGACATGCGTGTACCCGCACAGGCCCCGCACGGCCAGCTCACTGGTATCGAGAGGATCGACCAGCACACACAGGCTGGGGTCGCGTTCCACGCCGATGACCTCGGGGTCAGCTTCCTCCGAGGCATAGACGAATGACGGGATGTGTTCGGCGAGAACTTCCTTGTAGCGATGATGCATCCACAGATCGTGATCGGAGAGAAAGTTGTCGACGTGCCGCGGATTATCGTTCTCCGCGCGGTGTCCGGTGAGGGCGGCTTCCATCAGCTGCGGCCTGATCTCTCCCATCAGCTGCTGCACCAGCCCTGCGATACGTTGCGCTAGTTCGGGAATGTTCAAGCTAGGCATCGGCAATCACCTTTCTGGGAGCTCATCGCAACTCCAGAGGAGGTTCGATGCCGGGTGGGCTCATGGTGGCGGCGATGAAGATGGCTTCGAAGTCCGCGCCGCGCATGATCTTGGCACCGGTCAGATCGTCGAAGCTGGCAACTTCCAGGTCGCGGCCTTTGGTCATGGCGCCGAACACAGCAAAATACAGCTCTGCTTTCGGGTACTTCGCGCGGACCTGTCCGGCCAGTTGGCCGATGACATCGGCATGTTTGACCTCGAAGTCGCAGATGACGATGGTCGGTGTGGCTCTGGCTTCAGGGAAGTACGATGCGACGTCCAACTCGATGCCGTCGCGGATCTTGTTGCAGCGCAGGTAGCCGATCGTGCAGCGGGAGAACCGAGACGAGGCAAGGAACGTTGCCATCACCAGACCGGCCTCGTTCACGCCGAAGCATATGTCCACGTCCAGGCGTCTCCCGACGCTCTTGATCTGCTGCGAGAGTCGATCTATGCCGAATCCGAAAGTCTCCCAGGTCAAGTCGAGCAATTGGCCGGGTCGCGGATTGGGGAGAGAGAACACGCATATGTCCGAGTTCCCGTACTCGAAAGTGGGAACCGAGAGGGTGAACTCACCGCCGATCTGTCCTACTGCTCCTTGCGATACGGAGCCATGCGTTTGCGCAGGTGACGCGGTTGAGTGCGAGTGATCGGCTGCGGCTGCCGGTCGGAAACCGCGATCTGCGGTGAACCGCTTGAGCGCAAGCTGATCCTCGATCGGCAGTCGCTCGTAGGCTTCGGCAATCAACTCGGTCGGCGAAATGTGCTCGTCTGCCATCCCTAGCGGGCCACGGCCATAGGCGGTGCACAAAATCAAGACGCTCGACAATGACGGTGGCGACCCCTGGCCACGTGCCCGTGCCCAGGTCTCCCAGGCGTTGATGGAAGTGCCGCCCAGGCTGGTCTGATTGCCCGTGACCTCGTTGTAGCGGGCAGCGGCCTGATCCTGGGACAGACCGGCGGCATACCGATACGCCTGCAAACTCGGCACATCCGGATACCGGTCCAGCAATTCCGTCGCCGTGCGGGTCACCGACCCCAGCTCGGTCCACAGCCTCTTGCCAATGGCGGCCATCTCTCGGCCACGCGCTTGGGGGCTCAACGGTTGGCTCGCCCGAGCGTTCGCATTCGGCGATCTCGAAGAGGTTCGCAGACGCGCGCCCCTTCGAGATCCGAGTGTCGACGGCTTATCCGGCTCACCCATTCCGATGGGCAACATGCGGATAGCGTAACAACTTCGCAGGTCAGCGCGCCCAAGAATCCGGTGAATAGCGAACCGGTGGGCAGGTGTCACGGCGGGCTTCGCGTGCGAGGGTTATTCGGAAGCGGCACAACATTTCTCCCCGGTCAACCAGGGGATCCAACGCACTGGAGGTCCTGCACCATGGTTCCCGATTACAGTCTTCAGCCGACAGACCACAGCGTCCCACCGGACGGACTCACGCTCGAATCCGCGTGCGCGGTAATGCAAGAACACATCGAATGTCCGATCACCGCATGCCCGATCAAACTGTGCGCCAGGACCTTGCTCATCCGCGAAGGCCGCATCGAACCGGCCGAGCGTCCGAAGTTCGGTTTCTGAATATGCTCGACCGCGACGAGATTGCCGACATCGAGATCCACGTCATTCAGGACGTCATCGATATCGTCGAAAACCGTCTGCAGCAGCACGAACACTGCGGATGGCGGCTAACCGTGCCCCGCTCCCACCTCTACGCCACCGTGCTCTACGCCGTAATCGCAGGCGCCCGCCAACAATCATTCCGAGCCACGCTCGACAGCGCCGATATCCTCGACTCAATCCTAGACGGAGCCGAGCCGTGTGTGTCGACGGACGCTTCCCATCAGCCGATTGACGTTGCGATCACCCGTCATGCCGTCCATGTGAACTGACAAGGCGTGTTGGTCACTGCCGTCCGGCATGATCGCTACTGGGTGCGCTGGGCTGCGGGTCGGCCGAAGAGATCGTTGGCACGTCTGCACCATGGAGGTGTGCGACCTCGTGGCTCAGTGAGGTAGGCGCACTGGCATCAGTACGTAGATCAGGCCATCGCGGCGCTCACCGTCGGATTCGCGATCAGCGGCACGAACTGTTGCCGCTCCGGTCGGTCCGTTCATAGCGATCTCTACAACCTCGGCACGTGCGGCGGCCAGTCCTTCGAGCAGGTAGCGGGGGTTGAAGGCAATGGTCAAAGGTTCCCCATCGAACTCGCAACCGATAATCTCCTTCGCGCTGCCTTCGTTGCCACCGCCGGCGGACAAGCGGGCCGAGGCTGTGGCGAAGGTCAACTGCACTTGCGCGCTTCGGGGCGAGAGCAGCGACACCCGTTTGATCGCATCGACCAAGGCAGCCGTATTGATCAAAGCGGTTGCGGTGTGGGTGCTTTCGAGATAGCGCTGATAGGGCGCATAAGGCATATCGAGCGTACGCATCGTGTGGCGCTGGTCGCCGGTCGTCAGCCCCAGAACGGTCTGCCCTGGGCCACCGGAGATTTCGATCCGCGGTCCCGACAGTGCCTTGCTGGTTTCGGCCAGCGCGCGGGCGGGCACCAGCACGCTGGCAGGTCCCGAGATCCCCACCGGATCCCACTCCAGCTCGTGGATCGCGATGCGAAACCGATCCGTACTCACCAACCGTAGGAATCCGGGATGGAACTCGATACTCACCCCGGTCAGCATCGGCAGCGTGTCGTCACGCCCGGCGGCCACCGCTACCCGGGCCACCGCGTCGCATAGTTTCCCGCGGTCGACGCCACCGACTGTCGCGGGCGATTCGGGAAGTTCCGGATAGTCGTCAACGCTCCGAAGTACTGCAGGAAAACCTCCTCCGGCATGTGAATCCGCGCATCCACCATGAACTTCCGCCACGCCCCCACCCGATCACCACTCACGAACAGCGCAATCTGCTCCTCGGTCTGCGCAAGCAGTGTGTCGCGATCATCGGCCAATTCCAGCAGCGGCGGCAGCGACGTGACACAGGCCGATCGACCCGAAATCGACACCGATGCGCCCCGAGCTTGCCGGAGGTCTTGTCGATGAAGATCTGTTCGCACCCGGCTGGGGTGAGTGCGTCATGCTGGGCTTCGGGATGCTGATCGCAGGTGGCCGTCAGGCTCGGACAATCTGGCAGCGGGTTGGGGCGTTCGTGGGGGACGGAGAGTCTTCAAAAGAATCGTCTCCATCTGCGACACGCTCGAGACCCCTATGGGCAAATGAACTGTGGACTGTGTTCCGGGTTCATCGAGCAGGCGAACACCCCACCGTGGCTGGCGCGTCCGATCGTCAAACCTGTTGGCTCACAGGCGAGATTGTAGTGTGGAGTGCCCGGAACGAGTTGGGAGTCTTCACGGGGGCGCCAGTGGGAGTCAGGCTGTCCCGGCGGCCACTCGTAGGTGTCGAGTTGCAACAGTAGTGCGGTCGATGCCTTGCAGTCGGGACAGATCAGATCCGGCACATCATTAGTCGACCAGTTCATGCTCCCACCAATTTTGAATCCAGGTGCGGCTGACAGCCGGTAGTACAACGACGGTGGGTATTGACGGGCGCCGTTGTGGGCCAGATCGTCGGTGTCTGCTGGTTCTGGTCGGCACTGGACCAGTTGTTCACGGACGTTGGGGGGAAGCTCCTCGTACCAGGGAAGATCCGATATTCGCTCGGGATCGAGAATGCAGGCGCTCATGGTGATGGTGTCACCGAACTCCTCGGCGAGTTCAGCGGCAGGGGGTTGTTGGATGCCGATGATATCGGCGGAGTCCTGCCAGAAGACTTCGATGGAGTCGTGGTCGAAAAGGCCACGCCACATCACCTGCGCGATGTCTTTACCTGCAGGAAAGGTGATCTCGGGGAAATCAGCGGCGAACAGTTGCGCGAGCGGTATCAACGGGGTCGCGCAGGGCTCGCGCAACAGGGCCGTGCGTTCAGCGACGCTCGCTCGGTCTGCGCGTCGGCGAGAGGCGGCCTTCCAGCTCAGTCGGGCGGCTCGCTCACGGGCAGTCAGCTGACCTGACGGCACGGGCAGGACGACACCTCGCGCGGTGGAGCGCGCGAGGTTGTGCGCGCAATGGATGGCGCCGCAGCGTGGCCACGGTTGCGTATCCGGCCACAGGATCGGACCCCCGATGTGGCTTTCCGAAACTGCTGGCCGGCCTGGACGCGGATGCAGACGAACAGCGGGTCGCGCGTAGGTGTCGATTTCGGGGACGATCCGCGCGAGATCAGTAGTTAAGGTGCCGGAGGTATGCGTCACCTCGACATTCTCGATGCAGACATCACGCCTGATCTTCCCATTGCTGGACATACGGGCCGGGCGTCGCGAGCTTGCTCGCCTACGTTGCGGTGCGGTGGCCGGTCACATTCTGCTTCGGGGGCGGTACGGGCTCCTCGGCTGCTCCGCTGTCGCCATCACTGTCCACCGCGTCGTGTGGGCAACCCCCCTCGCCGGAGCCGCCGGAACGGGCGCAATCGCGCTCGCCCGCACCACGATCGGCACACCCAGCATCGCGCAGATCGTCACGCTGACCGCGGGCGCGGCCGTCGGCACCGCAGTAGTCCTGCTCGCCGCGCGAGTGGTCGGTATTCCCGAAGTCCGTACAGCACGAACACTGCTGATCCGTTCGCGACATCGGAGGTACGGCCCGCCGACCAACCTCATCGGCTGGCGAGCTCATGGGCGACATGCAGAGTCGCGGCAAGCGCCAGGGAGGAGGCCGCCCTCACCGACTTCTCGAACAGGACCCGTTCGAGAGACCGCACAGCGACCGGTCCCGAGAACCGTCAGGGTTCGAGGTCGACCATGCCTTTGCCGCTCGCGATGTCGAGCGGCACCGACACCTGATCATGCGTGATCAACCAGGTGTCGTTGATCCTTCGCATGCCGTACGTGACTCGGACCCACATCCCGCTCGTCGCGGTCCCGTTGTTCAGCGTGCCGCTGAGACGACCGAAGGCGTGCCCGAATGCCACATCACCGCCTACGGTGAATGTCAGATCGCGAAACTCGTAGTCCACACTGTCGAAGAACAGGAACACTCTCGCCCAGTTCTCGAGTTTGGCCCCTATCCCGACGTGCTGGAGCGGCGGCTCGACATCGAAGGACACGACGTCGGTCGCGTACAGGCGTTTCAGTGCATCGAGGTCCTTGGCCCGCAGTCCCTCGACCACCCTGTCGATTTGCCGGCGAATCTCGACCTCGGCTACCTCAGCGCGTGACTGAAAGTCATTGGATGTGCTCATGATTGGCTCCTCAGGAACTGATGAGAGTGGTTTCGGCGGCGGCTCGCAGCGGCGCGAGCGCGGCGCTCCAGGAGACGACCTGATCCAGCAAGGTGTTCAGCGCGGTGGCGTGGTGGTCGCCCGGGGTGAAGGTGGTGTGGTTCTCGAAATCGGTGAGCAACGAGATCTCCACCGGGCGGCTCACATCGGCCATACCCAGCGTGCTGCACACCATCCGCAGTTGCACCACCGCGCGGGTGCCGCCGCTCACGCCGTAGGAGACGAATCCGACCGCCTTATTGGTCCATTCCGCGCACAGATGGTCGATGGCGTTCTTCAGCACCCCGGGCATGCCGCCGTTGTACTCCGGAGTCACCACCACGAACCCGTCGAACGGGGCAATCCGCGCGGCCCAGGCGCGGGTGTGCGCATGCACCGACGGGCCGTGCATCGGTGGGACGGGTTCGTCCAGATGTGGTAGCGGGTGGTCGCGCAGATCGATCAGTTCGAACTCGGCGGCGTCGCGCCGCGATGCCGAGTCCAGAACCCACTGGGCGACCTGCGGGCCGTTACGGTTGGGCCGGGTACTGCCGAGGATGATGCCGATTCTGATCATTTCCGGAACTCCTGGTTGGCTGAAACTGTCTTGACCTTCCGACGACGCAGCCGTCCGGAATGTCAGGACGCCTCATTGAGACGCTTCGCGGCGCTCACATTTCGGGGCGCTGCTTCGTCGATATCGGTGAGGACGCACGCAACGAAGGAGCCGAGCATGACCGACCCGCGCCTGTCCGAGGTGATCGATGAACGCCGTCAGCTGATCAATCTCGCCTACCGGATGCTCGGCTCGCTGGGCGAGGCCGAGGATGTGGTGCAGGAGGCGTACGCGCGCTGGTACTCGTTGTCCGAGCGGCAGCGGCGGGAGGTGGCGGTGCCGGGCGCGTGGTTGACGACGGTCGCCAGCCGGATCTGCCTCGATCTACTCGACTCGGCGCGCGCCAGGCGCGAACGCTATGTGGGCGAATGGATTCCGGAGCCGGTTCCCGGACGGTCCGAATGGGTCGAGGGTCCCGCCTCCGCCGATCCCGCCGACCGGGTCACCCTCGACGAGTCGATCAGCATGGCCTTCCTCGTCGTCCTGGATTCCATGACACCGGCCGAGCGGGTGGCGTTCATCCTGCACGACGTCTTCCGCTACTCCTTCGCCGAGGTCGCCGACGTCGTCGGGCGAACTCCCGCAGCCTGCCGACAGCTCGCCTCCAGCGCTCGCCGCCGCATCGATACCTCACGGGGCCCGTCGAGTACCGAGCGCGCCGAAGTGGTCCGCGATTTCAAACGTGCGTGGGAGACAAAGGATATCGAGGCGCTGATCGGTCTGCTCGACCCGCAGGCGATCGCGACGGCCGACGGGGGCGGCCTGGCACTGGCCTTCCTCGACCCGATCAACGGCGGCGAGCAGATCGCCCACGCCTGGATGGAAATCGCCACCCACGGTCCCGCGGTAACCCTGCTGGAGCGCACGGTGAACGGCCAGCCCGGCCTGGTAGCACAGCTCGAAGGCATCATCGTCTCGGTTTACGCCTTCGACATCGCAGACGGCCGGATCACCCGCATCTGGGCGATCCGGAACCCGGAGAAACTCCGAGCCTGGACGATGCGTGGATGATTCGCGCGAGGCGTCAGGTCGCCGGGCGTCAGCCAGCTGCCGACGCGGACCGGGACTGGTCATCATCGCCGAGCGCAACACCTGAGCACCGGAGACGGCGCAACCCGAGAGTTGACACCGGTCCAGTCCGGTGGACTACGGTGTGAATCGATGACTACCGGGACGGCACTGCGCCACACACGGATTGGTTACCCGGTGCTCTGCTGAGCACCGGGCGGGCCGGTGTCGGCCCGCTTTTCCATCGAGCGTCATGCTGTATTGCGCGGGCTCCGCCTTCTTCGTGTTGATCACAGGACATCAACCACGACAGAAGGATTCAACAATGACCACAACGCACGGTATATCGGTCGATGTGCAGACACCCGACGGTGTCGCTGACGCGTATGTCGCCTACCCCGACGATGGCGCCGCTCATCCGGGAGTGCTGGTGATTCAGGATGGTTTCGGACTGCGTCCCAGCCTGCGGTCGCTGGCCGATCGTATTGCCGCCCACGGCTACACCGTCCTACTTCCGAACGCCTATTACCGGCACGGGCGCGCGCCGGTAATCGAGCTGCCGGACTTCATAGACCCCGAGGAGCGGCCGGAGATCTTCGGGCAGGTCTTCCCGATGATCCGCGCGCTCACACCGGAGCTGCTGCGTTCCGATGCCGGTGCCTACCTCGAGTGGCTGGCGGCATCGCCACTGGTTTCCGGGGAGAAGGTCGGCGTCACCGGCTACTGCATGGGTGCGCGGTTAGCGGTGCTGGTCGCTGCCATATTCCCCGAGCAGGTTGCGGCGGTGGCCGGATTCCACGGCGGGCCGCTGGTCACCGACACCCCGGACAGCCCGCACCTGGCCGTCGGAGAGATCACGGCGGAGCTGTACTTCGCCCACGCCGGCGAGGATCACCACATGACGCCGGAACACATCGACCAGTTCGACAAAGCACTCGCCGCCGCCGGCGTCCGCCACCGCACCGAGGTCTACGAGGGAGCCCAACACGGCTACACGCAGGCCGACACTTCCGCCTACGACCCCGCGGCCGCCGAACGGCACTACCGCGAACTACTGGCCCTGTTCGACCGCAATCTGCACTGAACGCCATACTTTGATACAGCGTGTTGATGTATCGTTGCCGGATGGCGAAATTAACCATCACGATGCCGGACGAACTGGCTGAGGCCATGCGAGATTCCGCCGCCGGCAACGTATCCGAATACATCCAGCGCGCGGTCCGAAACAGCCTGCTCGAAGAAGACCTCCGCAAACTCGCCGAATTCGATGCCCGCAACTCCCAGCCCGAGCTGGCCGACCTGTTCCCGCAGGAGTTCGGCGAGTGACCATCACGCAGGGTCAACTCTGGAAGGCTGTCAGCCCGATCGGGGCGGAAGAAGCGACCGTCGTCATCCTCGAGGCACAGCCCGCGATGCTCGGACGCCGTCGGCTCCTCGCCGCACGGGTCCGCCCCGAACGGGAGGTGCCCGAGGCGATGAAGCTGCTGACCGTCCCCATCGATGGCGGGCTCTCCGTCGCCGTCTACGACATCTCCCCGTTCGACAAAGGCTGGCTCAAAGAACCAGCCGGACATCTCACAACCGCCCAACTGGGACGCTTGAAGGTCGCGCTCCGAGCGCGATTCGACCTCTGACCGCCGGAACGAAGCGCGATAATGGGGATCGGCTCAGCCCAGCGCTGACGCCTTCTGCAGCAGCACCGTTCGTTCCTGTTGATTGCCGGTGAGCCGCGAGGCCACGGTGAATTCCGCGCGAGCTTCCTCATATCGGCCGAGACGGGCGAGTAGTTCACCGCGAGTCGCGTGCAGGAGATGATATTTCGCGAGGCGGCCGTCGGCGACGAGGGAGTCGACGATGCGCAATCCGGCTTCCGGGCCCGAGGCCATCGCCACAGCTACCGCGCGGTTGAGATCCACCACCGGCGATGGGGCGAGGCGACCGAGAGCCTCGTAGAGGATCACTATGTGGCACCAGTTGGTCGCGTCGACAGTGGGTGCGACAGCGTGGCATTCGGCAATCGCCGCCTGTAGGGCGTACGCACCGCGTCCGCTACCGATCCCGTCGCCACGGGCCAGTGCGGTGCGGCCGCGAACAATGGCTGCGGTGTCCCAGCGGCGACGGTCCTGATCAGCCAGCAGTACCGGTTCGCCGGCAGCGTCGAGGCGGGCCGGGAAGCGAGCGGCGGTGAGTTCCATGAGCGCGACCAGGCCGTGAGCTTCGGGCTCGGCGGGGACTAGCTCAGCGAGTATTCGACTCAGCCGCAGGGATTCTCGGCTCAGTTCCGGGCGCATCCAGTCCTCGCCGGCGGTGGCGGCATGGCCTTCGTTGAACATCAGGTACAGCACCCCGAAGACGGCCGTGAGGCGCTGTTCGAACTCGGGCCGCTCCGGCACCACGAAGGGCACCTTCGCTGCGGCGAGGGTCTTCTTAGCGCGGACGATGCGCTGCTGCACCGTCGCGGTCGGAACCAGGCAGGCGCGCGCGATTTCCTCGGTCGACAGGCCGCCGATGACCCGCAGCGTCAGCGCGACCTGAGCTTCGCGGGACAGGACCGGGTGGCAGGCAATGAAGACCAGACGCAAAACGTCGTCGTCGATTCCATCGGGGTCCCAGGGCAATTCGGCCCCGGCGCCGATCGCGTCCGCGACATCGGCCGAGAGTTCGCGAGCCAGCGCGGCCAGGCGTTCGTCGTAGCGTTCCCGTCGTCGCCACCCGTCAATGGCCTTGCGCTTGGCGACGGCGGTCAACCACGCACCCGGATTCGCGGGAATTCCGGATTCCGGCCACTGTACGAGCGCGTCGGCGAGTGCCTCCTGCGCAAGGTCCTCGGCGAGTCCGAAATCGCCGACCATCCGGGTCAGGGTGGCGACGATACGAGCCGATTCGATGCGCCACACCGCCGCGACCGAGCGCCGCGCGGACTCCACCGAGTCCGTGCGGCGCCGCCCCGGATCGGTGGTCATCCGTGCCGGTTCGCTATTTCCTCGCGCCACCCGTCTTCCTTCTGCACCCATTCATTGTCCTGCGGGAAATCGGAGGCATCGGCGACCCGCCGCAGTTCGAGCTTCGATCCCACACCGAACGGTGCCCGTTTCGCCCACTCGATCGCCTCCTCCTTGGAGGCGACCTCGAGAATCCAGAACCCGCCGAACAGCTCCTTGGTCTCCCCGTACGGACCATCGGTGACCAGCGGCGGTTCACTGGAGAAGTCGACGACAACACCCTCCGAGGCGTCGCTGAGCCCCTCCCCGGCCAGCAGTACCCCGGCCTTCACCATCTCCTCGTTGTACCTGCCCATGGCCTCGAGCACCTGCTCCACCGGGACATCGTTCGCCGCACAGACGGCTTCATCGGGCGCGCGCATGATCAGCATGTATTTCATCGCTCTGCTCCTTCGTGCCGGGTCGTCTCTCGACCCTCTCATCAGGTGCGTCGAACGAGAAGACGCTCGATCGACATATCTGGCGAAAGACTCAGCGCGGATTCTCGAGTCGTCCGCGATTCGTCAGTCCCGAATGTCACATCATCGCCGACGGTGAACGTCGGATCGCGAATCTCATAGCTCACACTCTCGAAGAACATGCTGACAGCTCGCCGCGCCGACCATGTCTCGGAGAACGGTCACATCGATTTGTTCGAGACTGGATCGGATCAGACGTCCCTGGGCCGGAGGAATCGGCAGGAGGGAGGGGACGGCCAGGACCGGGCAGCCCGCCCCTTCGGCGGAGGCCACGCCCGTGGGCGAATCCTCTACGGCCACACAGACTTCGGGCCGCAGCCCCAACCGGGCCAGCGCGGTCAGGTACGGGTCTGGATGCGGTTTGTTCCGTGGCGAGTCCTCGGCGGCGACGGTCACCGCGAACCGGTCGGCGCCGACGGTGCGCAGGACGTGGGAGACCACCCGGCGCGGTGAAGCGCTGACCAATGCGACGGTGATCTCGGCGGACGCCAGCAGATCGAGTAGACGCAACGCCCCGGGGCGTAGCACGACTCCGGACGAGACCGCCTCGCTGAATGCGTCGTCCAGGCGACGGGCCAGCAGCGACGTCGCCCCCGACGACGATGTCCTCGACGACAGAAACTCGGCGGTGTCCGCCACGGACGCACCGGTGACATGAACGGCGTCACCCGGCACGAGTCGGTATCCCGCCTCCGCGGAGACGAGTTCCACTGTGTCCCACCAGAGGATCTCGGTATCGACGAGCGTGCCGTCCATATCGAACAGCACGGCTTGCAGGCTCATGCGCACGCGGCCACCAGCACCGGGTGATCCCGCAACCGCACCGACGCGGCACCGCCCGGTGCCAAGTCGGCGGCGTCTCGGGTGGCGATATCGGCTTTGACCAGTGTCCCATCGGGAAGTGCCAGGTTGACCCGCGTCACCGCACCCAGGAACGAGGTCGAGACGACCTTCGCGTCACCCGCCGCGGTCACCAGCACTTCCTCCGGCCGCACCAGCACATCCACCGATGACTCGACGGGCACGCCACCGCGCACATGTAGACGCTGTCCGAGCACCTCGACCTTCTCGCCCACCAGGCGGCCCGGGATCCGGCTCATTGTTCCGACGAACTCGGCCACGAAGGCCGTGGCGGGCGAGTCGTATAGTTCGGCGGGCGTCGCGCACTGTTCGACCCGCCCGTCCTTCATGACCGCCACCCGGTCCGACATCGACAACGCTTCCTCCTGGTCGTGCGTCACGAACAGACTGGTGATCCCGAGCGAGAGCTGGAGTCGCCGGATCTCGTCCCGCAGCGCCGTACGCACCTTGGCGTCGAGCGCGGACAGCGGTTCGTCCAGCAGCAGTACCCGAGGGTTCAGTGCCAGGGCTCGCGCCAACGCGATGCGCTGCTGCTGACCACCGGACATCTGATGCGGATACCGGTCGGCCAGCTGCGGCAACCCGATGAGATCGAGCAATTCGTCGACCCACGCGTTCCGTGCGCGCGCCTTCACCTTGCGCATGCGCAGCCCGAACGCCACATTGTCACGCGCGGTCAGGTTGGGGAACAGGCTGTAGGACTGGAACACCATGCCCGCGTCCCGCCGGTTGGCCGGAACGCCGGTGATGTCCTTGCCGTCGATGAGCACCGCACCCGAATCGGGGTGCTCGAACCCCGCGACACAGCGCAGCGCGGTCGTCTTACCGCAACCGGACGGTCCAAGCAGCGCCACCAGCTCGCCCGGCTCGATCGCCAGATCCAGCCCGTCCAGTGCGACCGCGGCGCCGAAAACCCTGCGCAAGCCCGCGAATTCGACGCGGGCGGGCGTGGTCGATGTCGTCATTTCGATTCCTTCCGGCGTGCCCCGGCCGTCGACAGGGCCAGGAGCAGCGCCCACGTGAGCGCCAAACTGAACAGGGACACCGCGACCGACAACTGCGGGTCGACACCGGCGTTCCACACGATCCAGACCGGGTACGTCTGATAGTTGAGCAGAGCTGCGACGGTGTACTCACCCAGTACCAGCGCCAGCGTGAGGAAGCAGGCTCCGGCCAAGGCCGAGCGTAGGTTCGGCATCAGCACACCGATGACGACCTGTGGCCAGCTAGCGCCCAGATTCCGGGCGGCCTCGACCAGAGTGCGCACATCGATGGTGCGCAGCCCCGCATCGAGGGCGCGGTACACGAACGGCAGTGCCAGCACGACGTAAGCGATCACCAGTACCAAGGGGAATGACGGCTGCTGAACAACATTGAACGTGCTGTACAGCGGGGTCGCCGAGAGCGGCTCCTGCCAGGTCAGCGTGCGCTTGATCCCGGCGACGAAGGTGATCGGCGGCACCACCAGCGGCAGCGTGCACAGCACCTCCAGCACCGGGCGCAGCCGGGGCGCAGCCAACCGGACCGCGATCATCGCGGGCAAGGTCAGCGCCAGCACGATGACGATCGCGGCGACGGCCAGGCCGAACGAGAGCGCCAGGCTCGCACCGATCCCGTCGGCGCTGGCGATCCGCCCGTACGCGCTGGGGTCCCAGCCGCTGTTCGGTCCATCCCCGGGAACGAGCACGGTGAACAGGAACGCGGCCAGCATCGGCATGCCGAAGTACAGCGCACCGAGCAACAGTATGAAGGGGCGTGATGTCAGACGGTGCCGTCGTCGCCTGACCTCGCTGGCAGGTGGGGTCCCGCTGCGCTGCAGCCTCCTGCCCGCCGTACTCACGCGAGCCATCGGCTGCTCCGCCGTTGCAGGGGAAGGTAAATCGCCATCACCACGGCGACCACGAGAATCATGTCCAGACTCATCGCGAAGGCCACGTTCTCCTGTCCGACCAGCACGTCACCGCCGAGCGCCGCGGCGATCTTCAACGTGATCAGCGGGACTGCGCTGCCCGTGCCGAGCATGGCCGCCGCGGTGGCGTGCGCGGCGAACGAAGCGCCGAACAGCAGCACGGCACCGCCGAGCAGGGACGGTGTCAGCACCGGGATTCCGATGTACCGCCAGAACTGCCAGGTGGACGCGCCGTTGTTCTGCGCCGCCTCACGCCACTGGGGTCGTAACCCGTCCAGCGCCGGGGTGATCGTCAGGATCATCAGCGGGATTGCGAAGTACAGGTAGGTGGCCGTCAGACCGGTGAAGCTGTACAGGCTCCAGCCGCGGTCGGTGAGGTTGAACCAGTCGGTAATCATCCCGGCATTGCCGAGCGTCGCGACCCAGGCGAAAGCGAGCGGGACGCCGCCGAAGTTGGCGAGCACGCCCGATGCGGTCAGCACCGGCTCGCGCAGCCACCGCGCTCCGGAGGTGACCACAGCCTGTGCGAGCAGTGTTCCGACGATCACGCCGAGTACCGCCACCGTCGCGGAGATCTTGATACTGGATTGCAGCGCATTCAGATAGGCGTCCTGCAGCGAGGCCGACATATTTCCGACGCCGAATGAAGTCTGCAGCGTCTCAGGGTCTTTCACCTGGAACGCGGCGTGCACGATCGCGGCGAGCGGCAGGCCGAAGGCAAAGGCGAGGAACGCGAAAAGGGGGACGGTGGCGAGCCGGCCCCGCCCGCGCCGCTTACGGGGCGTGGGCGGGACCGACTCGCTGTCGAGTACGGCTGTCATCAGGAGACGGCTTTATCCCAGCCGGCGGCCAGGGCGTTCTTGGCCGCGGTCACCTGCTCTGGGGTCGGGAAGGTCGGATCACCTTCCACAACGGGAAGTTTGGCGACCGCCGCCTTGTCGACGGTGCCGTCGGAGATCATGGTCGGCAGCAGCACCGGACGTGCGTAACCCTTGAGCCACAGGTTCTGGCCCTCGGCGCTGAAGAGGAATTCCTGCCACAGGCGCGCTGCCGCCGGATGCGGTGCGTGCTTGTTGATGGCCTGGGCGTAGTAGTTGGCGAACTTGCCGTCGGACGGGATCGCGACCTTGAAGTCGACGCCCTTGTCCTTGAACTGCTCGGCGTAGCCCGCGTTCAGGTAGTCCCAGTCGATGCTGATCGGGGTTTCACCCTTCTGCACCGTGGCCGGGGTCGCTTCGACCGGATTGAAATTGCCGGACTGCTTCAACTTCGTGAAGAAGTCCATGCCGGGCTGGATATCGTCGAAGGAGCCGCCATTGGCGAGGGCTGCGGCGAAGACACCCGAGTAGGCCGAGCCGGACTTGGTCGGATTGCCATTGAGCGCGACCTTGCCCTTGTACTCGGGCTTGAGCAGGTCAGCGAATGAGGTCGGGCACACCTGGATGCGAGCGGCATCGCAGCCGATCGACACATAGCCGCCGTAGTCGTTGAGCCAGTTGCCGTTCGGGTCCTTCATCCCCGCCGGGACGGCATCCCAGTTCGCGACCTTATACGGCGCGAACAGGTCCTCCTTGGTGCCGGACAGGGCATAGGCGACGCCGATATCGAGCACGTCGGGTGCGCGATCCTGGCCCTTGCGGGTCTTGATGGCGTCGATCTCCTCGGAGGAGGAGGCGTCCGGATTCTCGCTCTCGATCTCGATGCCGTACTTGGCCTTGAATGCCTCGAGGACCTCCGCGTAGTTGGCCCAGTCGGGCGGCAGCGCGATGACGTGCAGCTTGCCCTCCTTCTTCGCGGCCTCGATCAGCGCGTCCATCCCACCGAAGTCGGCGGCGGACGTGGCGGTCGCGGCATTGACGCCGGTGGCGGTGAGGGCGGCGTCTTCGTTCTTGGCACCGCAGCCGGCGAGGGCCGCCGTGGCGACGATCAGGCTGGCCGTGAGGCCGGCGATACGCGTTGCTTTCACGCTGTCTCCCGTGTGGGGTTTGGAGGTCGGGCGGCACTTGTATAAACAAGTACGGCGGAGCCTGCCAGGAGATCGATACCCTCGGGTTAATTCGGAATGACGTATCTCCGAATATTTAGTCGGTCAGAGTAGGTACTCACGAGCAACCCTAGGATGGTCACCCGACACGGCCGCATGTTTGAACTGCACACAATTTCAGCTAGAGGAGATGGCATGCCCGGGCGCTACGAGGAGATTGCGGGGACCATCCGCGAGAGCATCATCGGCGGCAGGTATCCCGTCGGTTCGCAGTTGGCCTCCGAAGCCGAGCTGATGGAGACCTTCGGCGCCTCCCGGGGAACCGTGCGTCGGGCGGTGGCGCTACTGGCCTCCGAAGGGCTGATCGGGTCGCGGCAGGGCGCGCGGCGCATCGTGCTGCGCACGGAGCGCCACCAGTCGTTCGCCGAGCTGCACAGCTTCGCCCAGTGGGCACAGTTCCACGGCTATGAGATCGCGAGCCGGGTGCACGCACAGAAACGCAGGCGCGCCACCGACATCGACCGCCAGAAGCTGAACATCGCCGCGGATGCCGTGGTGCTACACGTCGTCCGGTCGCGGTTTCTCGACGGTGAACCGATATTGCTGGAGCGGACGGTCTACGCGCCATTCCTCGCGCACGAGGTCGAGAAGTTGCCGGCCGATTGTGTCTCGGTGACCGAGAGCCTGCACGGCAGCATCGGCACGGTCTTCGCCTACGGCGATCATCTGATCGACGCCGTCCCGGCCGGCTCACAGGACGCGCGGCTGCTCGGCGTGCGTCGCGGCAGCCCGCTGCTGCGCCAGCGTCGCGTCACCACCACCCCGGACGGCACCCCCGCCGAATACTCCGACGACCGCTACCGGCCCGACCGGATCACCTTCAGCATCCACAACTCGGTCGGCGCGAATCCCCTACTGCGGCTGCCGCAGGGCTGACATCGGTGCTCGATCGGCACCACCGAACACCGTCACCCGACACCGCAGCTACGTGACGTGCGCCGCAACCAGGCGATCGTCTCTGGCGCAGTGTATTTCGACGACAATGGGACCTTTCGTCATTTGGTCGAGGTCTGTGGCGTGATCACTGTGAACCCCCAGACGAGGTATCTGCGGTGCCTACGCCTACCGTCTACCGAAAGCTGGATCAATCACGCGTTTCCCGATTGACCGTCCGCGTTCCCGCAGCTACCCGATATCCTGGGTTTCTCGCCTCGACATGGAAGAGCTTTATCCCGTGACAACACGCGTGGCAATCGGAGTGATCTGCCTGGATCTCCGCGACGACGTGAACGACGTGGTGGCGCTGAAATCCCTTGCCCGCGAGCACGGCTACGAACTCAGCACAGTCTTTCGGTTCAAGCTGAACGATCCCCTTTGGATATTCCGATTGATCCGAACCGTTCACTCCACTGGCGCGCTCGCCGTCGTCACCTCTGATATCCGCCATCTCGACGGCACCGAGAAGGCCGTCACGGGCGTGGCGGTGTTGATCACCAGCTCCGAAGTGCGCCCCTACCTCGGCTACACGCATCCCGGCTATCGCCCCGAATGAACTGGATCCGAAGCCGTTGTCCGACAAGGGTGAACTCACCGATGTCGCCCGCGAACACCACACCGTTCTCGACGCGCTCGAGTCACGAGACGCCGACGCCGTGGAACGCATTATGGGCGAACATATCCGGCAGGCGCGTGGCCGCTGGGCCAAACCAGCGGAGTGACCGTGCCCGTGCCCGCGGACCACTCGGAATCGGTGCGCTAGGGATTTTCGGCTTCCGCGACGGAGTCGATGAATGACCGCAGCAGGTCCACGGTGCGCTGCGGGTCTTCCAGCATCGGCGTATGGCCCACTCCCGGAAGGGTTTCGATCCGTACCCCGGGGACCGTGCGATACTCCTCGGCCGAACTGGCGTGGACGCGTTCGTCCTCGGTTCCGAAAATGACCAGCAGCGGCAAGTCCAGCCCGGCCAGACGGTTCGGCAGCGGCCGCACGGAGCGATAGCGGGCGGATTCCTTCGGCGACCGGGTGAATGACGTGTAGGTCATGGCGCGGACGTCGGCGACGATACGGTCGGGGATGGGAATGTCGCGGTAGAACGCGGTACCCAGACCATTGCGGAGGGCGGCATCGGTTCGGAAGCGCCACAACAGTTCTCCGACGACCGGCACCGGGATAAGGCGAGCGAGGAAACCTTGCGCGGTGGTGGCGGAATTGCTCGGAGCAGTATTGATCAAGGCGAGCGCCGCGACGAGGGTGGGTCGTTGTTCGGCCAGTGCGGTGGCGACCAAGCCGCCCATGGAATGCGCGATAACCAGGGCCCGGTCCACGCCGAGCCGGTCCAGAACCGCGGCCATCCGTCGCCCCTGAGCGGGCATGTCGTAGCCGGACTCCGGTTTCGCGGAACCGCCGTGGCCGAGCAGGTCGACGCGAATGACGTGATAGTCGTCGGCGAGCTGCGCGAGGACCGGATCCCACCACGCCGTCGAACCTGCGTAGCCGTGAATCAAGAGCAGCGCCGGGGCGTCGCGCGGCCCATCCTCGACCACCCGCAGATCACCGTCCTCGAGGCGCACCACCTGGTCCCCGCTCGCCGCCGTGGTCTGCCGCAGCACCGATACGGTATTCACCCCGAGGAATCCCGCGACCACGACGAGGGCCACCAGTGCGACAATCCACCGGCGACGCCGCCGCGCCTCCGGCGAAACCGTCTCCACCATCGAATGTCTCGCCACAGTGCCCCCGCAATCGGTCGTGCGCGGGGAGCGTAACCCAGCCCGAGCTCGAGCGCCGGGCAAACTATTCGCGGGTCAGCTCGCGTTGACCGAGTCGGGGGCGGGGGTGCGGCGCCACGTCGGCCACTGGCGGTAGGTGGCCGCGCGCAGCAGCCATTCGACCGGGCCGTAAGGATGCCCGCGCAGCCACCACACGCTCAGCCACAGTTGCGCCGCGTAGGTCACCAGGGCGATCGCGACCACGGTGGCGGGCGGTACCCGATCACCCAGCGCGAGCCCGTACCCCGTGTACACGAGCATGAGGACCACCGACTGGAAGATGTAGTTACTGGCCGCCATTCGACCCGCCGGGGCCAACCGCCCCAATGGTGCGGCCCACCGCGTACGTGCCAGCCAGACGATCGCCGCCACATACGTGAGTGTCACGAGCGGATTCACCAACTCCTGCAATCCGTACCAGAACGAGGGCACAGAACCGTTCTTCATCTCCATCACCACGGTGCCGAGGGAAATCGGCAGCCCCACACCGCATCCCAACCACAGTGCCCTGGGTGTCCAGCGGCGCAGCAGTGCGGCATCCTCGAATATCCGGCGCTTGCCCGCCGCCATTCCGATCAGGAACATCGCCAGGCTCGGCACACCCTGCGCCAGCCAGATGAAGAGCATGAATACCGGACCCACGTGGATCTGGGTGAAGAAGGTCTCCGAGAAACTCCCGGTGTAGCCCTCCCGGAACCGCTCCAAGTCGAAGATATTGCCGAGGCCCTCGATATCGCCGCTACCCGGAATGAACGCCACCGCCGCGAACAGCAGGTACAGCACCGCACCGGTGATGAGGGCCGTCCGGGGACGAATCTTGCGCAGCAGTACCAGGATCAGGCACAGGCCCGCGTACAGGGTGAGGATGTCACCGAGCCACAACAGCGCCACGTGCGCCAGCCCGATCAGGAAGAGCGCCCCACTGCGCCGCAGCAACCGCCGTACCGGTGCGGCGCCCACCCGTTCGGCCGCCGCGATCTGCAGCGTGAACGAGTAGCCGAACAGGAAGGCGAACAGCAGATAGAACTTCCCCAGGAAGAATCCGTTGACGAGCCCGTAGACGAGCCGGTCCCAGGTCCCGTCGTACAGCGGTTGCGGATCGGAATTCGGTCCCGTGAATGACAGCAGCGTCGTCATGACCACGACATTGGTCACCAGAATCCCGAAGAGCGCGAACCCGCGCAGGACATCGATTTCACCGATACGGCCAGCGGACGACGGAGCTACGACCGGATCGGACATACCGTCACGCTATGACACCGCCACCGAACCGGACATCCACCACGGGGACCATGTCACGATGGGATTCCGCGACTTCAGGATGATCTCCCACCGGCCAGCAATGAACCTGCGCCGGATTGACTTCCCGACACGCCACCGCTCACGTCTGCTCATACGGCGTGATCGGCTCCCGGCGCGGACTCGGCTACGCCCTCGAGTCGGCCCGCTGCCTGACCGGATTCGCCGTTGCCACACCTGAGGTCCACGCGGTCCGACGGCGGCGCAGGCCGAGCGGTAGTCCAGAGGGATCGGCAGCCGAATCCGACTGCCGATCCCCAGCCGTCTACCGGTCGGCTGCTTCATCCGGTGACGGACCATCCGGGCCGAGGAGACCCTTGAATGCGGTTCCGAAGACGCTAGTCCAAACACGCTGAGTAAGTAGGCCTTTCCGTCAGCCGGGGCTGAGGATCCGCCGTGATTGTGAGATCATCACCGGACCTCACCGTCTCGACCAAGGAGGCCAATGGAGATCCAAGACCTGACTCCCGGTGCGGATTCCGTGGATTTCAGCCAATCGCCGGTCAAGGGCAAGGCACGGGAGATAGGAACTCGCCCAGGCATACTCCCTGCTGGCAGTCTCCGCCGTGCCGGTTGGTGGCACCCTGGTCCCCGTCCAGTGCCGGGCGGGTGGCCACCAAGTCGGGCTGTGCTCGGAGCTGGAGTGGTAAGTGCGATTTGTGCGGCGGCTTTCATGTTCGTCAAGTGCAGGCATTCCGGGGCTGACCTGGGGTACTACCGAAAAGCCATGACGCTGGTCCGCGATGCCGGGTTCACGGAGAAGTGGGTCGATGTCGACGGGTACCGGACGAACTATGCCGAGGGACCCGACCGCGGTACTCCCCTGCTACTGATCCATGGGCAGGGCTCCCGATGGCAGGACTACCAGCGGGTGCTGCCGGAACTTGCTGAGCGGCACCATGTTTACGCCATCGATGTGTACGGTCACGGCGGTTCGGCCCGGCTACCCGGTGACGAGTACACGAACGCCCGAATCGGCGAGCTCGTGGCGCGGTTCGTCGACGAGGTGATCGGTACGCCCGTACTCCTCGCCGGCCATTCGTCGGGCGGATTGACCGCCACCTGGCTCGCCGCCGTCCGCCCCGACCTCGTGCGCGGGGTAGTACTCGAGGACCCGCCCTACTACTCCTCGATCATGCCCCGGGCGGCACAGACCACCGGCGGCGACATGGCCCGGGTGGCACACA
>NZ_BDCE01000072.1 GCF_001613345.1 Nocardia uniformis NBRC 13702 | reverse complement strand
AGGGGTGATAATGGCGCAGGTGCCAACTGAGATAGACGGACCGCCGGCCGTAGCAGGCCGCAAGGAATGGATCGGCCTCGCGGTCCTCGCACTGCCGACGCTGCTCATCTCCATGGACATGAGTGTGTTGTATCTGGCGATCCCGCACATCAGTGCGGCGCTGGAACCCAGCAGTTCTCAGCTGCTGTGGATCCTCGACGTGTACGGCTTCCTGGTGGCCGGATTCCTGATCACCATGGGCACCGTGGGCGACCGCATCGGACGCCGCAAACTCTTGATGGTCGGCGCGGTCGCGTTCGGTATCGCATCGATTGTGGCGGCGTACTCGACCAGCGGGGAGATGCTGATCGTCACCCGCGCACTACTGGGCGTGGCAGGCGCGACCCTGATGCCGTCCACACTGGCATTGATCCGCAATATGTTCCACGACGAGAAGCAGCGCACCACGGCCATCGGAGTGTGGATGACCAGCTTCATGGTTGGCATGGTTGTCGGCCCGCTGGTGGGCGGAACAATGCTCGAACACTTCTGGTGGGGCTCGGTGTTCCTGGTCGCCGTGCCCGCGATGGTGCTACTACTCGTCGCCGGACCAGTCCTGTTGCCCGAGTACAAGGATCCGAATCCGGGGAAGCTGGACCTGCTCAGTGCGGCACTGTCCCTGACGTCGGTGATCGCCATCATCTACGGCATCAAGGAGCTGGCCAAGAATGGCGTCGAAACCGCTCCCGTGCTGGTGCTCGCCGCCGGGCTCGCATTGGGTGCGGTGTTCGTAGCCCGGCAGCGGCGGTTGACGAGCCCCCTTGTCGATCTGCGCCTGTTCGGCAATGTCAAATTCAGTGGTGCGCTCGTCGCGCTGATGGTCACCATGCTCGCGATGGGCGGGCTCTTCCTACTGCTGTCCCAGTACCTACAGCTGGTACTCGGGCTGTCCGCGTTCCGGGCGGGCCTGTGGACCATGCCTCAGGCCACTGCAATGGTGGTCGGCGCAGGACTGGTCAGTGTGCTGGCACCGCGGATCCGCCCCGCCTACCTCATGACTGGCGGGCTGCTCGTCAGCATCGTCGGCTACACGATCTTCACGCAGCTGTCCGGGGACGGTGACCTCGCGACGATCGTCACCGGCATGGTGGTGTTCTCCCTGGGGCTCAGTCCGATGTTCGTGCTGGGTCTGGACATGATCGTCGGGGCGGTGGATCCGGCCCGTGCCGGGGCGGCGTCGGCGATCTCGGAAACCGGCCAGGAGTTCTCGGTAGCCCTCGGCGTCGCCGTGATCGGCAGTATCGGCACCGCGGTGTACACCTCACAGATGACCGGTTCCATGCCGGAGGGACTACCGGCCGATGCCGCCGACGCCGCGAAGGACACCCTCGCCGGGGCACTGCACGTGTCGGGCCTGCTGCCCGCCCAGCTCGGCACGGAACTAACCACCGCGGCACGCCAGGCCTTCACCCAGGCATTGCACGTAAATTCCATCGTGAGCATCGGCCTCACCGCCGTAGCGGCCGGACTGGTGCTCGTCCTCCTGCGCCATATCCCCTCGCCGAAGGAGCAGGAGGCGACGAACAAAGAACCCGTCGACGCATGAGGTTCCACGAAGCAATCACATAACGGGCAGTTCGCGTCACAGAGCGGTCAGTACAGACGAATCTCCTTGCAGCACTATTTAGTTCGACAGTCCGAGGACGCCTTCGCCGCAACGCCGGTTGCGTCGCTGTGAGCACCGCGACGGCTAGGCGCAGAGAGGTCTGGACGGCTCCGTGAATGCGTATGGGAGTCCGAGGTTCGCCTATCGCCATGTGCGAAGACACTTTACGTATCCGTGCCGGATCGGCGTGTACCTGCGAAGATCGGGGCCATGAAGGTTCGCCTGTTCCATGAGCTCGCCGAGGTCGATGACAAGGCGTGGCCGGACCTACAGGACGATATCGCCACGGCGACAGTGTCAGTCGATATTCTTCCCGTTGAGCCGGCCCGCGCGCGGCAGACGCTGGTCCATTTGCAAGTCACCGCTCGCTCGACACTGGGCGCTCTCGTGCTGCACACCGGTGGCGTGATGATCGACCACGGCTGGCTGCGGTTGCTCGGCGGCGGCCATGTCGAACTTCCGGATGTGGCCACAATGAGCCAGGTGGGCGATCCCGGTGCCGACGCCCCGCCGCCATTCCTCATTGTGGCGATCGACGTGCTGGGCGGACAATTCGCGATCAATGGCGGCGGTCTACCCGCAGATCTCGGCGACGTGTGCTTCCTCGAATCCGGCAGTCCGCAATGGGAATCGACCGGCATCGGACACTCGGGGTTTGTGATGTGGGTCCTCAACGGAGGCCTCGACGACTTCTACAGCGATCGACGGTGGCCGGGTTGGGCCACCGAAGTACAGGCGTTGTCTCCAGCTCAGGGCCTGTCGATCTACCCGCCGATATGGAGTTCCGAGGGCGGCAGCGACATTGCGGCAGCCAGCCGAAGCGTCTGCCCGCTCACCGAACTGACCGACCTTCATCGCGACGTGGCCATCCAGACGTACGGTAAATCCCACGCGACACCAACCACATCCAAGCGACCTCGATTCTGGCGACGCCGCTAGGACATACCTATATGTGGTGTGTTGAGTTGTGCGCCAGCATCTTCCACATGGCAGAGGATTCGCAGTCGCAGACTGGACCGCTTCGGAACTCATGGTGATGGCACGACGCCGCGGCATCGGCGACGGCTGTCCGGACCGGGACGACCGACGCGGCATGACGACTCGGCGAGTGACGATTACACCCGAACCGACCTCGAGCCTCTACTCGACGAGCGCGTCGCCACCTCCATCGCTCAGGCCGCAATCGTGCTATCCGGCGCTGAGTTCGCCGCGGATCTCCGCCACCACCGCCAACTGCGCACGCACATCGGCCAGATCCGCCTCCAGCGCCGTGGTGGCGTGCCGGGTGGCCGCCGTAGCGTACTGGGCGACCGCCGCCTCCACGCACTCCACCGCCCGATGTGCCTGTGGGAGCCGCTGTTCCCGATACTCCCGCGCCAGTGCGGCGATCGACACCAGTTGGTTGTCGACCGCCACCGCGGACTCTTCGATACTCGCGCGCAATCCGATAGTCGTCGCGTCGTCGATGGCCGCGACGGTGCGCAGCGCTGTCATGGCGTCTCGCAACCGGCGGTGCAGCCGTGCCTCCGGGTCATGGGAGCCGGCCCAGGACAGCGGGGCGTTGGTCGGCCGCCCCGGCACTACCTGGTTGCGCTCCACGACATCGCGGCGTTGTCGGCGCACGACGACGGCAGCGGCAGCGGCAGCGGCTACGAACACCAGCAGTGCGATAACGATCCAGACCATGCGTCACCCTATCTGAGCAGAACGATCATGCCTGCGATCACGGCGAGGGCGAACAGCACCGCCACGGCGACCTTGATCTTGCTCCACGGTCGTTCGCCGTGCACCTCGCCGGTGATTCCATTGATGTACACCTGGAACGGCTTGTTCGCGTAGATCACCGTCAGCAGCCAGATCGGCAGCAGCAGATGCTTGTAGGCCAGCCGATTCCACGCCGTGTCCAGGTGGTGGATCCGCTGCCGGTCACCGCCGATATCGCGCTCGACGGCACTGCGGATGGAGCGTTCCATCCACTCGCGCGCCTCTGGTAGCGACTGCTCGGCGTCCCTGTCGTAGGTTCGACACAGGTGCCCGGCCACGTACTCCGGGGAGTACTGGCGAGCCTGGTCCATCGGCCACGGCTCCAGTTCCCTGATCTTGTCCCGGTCCAGACCATCGTTGGCCAGCACCGGCACATCGACGAAGTCGTTGCGCACCTCGCCGGAGGCCCGATGCCAGCGAACCTTGGTCACGGTGCGCTTGTTATCTCCCGATCCGACCTGGACCCGGTACTCCTCGCCACGCTCGCCCCGGTACCGCGTGTGCGTATCCGCGTCGTAGGTGAAGTACGCGGTGTAGACGCTGGCGAATGATCCGATCCGCTTGTACGCCTTGAATTCCGACGGTGCGAACCATCGTCCCCGGACCCAGCGCTCGACCAATTCACGGCCGCGCTTCTCGTCCACCGCGAACGGCACCACACCGTCCACCGGCAGCCGTGCCGGGGCATTGTGCACGTCGTCGCGCTGAATCGGTGTCGTACAGTACGGACACCGGGTGGCCGTCAGCGAGCCGGTGAATGTGGTGTGGCCGCCACAGCTCTGGCACACCACCTCCCATTCCCCGGTCACCTGCGGACCGGCCGAGTTCGCGGCGAGCGCACGCCACTCATTCATGGTCGAGTGGAATTCGCGCGCCCGTGGGCGACCATCGGGCGCGGCGACAGCCGCGATGGCCCCGCAGAAGGGGCAGCGCAGCTGCTGACCGGAGATGTCGAATTCCAGCTGCCCACCGCACGCGGCGCAAGGATAGGTCCGGGTCAGTTCGGTCTGGTGCAGCATGGCGCGGTCTGACCGCTGATGCTCATTGTTCACGGTTGTTCAGTTCTAACTGCTCGAGCTCTTCCCACTGATCCCCACGGTCATGACGACGGCGCCATCGGCGGCGGCGTACCGGGCAGCGGTGGCGGTGCCGTGAACAGCGCCTGCAGAGCGGGAACCGTCGAGGCCGGGACCCAATTCGCCATCCCGTTGGCCCACACCATGGTGTTGGCGCTGACCTGCCCGGTAGACACTCCCTGCTGGATTTGCGCGATGGTGTACGGACCCGCTGGCTGCCCGCCCTGCTCCACATGGAATGCCTGCTGTGTCGGCAGCGGGGGCGGGGCTGCCTGCGGGGCGATTCCGCCCTGCATGGCATTGGCCATATGTCCGCCCATCGCCACACCCATTCCGGCCTGCATCATCGCGCCCATGGCACCGCCGCCGGAGGGATTCTCGGCTGCGGCGACCATCGCCTCTGCCGCCTTCGCCTGCTGGAAGCGGCCCATATCACCGACATTGTCCAGGTAGCCACCCTGTTCCACACCGCGTGCGACGCCGCGAGTCATGGCCTGGGTGATCTCCTCGGGCAGCGATATGGTCAGGGTGACCGCGTCGATGCCGAGACCGAACTCGTCGTCCACCCGTTCGGCGACGAAATCACGCAACTTCTCCGAAAGCGCAACCTGCCGACCCTGCAAATCGATTGCGCCGAGGCCGCTTTCGAGGACCATGTCCGAAAAGGCGAGCGTAATCACGCGGCGCAGCAATTCGGAGATCTCCTGCACCTCGACCACGCTGTCGGTGCCAATCACCTCGCGCAGGAAGATCTCGGCGTCGACGATCTTCAGGACGCAGGTACCGTTCGCACGCACCTGCACCATCCGGAAGTCGGGATCACGCACCGTCACCGGTTGCGGTGTGCCCCACCGCAGATCGGTGACAGGGCGGGTGCTGATGAAGTACACCTCCGACCGGAATGGGCTGTTGAAGCCGTGTTTCCAGCCCTGCAGGGTGGACAGCAGCGGCATATTCTCCGTCGTCAGCGTGTAATGCCCGGGCCCGAACCGGTCGGCCAGCTGACCCCGATAGACGAAGACCGCCTCCTGACCTTCCCGGACAATGAGTTCGGCACCGTTCTTGATCTCGTTCTGATAGCGCGGGAATCGCCACGCCAGCGTGGTCCGCGAATCGTCGAGCCATTCGATGATGTCGACGAGTTCACCGCGCAGTTTCCCTAACAGGCCCATCTATCGTTCCTCCCCGGGCGCAGCACCCAGTCCGTCACGGGCACAACACCCGACGGCCAGGGTAGTGCACGACACGGCCACGAGCATCGTGCGCTGAACACAAAGGTCCAGCAACACAACTACATCTGATCAGCGGCTCGACAACCGGACGGGGTCCATCGACTCGAGTGCTCGTACCAGAGCAGCAGGGTGTGTCAGTTGCGGATGGTGTCCCGCGCCTGCGATTCTGGTGATCGTTTGTCCAGCAGGTCTGCCCGCCAACGCATATCGACGCTGCGGCTCAGCAGACGGCCGACTCGGTTCGCGGTCCCGGGTCGGCGCAGGTCGGCAATGCTGGTGGTGAGGGTGGGCGCGTGGGTTCGGTCGCCGGTGAGACGCGCGGCGAGGGATTCTGCCTTCGCGTGCCGCAGGATGAAACCGGTGAGCAGGCTCGCCCTGGCCAGGACACCCGGTCCGGGCTGGAGGAAGAACGGGGCTACCAGCGTGAGTCGGTCCACCCGGTGGGGTTTGCGGCTCGCGGCTTCCACCGCGACGGCGGATCCGATCGAATGCCCGATCAGGCGTCGAACCTCGCTGTCCGCCAGGAGTTCGTCGACCCAGCGGGACCAGTCATTTGGTCCGCCCGCGCTCATGCCGAGGCCGGGCAGCACAAGCGTGTCGCTGTCGGCGGGCTCAAGGGCTAAGCTGTTTGCTAAACTCTGCAATCAGCACCGTGCGGTTGCCCGAGTCGATACCGCCACCAGCGGAAGGAGTGATCGCAGATGCCAGGATTGCAACGACCGCTGTATCAGATGAAGGCCGACTTCTTCAAGACACTCGGACATCCTGTCCGCATCCGCGTCCTCGAACTTCTCAGTGAACGCGACCATGCGGTGTCGGAGATGCTGGCGGAGATCGGCGTGGAACCGGCCAATCTGTCGCAGCAGTTGTCGATCCTGCGTCGTGCCGGTCTGGTGACCGCGCGCCGCGAAGGGTTGTCGGTGACCTACGAACTCGCCTCCCCGGAGGTCGCGCAATTGCTGGCGACCGCGCGTGCCATTCTCACCGGCGTTGTCGCCGGTCAAGTCGAGGCTTTGGAGCAGCCCGCTTAACACCCGAACTCAGCGGTGGTGGGTGTGCGCGTCGCCACTGATTGCAGATTTTCTAAACTAACTACCTATATAGTTTCATGAAGGAGACATTCGCCGTGACCGACCACCCGACCACTGTCACCACGTCGGCACCGGCGGCGCCGACCGACCACAAGGCCATCCTGATGTGGATCGACGAAGTCGCCGCGCTCACCGCGCCGGACAACATAGTGTTCTGCAACGGCTCGCGCGCCGAATGGGACCGGCTCACCGACCAACTGGTCGAGAAGGGCACGTTCGTCCGGCTGACGGCGAAGCCGAACTCCTTCTGGTGCGCGTCCGATCCCGAAGATGTGGCGCGGGTGGAGGATCGCACCTTTATCTGCTCGGAGAACGAGTCGGACGCCGGACCCACGAACAACTGGGTGGATCCGGTCGATATGCGCACGGTCATGACCGAGCACTACCGCGGGGCGATGTCCGGGCGGACCATGTACGTCATCGCCTTCTGCATGGGGCCGCTGGACGCCGAGGACCCGAAATTCGGTGTGCAGATCACAGATTCGGAGTACGTCGCGGTGTCTATGCAGGTGATGACCCGCTCGGGCGCGCAGGTGTGGGAGAAGTTCACCGACGGAACCGAATTCGTCAAATGCCTGCACTCCGTGGGCGCGCCGCTCGGCGATGGGCAGCCGGATGTGCCGTGGCCCTGCGACAAGACCAAGTACATCGCGCATTTCCCGGAGAGCCGCACCATCTGGAGCTACGGCTCCGGCTACGGCGGCAACGCGCTGCTGGGCAAGAAGTGCTTCGCACTACGCATCGCCTCGGTGATCGGTCGCGACGAGGGCTGGCTGGCAGAGCACATGCTCATCCTGAAACTCACCTCCCCGCAAGGCAAGACGCACTACATCGCGGCGGCATTCCCGTCCTCGTGCGGCAAGACCAATCTCGCCATGCTCGAACCCGCGCTGGAGGGATGGAAGGCGGAGACGGTCGGCGACGATATCGCCTGGCTGCGTTTCGGCGCGGACGGACGCCTGTACGCGGTCAATCCGGAGGCCGGGTTCTTCGGTGTCGCGCCGGGAACAGGCTCGCAGACCAATCCGAACGCGATCGCGACCATCGAACGCGGCAATTCGGTGTTCACGAATGTGGCGCTCACCGATGACGGGGACGTGTGGTGGGAGGGTATGACCGACGAGGCACCCGATCATCTCATCGACTGGCACGGTCGGGACTGGACCCCCGCGTCGGAAACAACCGCCGCACATCCGAATTCGCGATATTGCACCCCGATCGAGCAGTGCCCGTCCGTCGCGCCGGAGTGGAACGACCCGGCAGGAGTCCCGATCTCGGCGTTCTTCTTCGGCGGTCGCCGTGCGAGCACCATTCCGCTCGTGAGCGAGTCCTTCGACTGGGCGCACGGAGTGTTCACCGCGTCGGTGCTGTCGTCGGAGACCACCGCCGCCGCCACCGGCACGATCGGCGTGGTCCGGCGCGATCCGATGGCTATGCTGCCGTTCCTCGGCTACCACGTGGGCGACTATTTCGCGCACTGGCTGTCGCTGGCCGACCGCGAAGGCGCGCGGCTACCGAAGATCTTCCAGGTCAACTGGTTCCGGCGCAGCGCCGACGGCAAATTCCTCTGGCCCGGCTTCGGTGACAATATCCGCGTTCTGAAGTGGGCGCTCGAACGCATCGAGGGCGAGGGGGAGGCCATTGCTACGCCGATCGGATATGTGCCCACCGCGGACGCGCTCGACCTGACCGGCCTCGGCGCGGGCTACACGGCACTGGTCTCCGACGCGCTCGCGGTCAATAGACACGAGTGGACGGCCGAAACTCTGCTGATCGACGAGTGGTACGCCGCCATCGGCGACGATCGTTTGCCGGACGCCCTGCGTGAACAACTCGCGGCGCTCGAGCACCGGCTTGCCGACACTCGGTGACCGTGCGCGCACTACTGCCCAGCCGGAGGGATTGGGCCCCGGCAATCAAATCGCCGGGGGCCGACCTACTTTCGGGTCTGATCGTCGCCCTGGTCGCGCTGCCGCTGGCACTCGGATTCGGCATCAGTTCCGGCCTGGGAGCCGCGGCCGGATTGGCCACCGCGGTCATCGCGGGCGTGGTGGCGGCGGTATTCGGTGGCTCACGTTTCCAGGTGTCCGGACCGACGGGGGCGATGACCGTCGTCCTGGTCCCAATCTTCCATCAGCATGGCGGGGGCGGGGTTCTGACAGTGGGGCTGCTGGCGGGACTCATGCTGGTGGTGCTCGCGGTCGCCGGGGTCGGGCGGGCAGTGCGATACGTGCCCGCCCCGGTGATCGAGGGCTTCACCGCCGGAATCGCGGTCGTCATCGCACTGCAGCAGTTCCCCTCCGCGCTCGGTATCGACCATGCCGAGGGTGAGAAGGTGTGGCAGTCGGCGTTCGATGCTGTGCACCAGTTCATGTCGCACCCCGACCTGATGTCGCTGGCCGCCACGCTGGCCGTGGCGGTCGTGATGCTCGTGGGCGGGAGATATCTGCCGAAGTTGCCCTTCGCGCTGCTGGCCGTCGCCGCCGCGACGATCATCACGAGGTTGTTCGATCTGACGCTGGCCACGATCGGCATCATTCCGTCCGGATTGCCTGCTCCCACACTAGGATTCGTTCAGGCCGAGCAGCTGGTTCCGCTGCTGGCCCCCGCGCTGGCGGTGGCGGCGCTCGCCGCGTTGGAATCGCTGCTGTCAGCCACCGCGGCCGACGCCATGGCCGTGGGGACACGCCACAACCCCGACCGCGAACTGTTCGGCCAGGGCCTGGCCAATATCGCCGCACCGCTGTTCGGCGGCGTACCCGCCACCGGCGCTATCGCCCGCACCGCGGTGAACGTCCGTTCCGGCGCGCGTACCCGGCTGGCGGCACTGACACACGCAGTGGTGTTGGCCGCGATCATCTACCTCGCGGCTCCCTTGGTTGCCGAGATCCCGTTGGCCGCACTGGCGGGCGTGCTGCTGGCGACCACGGTGCGCATGGTGGAAACGGCATCGCTGGCCGCGATCGCCCGTGCCTCGCGCGGCGACGCCGCGATCATGGCGGTGACCTTCCTGGTCACAGTCGCACTGGATCTGGTGACCGCGGTAGCGGTCGGCATCGGGTTCGCTGTTGTGCTCGCGCTCCGATCGGTGGCGAAAGAAGCTCGGCTGCACCAGGTTCCGCTCGACGACACCGATCATCTCGCCGAGGAGCACAACCTGCTGCACGACCACATCGTCGCCTATCGGATCGACGGGCCGCTATTCTTCGCCGCGGCGCATCGATTCCTCCTCGAGCTCGCCGAACTCACCGATGTCAGGGTCGTGATCATTCGGATGTCGCGCATCACCGCCCTCGACACCACGGGCGCGCTCGTCCTCAAGGATGTCATCGGCAAGCTCGAGCACCGCCGCATCACCGTGCTCATGTCCGGCCTGCGCGACGACCACCGCCGCCGCCTCACCGCGATCGGCGCACTGCCCTCCCCCATCGACGAACGCGTCTTCGACCACACCCCCGACGCCATCGCCTATGCCCGCGCACACCGTCCCGAACCGTCAGGACAGAACTGATGAGTGGTGAGTACCCCACACCCACACTGGGACAGCGGCTGCGCTACATCACCGGCGCGACCCTGCCCTCGTCGATGTCGCAGTGGGTACTCGAAGACCTCACCGGCCCCGGCGCGACCCGCCGGTATCTGCTGCGAGTCCTCGTTCCAGTTATCCCGCCGCTGTGTTTGTTCCTGCTGATCCCGGGTCCGGCGTGGATGGGCCTGGCGATGATGGCGCTGCTGTATCTGCCGTTGATCTACTTCGCCGTCGCGCTGACCTACGTCTTTCGACGCCACCGCCTCGCCGAGCACGGGCTCGACCCCACGCTCGCCGATGCGAGGGCCCGCGCACGTGGCGACGCGGAACGCCGCGATTACGAACGCCGCCACGGCCGAGGCTAGTGGACCGAGGCGAGCCATGGTCCAGCACAGCGAAGGCGTCAACGAACAGCACAGCAGCAGTATGTAATTGATGATCGGAGTCATCGCTAGTGAGCGTGCAACCGGCTTGTGTGCCCGGCGACGATACGAGTGCCGACCCGCCGCCGGTGGCGGTCGCGGTGGTGGCGGTGCGAGACCGTCACCGCCGAGGCCGCTCGTGTTGGTCAGCGATGGAGGATTACATCACGCTGGTCAGCCAATGCACGGCGTTGCGGGTGACACCGATGCCGTTGACCTGTGATGACCCGGCTGATGTCGCCATGCGGATCGCGGAACTGTCGCCGCCGGTGTCGGCGGTGCTGTTGGTGGGGTTCGACGCGGCACGATCGACGGCCGTGCAGTTCTCGATCGCGGCCGAGGGCGGGCCGGTCGTGGTGTCCGAGATCGACGCGCTCACCGCCGCGGTCGCGGCGGCAACGATCACCAAGCTACGGCTCCGAGGAATCGGCCTGGATCATGGGCGGCTGGCCCTGCTCGGCGGCGAGCATGCCCCTCGGTTGGAGTCGGTAGTGCGAGCCGCCGGACTCGAGGCCGCGCTCGTACATCACGCGATCGAACCCACCCCCACGACCTTGCGGCAATTCATGGCCGGCCACGACGTGGTCGTCGATTTCACCGGCCTCTCATCACCGTGGACAATGCGAGCGCGGACTGTGTCGATCCCGAACGACCCGTATCTTTATGCCGCACTGCCACTTCCGGGTCTGCTGAGTGCCCTGTGTGGTCACGACGTCATCGACCTGACCAGTACAGCACTGGCCGCCGCCGCTCGCGCACTCGCACTGATCACCCCGGCCGATCGGATCTTGCCCGACCCGAACGACCAGCGGCTGGTCCCGGTTGTAGCGCGGCATGTCAGCAGGACCCTGACCGAGCCACCCGGGGACAGCCGACGGTGGCTCAGATCTTCTTCACCACACTGGATTTGAGCTGCATCGGTCCGATTCCGTCGACTTTGCAGTCGATGTCATGGTCTCCGATCCCGTTGACGAGACGAATATTCCGGACCTTGGTGCCCGCCTTGATGCCGGTCGGGCTGCCCTTTACCTTCAGGCTCTTGATGACGGTCACGGTGTCGCCGTCGGAAAGTACGTTGCCGACGGCATCGGTGATCACGGCGTCGCCATCGCCCTCGGCCCCGGCGGCGGACGATGGCGTCCATTCGTGCGCGCATTCCGGGCACACGAGCAGAGCGCCCATTTCATAGGTGTAGGGGCTGGAGCACGACGGGCACGGGGGCAAGGTGTCGTTCATGCAGGTTCCTTTCGAGTTCGTCTTCGTCGAAACGGCGTCGGTGGATAGACCACGTACCCGAGGCGCTCAGGCAGCGAGGAAGTCGATGATCACGCGGTTGACCTCGTCGGGTCGTTCCAGGTAGCCGTAATGGCCGCAACGCTCGATCTCCACGTACCGCGCGCCGGGAATCGCGGCGGCCACTTCCCGACCGAGTATCGGAGGTGCCATGCGGTCATCCGCGAACCCGATAATGAGACTGGGGGTGGTGATACGCCGGTACTCGGGCAGGCGATCTCCGGATCGGTCCATACCGAGCTGAGCTCGAACGCCCGCCGACGGTTTGCCCGCGGCCGAGTATTCGAAGATGTCGAGCCATTCCTGCGCCTTCTGGGCGTCTTCGAGCGAATGCGGCGACAGGTTCAGCATCGCCTTGACCGCGGCGGCGTACTCGGCGGGCAATTGCAGGTCCTTGTCGTAGAGGGCCTGCTCTCCTCGATTCATGGTGTGCGTCAGCGGGTGTGGGCGACCGGCCGTGGCGAGCATGACGGCCTTGCCGACGAGGTCCGGGCGCGCGAGAGCGAGTTCTTGGACGATTCGAGCCCCCAGCGATGTACCGACCACAGCAGCGGGGCCGCCGCCCAGATGCTCGATGAGCGCGGCCGTATCGCCCACAAGATCGGCAACACTCATACCGCCGCCGCACTCGTCCGACGGCGCGATACCGCGGTTGTCCATGATCGCGACCCGGAACCCGGCCGCCACCAACGCCGGAACCTGGTAGGTGCGCCATACCCGGCCCGGGCTTCCCGTTCCCATAACCAGGACGACCAGCGGACCACTGCCGGTGACGTCGTAGTTGAGCCGAATCCCATTGAGGGTTGCTGTGGGCATCGCGGGCCTTCCATGTCGTGTCGCACCGTGACGGCCAGCGAGACATACTGCGCATGAATCGCCCGACCGGCACATGAACTTGCAAAGATTCGAAAGTAAAGTAAAGCAGAACATGAATTGCGGCCCCGGGCCGGAGCTGGTCCACGACCTCGCGAGAACATCGCCAACGACATCAGCACCGCCGACCGAGGTGCGACACGGCGAGAGCGACCACCACCGGAAGTGTTCCCGGACGAGGACGATAAGTGTTTATGGCACGAGGTCGCATATCGTGCACCCATGTCGGATTTGTCTGCACCCCGGGAACTATCGAACCGCTGGCAGGAACGCTTCGCCTTCTACGACACCTACGGGATCCCCGGATCCACTCCGGCGGCACGAGACGCCTACCGGGCACTGCCGTTCGGGCAGAAGATCATGCTGAACTCGAACTTCCTCGCATTCCTGTTCGGGCCGATCTACTTCTTCGTGAAAGGCATGTGGCGCAAAGGGTTGACGCTGCTGGGCATGGGCCTCGCCGTCGGCGTGGTGATCACGGTCGCCGACCTGTCCGATACCTGGTCCCGTCTCGCCGGATTCGGTTTCGCCGGTCTGGCCTTGAGCACCGCGAACTACGCCTACTACCTCCACGTCGCCAAGAACAGCAGCTCCTGGAACCTGTTCGAAGGATTCGGCCGCGCTCGCTGACGACTCCCACGCGGCGATGGCGGCCGAGAAACCGACGCCCCAATCAGTTCACCTGGCGGGCCTTATCACCCCAATACTGTTTGCGCAGTTCACGTTTGAGGATTTTGCCCGCGCCCGAGACCGGTAGTTCGGTGACGATGTCGAGGGTGCGGGGGGCTTTGTAGCCTGCGATGAGGGATTTGGTGTGGTCGCGCAGTTCGGCGAGGGTGAGGGCGGTATCGGGCTGGCAAATGACTACGGCGTGGACACGCTCACCCCAGTCGGGGTCGGGGACGCCCACTACGGCGCAGGAGGCGACGGCGGGGTGGGTAGCGATCGCGTTCTCCACCTCGGCGGAGTACACGTTCTCGCCGCCGCTGACTATCATGTCCTTTATGCGGTCAACCACGAACAGGTAGCCGTTCGCGTCCAGGTAGCCGCCGTCCCCGGTATGCATTCGACCCTCGCGCAGCGCCGCGGCGGTGGCTTCGGGACGGTGCCAGTAGCCGAGCATGACATTCGCGCCGCTGACGACGATCTCGCCGACGGTGCCGCGCGGCACCTCGTTACCAGCCTCGTCCACAATGCGGATTTCCACGTGCGGGGCGGCCCGACCGGCCGAACGCAGCAGGTCCTTCGCATGGTCGTCGGGTCCGAGCAGCGTCGCCACCGGAGCCAGCTCGGTCATGCCGTAGCACTGGGTGAAGCCCGCGCCGGGGAAGGTCTTCATCGCGCGGTCGAGTACCGCCTCGGAGATGGGCGACGCCCCGTAGAGGATGTGTTCCATGCTGGTCAGGTCGTAGTCGCCGCATGCGGGATGATCGGCGATCAGCTGAATCATCAAGGGCACCAGCAGGGTATCGGTCACCTTGTGGTCGGCGACGGCCTCCAGTACAGCCACCGGTTCGAACATCGGAATGATGATGTGAGTGCCGCCGAGGATCACCTGCGCCATCCAGCCCGCGAGGTCGGCGAGATGAAACATGGGGGCCGCGTGCAGGAATCGCGCACCGGGGCGCGGTAGATAACCGGTCGCGAGTGCGCCCAGTGTCGAGGTGATCAGATTCGTGTGACTGAGCATCACCCCCTTGGGGAACCCGGTGGTTCCGCCGGTGTAGAACAGCCCGGCCAGTTGATCCCCACCGCGGCGGGCATCCTCGACCGGTTCAGCGGCGGCCAGCAGATCTTCATAGGACAGCGCGCCCTTGGGTGTGGGCCCGTCGCCGTAGTGGATCACCGTCTCCAGGTCCGGGTAACCCGCCTTCAGCGCCGGGAGCATCGGCGCGAACGCGTCATCGATGAACAGGACCGAGGACTGCGAATCCGCCAGGGAGTAGATAATTTCAGTGGGGCTCCAGCGGATATTGACCGGATTCAACACGGCATCCGCCCACGGCACCGCAAGCAGATATTCGCCGTACCGGTCGGAGTTCAGACCCAGGATCGCCACCCGGTCCCCCTGCCCCACACCGAGTTCGCGCAGTGCACCGGCCAGCCGCGCGACCCGATCACCCACCGCACGAAAGGTTGTGGTCCGGTCCCGATAGACGAGCATGACGTCGTCCGGATTCTGCTGGATTGCGCGATGCAGGCCTTGGGTGAGATACATGGTGGCAGTGGACCTTTCAGATACTCAGCGGGTGATATCGGAGGCGGAGTGCAGGTTCGGGCGGATTCGCTCTTCGACCGCGCGGATCAGGGCGTGTACCCGGGCATCCCGCGCGAGCCTGCCGTCCAGCACCACATTCACGACTCCGCGCAACAGCGAATAGGGTTCCCAGCCGACCGGTGCGATGGTTCGGGGGGCCCGGCGCGCAATGCCATCCGCGATCGTCTCCGCCGCCGCCCGCCCGGTAATCCGGACATTGAGCGGCCAGGGCAGCATTGCGCCCAATCGCCGCCCCAGCTCGTCGTCATCGAGGGTGTCGTGGGTCATCGCCGTTTCCACCACACCGAAGTACGCGACGCCCGCGCTCGCGCCGACGGCCGCGAGCTCGATCCGCAATGCCCGGCCGAGTTGCTCGACGGCCACCTTGCTGATCATGTACGGCGACCCACCCATACCGGGTGCGAAAGCGGCGGCCGAAGACACCACGACCACATGGCCTTTCGCCTGGATGATGTGGTCGAGCGCGGGGTGCACCGTATTGAACACGCCCGTGAGATTGATGCCGATCACGCGATCGAAGTCGCGGGCATCCATGACTCGCAGCGTGGCGGGCTTCGGCACCACGCCCGCATTCGCGACGACGACGTCGAGACGGCCGAAGCGCTCCACCACGCGGGTGACGGTCCGCGCCATGGCTTCTCGATCGGTGACATCGACACCGATCGCCATGGTGGCCACGCCCAGGGATTCGGCGGCGGTACGTGCGCTCGATTCATCGATATCGGCCAACGCGATCGACGCACCGCGTGCGTGCAGCACCTTCGCCAGTTCCCATCCGATGCCCTGGCCCGCGCCGGTGATCAGTACCGTCTTGCCGCGCACATCGTAGGTATCCCGGTTGGTGAGCCAGCCGAGCAGATGGAGATCTCCGATACCCATCACGCACTCACCTCGTAGGCATCGATATCGAATCGGGCGGTGCGGCGGCGGTATTCGAAACTCCAATTCGGATACAGCCCGGCATTGCCGCCGTCGGCGGTGGTGTAGTAGCTCTGGCAGCCGCCGGTGAGCCACACCGTCGAGCGGCTGCGCTCGGTCATCTCGGTGAGAAACGCCTCCTGCACCTCGGGCCGCACCTCGACGCGCTGCGCACCCCGGTCCCGCATGGTCCGCAGTGCGTCCACGATGTAGGCGATCTGCGATTCGATCATGAAGATGGCCGACTGGTTTCCGGCCGCGCCGAACGGACCCAGGGTGCAGAAGAAGTTCGGGAATCCCGCGAGCGCGGCACCCAGATAGCTTTGCGGCCGTTCGTCGTACACCTCGGCGGCGGTGCGGCCGTCGCGACCGACGAACCGTTGGAACGCACCGGGAGTCGATTCGAAACCCGTGCCGTAGATGATGGTGTCGACCGGATGCTCGATACCGTCGCGGGTCACGATGGAATGCGCCCGCACCTCGGCGATGCCCGTGGTCACGACCTCTACATTGTCCCGGGCGACGGCGGGTAGGTACGCGTCGGAGAAGATGGCGCGTTTACAGCCGATCATGTAGTCGGGTGTCAGTTTGGCGCGCAGTGTCGAATCGCTGACCTGACGGCGCAGCTGCATCTTGCCCAGCAGTTCGTACGGATGCCGGAATCTATTGTCGACGAAGCCGATCAGACCGAATCCCTCGATGAGGGTGTAGTAACTACCGCGAATCGCCTTGCCCACCAATGGCAGTCTGCGCAGCAGCGATCGTTCCAACCCATAGGTGCCGCGATCCAGGCGCGGCACGATCCACGGAGCCGACCGTTGAAACAGCGTCAACTTGCCGACCGTGGGCTGAATTTCGGGTACGAACTGCACCGCCGATGCGCCGGTGCCGATCACCGCGACCCGCTCCCCCGTCAGATCGTGCTCATGATCCCAGTGCAGCGAGTGGAAGGTCTTACCCGCGAATGTCTCCAGTCCTGGCAGCGACGGATACTTCGCATCGCTGAAGATACCTGTCGCGGAGAGGACGAAGTCGGCGGTCAGTGTTCCGGCCGAGGTCTCGATCCGCCACTGGGAACCCGAGTCATCCCATCGCGCGTCCAATAGCTCTGTGCTGTAGCGGATCCGACTTGCGATCCCGTGCTCTGTCGCCACCGAGCGGAGGTATTCGAGTATCTCCCGCTGCGGTGCGTAGGTGTGCGACCAGTTCGGGTTCGGCGCGAACGAGTAGCTGTACAACTGCGACGGAACATCACACGCGCAGCCGGGATAGGTATTCGCCTGCCAGGTGCCGCCGAGGTCGGCGGCCCGCTCCAGGATCACCAGATCCTCGAAACCCGCCGCGCGCAGTTTGATCGCGAGCCCGATACCGGCGAATCCCGCGCCGACAATGGCGATACTTTTGTGCTCGGCCTGTCCGGGCATAACTATCGGGCCTTCCTTCTTATTGTCGATCAGAGGTCGACGGTGAGCGAGTCGTCGGCCGCGCGGGATACGCAGGTGAGCATGAAGTTCTCGCGTTCGGAGTCCGGAAGTGTGCGGTCGCGGTGCTGTACCCGCCCGGCGAGTACCGCGGTCTTGCAGGTGCCGCAGAAGCCCTGCTGGCACGAATAGACGACACCGGGAATCGCGCGACGGATCGCGGCGAGGGCGGTCTCGTCGGCACCGACGCGAAGGGTCCGTCCGGTGCGCGCGAGCCGGATATCGAATTCCTTGCCGTCGAGTACCGGCAGAGCCGAAAAGCGTTCGGTGTGCAGTGATCCCGTCGGATTGACCACGAACATGGTCCGCTGCGCTGCCGCCAGGACGGGCGATGGCCCGCAGACGTAGACCGCCGCACCGGGTTCCGCACGTCCAACCAGCTCCGCGATATCGGGAGTACCGAACTCGTCGTCGGGTCGGATCTCGACCGTGCCGCCGGAGCAGTCGGACAGTTCGTCCAAGAACGGCATGGTCGTGCGTGCGGAGCCGAGATAGATCAGCTGCCAACGCACCCCGGCGGTCGCCGCGGCCTTGACCATCGGCAGGATCGGCGTAATCCCGATACCGCCCGCGATGAACAGGTACGAGGGTGCCTCGACAAAGTCGAAGGCGTTGCGCGGGCCACGAATTCGCAACCGGCTTCCCGGGCGTAGTTCGTCGTGTATCTCGCGCGATCCGCCATTGCCGTCCCCGATTCGCCGGATGGCGATCCGATACCGCCGCCGGTCGGCCGGGTCGCCGCAGAGCGAGTATTGCCGCTGCCGACCCGACGGTAGGAAGACATCCACATGCGATCCCGGCTTCCACCTGGGCAGCAGTGCGCGCTCGTGGGCGACCAGGTTCAGGCTCACCACATTCTCGGCCTCCGCCCGCACCGACTCCACCAGCAGTTCCAGGTCGAATCCCGTGCGCTGCACCGGATTAGGTCGGGAGAGCACATGAGCGGTCCGCCCGGCGAACACCTGCTTGTAGGCGTCCATCACGACACCGAGCATCCGCAGGCTCGCCGACGGCTCGAACTCCACTGTCACCGTCGCGGTTCCCATCAGTGCCCGACCGCCCGGGCGGCGGGCGACTGCGCCAGATAGCGCAATGCCGTATCCATCGGGCCCAGCTGTGACGGATGAAAGCCCGGGCGCAGGTAGCGCGGCAGCTCGGTGAAGAACACCGTGAACTTCGGGATAACGCCGCGCACGGTCGCATTCACGAATTGCAGCGGCCAGAACCGCCCCTTGTCCCGCTCCGGATCCTTGCGATACATGTAGGCCGTCGACACGATGAACAGTGGCAGCAGGGTGGCGCTGGCGAGCAGCGCGGTGCGGGCCTTGCGCGCATAACCCCCGTCGACGTACATGTAGGCGTCGTAGACGACGCTGCGGTGCTCGACCTCTTCCGCGCCGTGCCAGCGCACCAGATCCAGCATCGTCGGATGCATACCTTTTTCCTCGAGGATATCGGCTTCCAGCAGCCATTCCCCGATCACGGCGGTGTAGTGCTCCATCCCGGCGAAGAGACCGAGACGTTCCTTGAGCCACTCCTCCTTGGCGCGACCGGCCAGACCGTGATCGCCCAGAATCCGATCCACCAGCCACGCGACCGCACGCACATACGATTCGACATCCAGCCCGATCGACTGCAGATGCCGCCGCGCACCCTCGTGACTGCTCGCGTGCATCGACTCCTGCCCGATGAAACCGGCGACCTCCTCGCGCAGCCGCTCATCGGTGATCAGCGGCAGGGCCTCGGCGAGGCAGTTCGCCATTGCCCGTTCGCCCTCGGGAAGTACCAGGTGCATGACATTGACGATGTGCGTAGCCAGCACCTCGCCGGGGATGTAGTGCATGGGCACCGACGCGAAGTCGAAGTGGACGTCGCGAGCGTGGATCGCGTGCGCTTCGTCGCTGTAGTGGTGCCTCGTCGCACCAGCCTGCTCAGCCATAGGCCGAACGTACAGCGCAACAATTCCTATTGCAATGTTGCGCGCAACATTGGGGGTGAGAATGTTGCAGAAAGGAGCGACCCTGATAGCGTCGAAGAGTGACCACACCGCCTACGACCTCGTCGAATACCCGCGAATCGACCGATTCCGTCGAAGCACGCATTCTCGACGCCGCGCTGGTCCAGTTCGAACAGGTCGGCATCAAGAAGACGACCATCGAGGACATTGCCCGCCGCGCGGGCGTCGACCGCGTGACCGTCTACCGCCGCGTCGGCTCCCGCGACGATGTCGTACAGATTGTCGCCACTCGCGAGGTGCAGCGGGTGCTCGCCGCACTGGCCGAAATCGCGGAGCGCCACAGCACCCTGCCCGACCTGGTCGCCGATCTCTTCGTCACGGTCGTAACCCGCTGGCGCACACACCCGCTCGTCGACCGGATGCTCAGCTTGGAACCCGAACGGCTGCTGCCCCAACTCACCACCGCGGGCGCACCGTCCTTCACCATGGCCGTGGCCACCACGGCAACACTGCTCCAGGGAGCCGTCGACAGTGGGCTACTCCCCGACTCCCCCGGCCTGCTGACCCGCGCCGAAATCGTCTGCCGCTTCGTGCACTCGCTGATCCTGCAACCGGACGGGTCCATCCCCCTCGCCACCACCGCGGAACTCGATACCTTCGCCCGCGACTACCTGGTCCCGATCATCCAGGGCTGAGCGGGGCGAATACTCGCCGACGCGCACCGTCAGCCGCGTCGGGTCAGCACATCGAATACGGCCCGTAACTCGGCGGTGGTCGGGGTAGAAGTCATCGGTCAGTTCGAGGATCTCAGGTGCGGTCTTCACGAGCGGCTACCAATCGTCGAGGCGGGCGCGGAGTCGAACGGTATCGATCGAAATCTGAGCTAGCAGCAGCTGAGGGAATCGAGCGGTATCGACTGAAATATCGGAATGTCCACTCGCCCAAGTAATTCCGCGAGAGGACGACACAGCCGCGTCGGTCGTTTTCGATGATTCGCCGAAAGTTCCGGGCCGGAGACGCCGCGCGCCGGTGCCATAGCGGCACCGGCGCGGTCGGCGTACAGGTCCTCAGCCTTGCAACCCCATGCCCTCGGCGAGCACCGGCCAGGAGTTGTGCAGTGCCTCTTCCCAGTACGGCCAGTAGTGGGTGCCGACCGGGTTGAACTGGTAGGTCGCCGCGATGTTCAGCGAGTCGAGTCGGTTCTTCAGGTTGACCGTGCAGCCATTGACTGCCGCCTCGATCACCACGCCGAGGCCGAGGTTGACCGCGCCTGTGGGGCCGGGGGCGCTGTTCAGGTAGTACTCGACGTCCTCGAGTACCGGGACACCGCTTCCACTGGAGATGTAGAGGAGGGTGCCGCGCAGCTTCTCCGCATTGATGACCGGATCGTTTTCGGCCCACAGCGGACTATCGGCGGGGCCGTACATATTCACGGTGTTCCCACGTGCCCAGGTTTCGACGGCGAGTTTGACGAACTGCTGGCCTATCGGATCGGCGATCTGCGCGCATCCACTGTAGGCGGCGACAGATTTCCACAGACCGGGTTTGGCCTCGGCCAGCTGCAATACCGCGGTGCCGGAGGTCGACAGTCCGGCCAGGGCATTGAGGCCGGTGGATTGCAGGGTCTTATCCAGCAGCGGGGGCAATTCCTCGGTGAAGAAGGTCCGCCACTTGTTCAGCCCGAGCACCGGATCCCGCTGCTGCCAATCGGTGTAATAGCTGCCCCGACCACCGATCGGCTGAATGACATTGACCGGCTTGTCGGCCAGCCAGTCCAACGCCTTGGTCTGCGCCGTCCAGCTCGCACTGCCCTCACCGCCATCGAGGCCATTGAGCATGTAGAGATTCGGAGCGGGGGTGGATTCATCGGCCGGGCGCTGCACATCAACCGCGATTTCGGTATCCATCGCCGCCGAATACACCTTCAGATGCCAGGTGCGTCCATCCTTGTCCACAGAGGTGACGGCCGACGGCTTCGCACCCGCAGACTCCGGAGCGGCCTGCGCATTCGGTCCGATCATCAGGGTCATTCCCACTACCGCGGCAAGCGCGCCGACAGATAATCGCAAGGGTCCAGCCTCCATATTCGACAATTGTTCGAGATATCGGGCCATCGGCCCCCGAGCCGAGCCGCAATCCAACATATACACGCATCCGCGAACTGTGAAGATCAGTGGACGGTCGACCAGGTCGGGAGGGGCGAGCCGTGGCAGCCCCCGCCCGCGCGTATCCGCCCCGGTTTACCGTCCCGTTGCCAGCCGGGCGTCAGTTGTGCGCGCACAGCCATTCGGTGCCGTAGTGGGCGGCGTTGCCGCCGTCGAGGTGCACCCAGTGACCGTCGCCCTCACACGGCGCGCCCTCGACCGGCGCGGGCCCGGGCGGCGGGGTGGCGATAACACCGGGCAGGCCCCGGAACACGCCGTCGGGCAGCGGAATCGAAATACCCGGGACCGGCTGCCACACGTCGGCATTCGCGGTGGCGGTCAGCAACAGTGGCGCCGCGAGGGCGGTGCCCACCGCCGCGGTCAGTATCGCTACACGCTGCTTCATCTGGTCCTCCTGTGGAGACGGCTCGGAAGTGCTCTGGGACAACCCGCATATATGTAGCTGAACAGTAACCGTTAGGGGTTATTGATCAGGATCACATGCGCGCGTCGGCCAGCCTGGGATCCGCATAGCCACCTGCCCCGAGCTAGCCAATCGAGTCGTACCGCAGGCCTCGCGGCATAAGCCCCTTCATGCACATCAACTCCACCGCAACAGTTCGGCCGTGGGCAGGCGGCCGGTGGGGATTGCCGATGGTGTGGGTGTTGCGGCGGGGTAGCCGATGGATACGGCGTGGCGCGGTCGCCATTCGGCGGGGAGGTCGACGAGGGTGGCGGCCTGGGCCACATTGTGGTCGGGGTGGAAGGTCGTCGGGCAGGTTCCCAGGTCGAGTTCCTGGGCGGCCAGGCACACCGATTGGGTTACCCGGCCCATATCGAAAGCGGTGTCCGAGAACGCGTTTTCCACGGATGCCAGCACCAGCACGACCGGTGCCGCTGCCAGGTGCACGGCGTAGGCACCACATCGGCTGAGCGCGGCACGCACGTCCGGATCGGTGACCGCGATGAACCGCCACGGTTGACCATTGCGGGCCGAGCCGGTCCAACGCGCGGCATCGACGATCTGCTCGATCAACGCTCGCGGCACCGGATCGGTTCGGTACCGGCGAACGGCGCGTAGCGCTTTCAGCGATTCGTGCACCGCGGCAATCCTAGGGTGAGGCGTCCAGCCGCGGGCGGTTGGCCGCATGTGCCGGGCTGACATTCATCAGCGACCGCTCGGCGGCGGCGGATCACTCAACGCGCGGTGGTGAGTGTGCGGGGAGCTGAGTTATTGGCGAATAATCGTTGTGGACGAGCATGATTCGCTGCGTGGGCACTGTCCGAACGGCTGCCACCCCGACACCGACTCACCTACTCTGAGGTGACGGACTTCAATTCCTACCCAGCGTCCAAAGGGTTGATCTTCATGACCGTCTTCGCCGTTTACGGGGCCACCGGTCACACCGGTCGGCTGGTCACCGCCGAACTTCGCTCCCGCGGAAAGGATGTCCTGCTGTCCGGCAGGAATCCGGATGCGCTCGCCACTCTCGGCGAGAGCCGGGTCCTGCCCGCCGCCCTCGACGATCCGGCCGCACTGCGCGCCCTCGCCGAAGCCGCCGATGTCGTCATCCACTGCGCGGGTCCCTTCGCCACTACGGGACTCCCGGTCGCCACGGCCGCCGTCGAAGGTGGCTGTCACTACATCGATCACGCCGTCGAGGTGCATCATGTGCGGCGGCTGTTCGATACCTTCCAGGAACGGGCGCAGCGCGCCGGTATCGCCATGCTGCCCAGCGTAAGTTTCTACGGCGGCCTGGGTGATCTGCTCGCGGGTGCGGTCGCGCGCGGTGTTCCCGAGATCGACCGCATTACCGTGGCTTACGCGGTGAGCAACTGGATGATGACCCACGGGGCGGTGGAGACCGCGCGGCTGCTCTTCGCCGATACCGAACGCATCGGATTCGCGGACGGCGAGCAGCAGGTCGGATTCGTGGAGCCGCGCAATGCGGTGTTCGCCTTTCCTCCGCCGGTCGGCCCGCGCACGGTAATAGCCCCGGTGCCGTTCCCGGAAGCGGTAACCATCCCCCGGCACACCAGGACCCGTTCGGTGGAGGCGCAGCTGACCGCCCGCACCTTCGAGGAGGAGCAGGCCTTCACCAGCGAGAACGTCGAGCCGGAAGCGCGCGCCAACAGCGACTTCACCATTGCCACACAGATTTTCGGGGCCCAGGGCGCCGCGTCCGGGCACCTGCGCGGTCGTGATCTGTGGCGGGCCGCCGCCTTGGCCTCGGTCGAGGCCGCGATCCGGCTCACCGAGGGTGCCGCCAAGAGCGGAGTCGCCAGTCCCGCCGAGGCTTTCGACCCGGTGGACTTCCTGACCACTCTCGCCGGTCGTGGCGCGTTCACGCTCGAGCTGCCGAAACAGTCATGAGGGGACAGGACATGAATGATCCGATCCTCGGAAGTTCTCCCGGTCATCCGATTCTCGTCACCGGCGCGGGTGGCGGTAGCCAGGGCGCGACCGGGCGTATGGTCTCCGAAAGTCTGGTGCGCGCGGGGCTTCCGGTGCGGGCGTTCGTGCACCGCGATGATGCGCGCACCGCCGAACTGAAGGATCTCGGCGCTGAGATCGTGGTGGGTGATCTGCGCGAGGTCACCGCCGTGCGACCCGCCGTGCAGGGCGTGCGGCGCGCGTACTTCACCTATCCGGTGACCGCCGGAATGCTCGATGCGGCAGCCGTTTTCGCGACCTCCGCCCATGAGGCGGGCGTGCAGCGAGTGGTCGCGGTATCGCAGCTCGGTTCGGATCCGAACGCGGGAACTCCACATATGCGTCGGCACTGGGTGGCCGAACAGGTTCTCGACCGCGCCGAGGTCGGTGCGGTGCATCTGCGGGCCGCGGTGTTCTTCGATAATCTGCGTGTCGCGATCGGCGATCGCGGTGAGCTGGCGCTGCCGCTCGGTTCCCCCGAGACGGTGCTACCCCTGATCGCGGCGGCGGACGTCGCCGCGGTGGGCGCCGGCGTGCTGCGCGCCGAGGGACCGGTCGATCCGGTGCTTTGGCTCGCGGGTGAGATCATGACCGTTGGGCAGGCGGCCGACGCCTTCGGCGTTCCCTACGTCCCCGTAGATCCGGACGACTACGCGCGCACCGCCATGTCGATCTACCGCGACGAGGTCACCGTCGAACACCTGACCCACCTCTGGACGATGTTCGCCGCCATCGGCTCCGGCCACGAACTCTTCCGTGTCACCGAAACGATCGAGCAGTTCACCGGCCGACCACCACTGACCCTGCGGGACTACACGGGTATCAGACCGGACGCGGATCCCCGGTGAGGGCGGTGGTTTCGACATCGGCGATGAATTGCTCGACGGCGGTGAGGAAGGCGCGCGCCTCTGGCAGGAGCCGATGACCCACCTGGAATACGTGGAACATGCCCGGCCACAGCTGGACTTCGCAGCGACCACCGGTCGCACGTTGCGCCGCACCGACGGCGTCGGCGTCGGCGTCGGCGCTGAGCATTTCGCTAGCGGCAATAAGCGCACGGCGCGCCACCGCTGTTCTCCGGCCGGGCCTAGTGTCAGTGGATGAGCGCACACTTCGAGGAACTCGGCTGGCAGCGGACACCGATGGGCGAGATCAGTCTGCGCCGGCGGTTCGATCCGACGGTGCGTGCCGATATCTATGAGGTGAAGCTCGATGACGAGTACCTCATGTCGAGTCTGTTCACCGTCGCGGAGTGTGAGCTGGCCCGACTGGGGCTGGCGCGGACGCCGGGTGCGGATCTGGATGTCGTTGTCGGCGGGTTGGGTCTGGGCTATACCGCACGAGAAGCCCTGCGCGATACCAGGGTTCGTACGCTCACCGTCATCGAATACACCGATGCGGTCATCGACTGGCACCAGTGCGATCTGCTGCCCGACACCGTGGGTTTGGCCGCCGACAGCCGCGTCGCGCTGGTGTGCGCGGACTTCTTCGCCGCCGCCGCGAGCGCGACCGGATTCGACCCGCAGCGGCCGGGCCGCACCTACGACGCGGTCCTGCTCGATATCGACCACTCGCCACGCCATGTCCTCCATCACCCGCATACGGCCTTCTACACCGCCGACGGATTGCGGGCGTTCGCCGCGCATCTGGCCCCGGGTGGCACGTTCGCACTGTGGTCCGACGACGCGCCCGATGACGAATTCCTCGCGGTCCTCGGTTCCGTCTTCACCGATGTCGAGGCCCAGCAGGTGTTCTTCGACAATCCGCTTATTCGGAGCCGGTCGACCAACACCGTCTATCTCGCGACCCGAGCGCAGGGATAGACCGCGACGGGCTGCTGACGATACCTGGGCGGCAAGGGGCTCAGTCCGCTTCTATACCGAAGGCCCGGAAGCGATCTCGCGTGCTCGTTCCAGTATCTTCAGCGTCTCGACCGCGTCGTTCGGATCGACCGGGACCGGAGCCCCGTCGCGCAGCGTCGCGGCCATCGCCCGATAGAACGCGGGATAATCGCCGGGCGCGCTGGGAATCGGTCGGGTATCGCCATCGGTACCGAACATTCCCCAGCTCTCGGGTTCGACCGTGCCCCAGGACTTTCCGTCACCCGGTCGGCGGCCGGCCCGCAGCGCCGCCTCCTGCGGGTCGAGACCGTAGCTGACATAGCCGTTTTCGGAGCCGAGCACGCGGAACCGCGGACCCAGCTGCGTCGCCACGGCGCTCATCCACAGATGGGAACGGACACCGGTGACGTGGGTGAGTGCGACGAAGGCGTCGTCATCGGCCCGCACGCCGCGACGACGGCCGTCCAACTCGCAGTAGACCTCGCTGACCGGGCCGAACAGGGTGAGCGCCTGGTCGACCAGATGGCTGCCGAGATCGAAGAGAATCCCCGCACCCTCCTCGGCGCTGCCGACCTCACGCCAGCCACCCTTGATTTCCGGCCGCCACCGCTCGAACCGCGATTCGAACCGGCGCACCGAACCCAGCCCACCGTCCGCCATCAAGGCCGCGATGGTGCGAAAATCACTGTCCCACCGCCGGTTCTGGAACACCGACAGTGCCAGCCCGGCCCGGTCCGCCGCGGCCACCACCTGCTCGGCCGCGGCCGAGGTCACCGCGAACGGCTTGTCCACCACCACCGGCAGCCCGGCCGCCAAGGCCCGTAGCGCCAAATCCGCATGGGTGCGATTGGGCGTCGCGATCACCACCAGATCGATCCCCGTCGGGTCGGTGAACAGCGCATCGGCCGATGCCACCACCCGCACCCCGGGATGCTCCCGCCGCGCCTGCTCGGCCCGATCGGCGGACGAGGTCACCACCACCGCCACCCGCATACCCGGTTCCGCGGCAATCAACGGTGCATGGAATACCGCCCCGGCCAACCCGTACCCCACGACCGCCACCCGGAGTTCCCGCACCTCGAGCCCCTTTCCACCGCCACCCGATACCTCCAGCCACCGTAGCCGCCCGGCACTGCCCGAATACCGCTCCCGCGCCGAACGTCGAGGTCAGGCGGGGATATCAATCGACGGGTATCGGCCGATATCTCGAAATCGCGTGACCACGGGCGGCGAGAGCCGAAAACAATGGCGGCGGTAACGATCCGACGACATCGCGATGTGCAATTGGGTATAGGGGCGCTGATCGACGGCGGAACGGGGAACTCCCCCCGCACGAGCTTTTCGCGGGAGCCCGAGGAGGACGACATGAAGAAACTGGTCTGCGTCGATTGCTGGCGGCGTGACAACCTCACCTTCAAACAACGGCTGGATCCGGCATATGTCACCCCCGGTCCGGCACATCGGTGCGCACTGCATGGTGCGATCCGGGACGAGCTGCGCAAAGGGCCCGAAAGCACACCGCAAGCCGCGTAGCCTGGAGTCATCCCAGTCGTGTGCGTAGGGGGATGACTATGGCCAAGATGAGCATCGACGAACTGCTCGATGTATTCAAAGGTATGACTCTGCTGGAGCTTTCGGACTTCCTGAAAGCTTTCGAGGATCAGTTCGGCGTGACTGCCGCAGCACCCGTCGCGGCACCGCTCTCATCGGACGCGCCCCCCGCGGCAGCCGCGGTCGAGGAGAAGACCGAATTCGATCTGATTCTGGAGTCGTTCGGCGACAAGAAGATTCAGGTCATCAAGGCCATGCGGGAGGTACTTCCCGGCTTGGGCCTGAAGGAGGCGAAGGATCTCGTCGAATCGGCACCGACGCGGGTGCTGGAACAGGTGAGCCCCGGTACCGCCGATTCCGCCAAAATCAAGTTGGAGGCCGCTGGCGCGCGCGTCACGCTGCAGTGACTGTCGCCGATCGCTTCGTTTCGCAGCATAATTCGGCTCAACCGTGCAGGAGAATTCTGGCCGCGGCCGCGAGTCCGTTCTCGGTGCCGACAACAACCAACACATCACCCGCGGTCATGGTGAAGTCCGGCCCCGGGGCCGGAATCGCCTGACCCGCACGCATTACCGCGACAATGGAAGCCGTGGTCCGCGTGCGCATCTGAGTATCCCCCAGCGGCCGACCGTCATATGTCGAACCGGCCGTGATCGACAGCTGCCGCGTGCTCACAGCACCCACTTCAGGCTGTTCGGCCAGCCGACTCACCAGCTGCGGAGCCCCCAGCAGATTCGCCAGAACGGCCGCTTCCTGCGCCGAGAGGGAAATCTGCTCGGTCACATCCGGATGCCTGGGCCTGCTCACAATCAGGTCGATGGTGCCGTCGCGATGATCGATCACCCCGATCCGACGGCGCGCACGGTCCAGCGGGAAATCCTTGCGCACACCGATGCCGGGTAGCGGGGTCACCTCAACGTTCACACCCCTAGGTAGCCCTCTCGGGCCCACCGCAAACCCAGGTCACAAAGCTGCGTGACGACCCGGTACCGCGGCGAGATATATCGTGCTGCTATGGTAGTTCCTGACTGATATTTCAGTCAGAAGGTCCTACCAATGGAGCACCACGATGTGGGAGAACGCCATGTCCCGTAGAACCGCCCTGAGCGCCATCGCCGGGGCCGGCATGCTCGCAGCCGGTCTCTCGGCATGCGGCTCAGCCAGCGAATCCCGCGGCTCGAGCATCGGTCGTCGCCTCGGAGCCGAATGGGAGAGCCACGCGCGCACCTTCATGCAGTGGCCAGCGCATGCGAGCTGGGGCGAGTACCTCGGCGAGGTGCGCGAGGATATCGCCGGACTGGCGCAGGCGATCGCGGAGTACGAACCAGTTGTCATGTTGGCGATGACCGACCAGGTGACGGCGGCCCAGCGCGCGTGCGGCGACGGCGTCGAGGTGGTCCCGCTGGCGGTGGAGGATCTGTGGGCCCGCGACATGATCCCGACGTTCATCGAGCAGTCCGGCGAAATCGTCGGCGTCGATCTGAACTTCAATGGCTGGGGAAATAAGCAGTCGCACGAGATCGACAGCGCGATCGCCCGCAATCTGCTGTCACGGTACGGGATTTCGCGCCTATCGGCACCGCTGGTCACCGAGGGCGGCGCGTTGGAAACCGACGGCGAGGGCACCTTGTTGGTCACCGAGAGCTCGATCGTGAACGACAATCGCAATCCCGGGAAGAGCCGCGATCAGCTCGCGGCCGACCTGTCGCAGACCCTCGGCGTGGAGCAGGTCATCTGGGTGGAAGGTGTTCGCGGCGAGGACATTACCGATGCCCACATCGATTGTCTCGCCCGCTTTGTCGCACCGGGCGTAGTCTTGCTCGACACGCCCTTCCCCGGCACTCCGGCCGACAGCTGGTCGCGCTCATCCGACCAGGCCCGGCCGGTCCTCGCCGAAGCCACCGACGCCCGTGGCCGCCGACTGACCGTTATCGACCTCCCACAGCCCGATCCGAGCCGCTTCACCGATATGGGCGATGACTTCGTCTCGAGCTACGCGAACTTCTATATCGCCAATGGCGCGGTATTCCTGCCCGAATTCGGCGACCGCCGGGCCGATGATCAAGCGAAAGGGATTCTGGGCGAGCATTTCCCGGACCGGGATATCGTCGCGGTGCCGATCGATGTCATTGCCTCCGGCGGCGGCGGCATCCACTGCTCGACCCACGATCAGCCGGGGCGACCGACCGCCTGAGTCGGGCTCGGACGAACCCGCGCTACACCGGGCGTAACTTCTCGCCGAGTTCGGCGGCAATCGCCTGGTGTAGCAGTTCGCGGGCGTACTCCAGGGTGATCGAACCGCTCAACCAGCGCTGGCTCAGTCCCTCGACCAGCGCGGTCAGCCGTTCCGCGATCGCCAGCGGCGGGGCGGTCGCGGAATCCGGCGCGGTGCGCCGCACCAGTTCCGCGATGCTGTCGACCCAGTACCGGGTCGACGCACCCAGCTGTTCGCGCAGCTCGGGCTCGAAGACGGCGCTGGCCCGCAATTCGCCCCAGGCGGTGCTGTTTTCCCGCACCGTCGGATCATCCTGGAGTTCGAGCAGCAGTGCCTGCTCCAGTTCCGCGCGTGGCGATCCGGGGGCGGGCGCGTCGTCGAAGGTATAGCGCTCGGCGCGGTCACTGATGAACTCCAGGGTCCGGCGCAACAGCCCGGCACGGTCCTTGAAGTGGTAATAGATGAGGGCGGTCGACACCCCGGCCTCGGCCGCCAGCTCCTCCACCCGCAGGCCCCGAACGCCTCGCCGCGCGATGACTTTCGTCGCTGCTCGCAGGATCAAGGTCTGCCGGTCGGCCACATTGACCAAAGTATCAGTCAAGACCCATCGAGTCGGCAGAGCCCCGAGAACTCATTTGTGCACGTGCACAAAAGCCCCTATCCATACTCGGCGCTTCGTCGATTGCGCACGGCTTTCGTGTGGTGTGAGCTGAATCCCACCGGACGAATCACAGTCGACCGCGTGCGAACAATGGAGTTTGGAGGGGTCGATGAGCAGGTCTGGGCTACGGCGGCTGGTGGTTTTCACCATGTCGGCATGCTTGGTGGCGGGTGCTATGGGGGTGGTTTCGGCGGAGCCCGGGTTCCCACCGACATTTCCGCCGGATCAGAATCAATTGCCGCAATTGCCGTCGGAGCCGTGGCTCTACGACATGTTGCCGATTCCCACACCCGATGAGGACCCGTGGTACAGCGATCCGCCGAATATCGCGGATTTCGCGCCCGGACAGGTGGTGCGGGAACGCGAGGTGCAGACCCGGCTGCTGGGAATTCCGTTCCCCGTGTACACCAAACAGCTGCTGTACCGGACCAACGATGTACACGACAATCCGATCGTCACCGCGACATCGGTGATCGTGCCCGGAATTCCGTGGTCGGGCAGCGCGCGGCCGGTGGTGTCGTTCCAGGAGGCCATCGACTCCACCAGTTCGGCCTGCAACCCCTCGTACACCTTGCAGGTCGGCACGTTGAAAGAGGCCACGCTGGTCAGTGGTTGGCTCGCACAGGGTTTCGCGATCAACGTGCCCGACTTCGATGGGAAGTTCAATACCTTCAACACCTATGACGAAGGCAAGATGGTTCTCGACAGCCTCCGGGCGATGAAGAACGATGCGTCATTGGGTCTCACCGATTCCGGTATCGCGCTCTACGGATACTCCGGCGGCGGTTCCGGTTCCCTGCGCGCGGCCGAATTGCGGCAGTCGTATGCGCCGGATGTTCGAATTCTGGGAACGGCTATCGGCGGGACGCCCGGCGACCTGGTGGCGCAGGCGCAATATGCGACGCGGGCCCAGCCCGGACTGACCGGAATCAGCAACTTCACCATGTGGCTGGGATTCGCGAGCCTTTCCCGGGAATATCCGGAGGCATTCAATGCTGCGGAATTGCTGACCCCCGAGGGCCAGCAGCTCGTCGCGGACTTCCAGAGCCGCTGCTACGCAACCATTGCGGCCACGGGCATGTACCGGCCGATCAGCGAATACTTCCAGCCCGGCAAATCGCTCGAGTCGTCACCCGCAGTCATGAAGGTCCTCCAGGACAACAGCCTCGGCAGATACATTCCCGATTCCCCGGTGCTGTGGTGGCACGGCGTATGGGATGAGCTGATTCCGCCATCGGTGGTGCTGCCGACCGTGCAGTCCTACTGGGATCGCGGCGCGGATCTGCGGTTCTATACGAGCCCCATCCCCGAGCACATCACGAATGCCGTGACCGGCTGGCCGCCCGCGGTCGCCTGGATCAGCGCACTGCTGCGTGGCCTGCCGGCCGGGCCGAAGTTCAAGGCCGACTTCCAGTTGCTACCGGAGGGATTCCCGGGTCGCTGATGGGCACCGACATCGCGGCGCGCGCGGCCGTATTCGAGCGGCTACGGCAGCGCGCTACCGCCCTGGTCGGCGAATTCAGTGCCGACGCACCGCCCTATGACGCCATCCCGCATTCGATGCTGGACGCGGATTTCGTGGTGAGCGCCAAACTCAATATCGCGCTGTTCTTCCGCTATCTGGTCGAGGGATTCGAACCGACCTCCGAGGACACCCAGCCGCTGGTGGACCGGGTGGTGAACCTGGTCCACGACGGAATGCCCCTGACCGAATCCCTCACCAACTATCGGGTCGGCAGCGGCTTCTTCTGGTCGGAGTTGATGCGGCTGCTCGATCCCGGTGAGTACCCGGTCATTCCGGAGTTGGGTCTGCGGCTGACGGAGTACCTGAGTCTGATCATGTCCCGCATTGCCAACGCCCTCGTCGAGGACGCCCGCCAGCCGCGCTGGGATTTGCTCGAACGGCAGCGCGAAATCGCCGACGCCCTGCTGACCGGGCGCGATCCCAGCGGCTGGGCACACGATCCCGAGGTGCCGATCGCCGATGCCTTCCTCATCGCGGTCGTGCGGCTCGGGGAACCGACGCCCGGCACCCTGACCGGTCTGCGCAGCCGGATCGCCGATCTGCCCGGCACGCTGCTGCATCGTGACAGTGGCGGATGGACGGCATTGGTACCCATGCCGGAACCCGACGGTGATCCGGTGGGCGCGCTGGCCGCTCGGCTGGCCATCCGCGACACCGGTCCGCATCCGCAGTTCTGGATCGGGGTCGCGCCCGCACCGACGCATACCGATGTTCCCGCCGCCTATGCCGAGGCGCGCGCGGTCGCCGAGGTGGCGCGCTGCCTCCACCAACCCGCGGTCGTCTGCCGTCAACAGGACATGATGTTCGAGTACGCCATCGCGACGGCGGGCCCGGCCCGGCGCACATTGGCCGCGCTGCTCGCACCGCTCGACGACCAACCCGTGCTGGCGCAGACCCTGGATGCGTTCATCGACAATCAGTTCAACCACAATGCGGTCGCGCGGGCGCTGTTCATCCACCGCAATACGGTCACCTATCGACTGGCTCGAATCTCCGAGATGACGGGGTACGACCCGCTGCATCCCACCGGCATATCCACTCTGATGGCCGCGCGCACCGCCCGGCGCCTGGAGTCGAAGTCACTCCGCCTCTGAGGTTTTCGCGAACTCGCCAGCTGGCGTGGGCTAGGGCTGCGGCTTCTTCTCGGCGCTGCGCTTTTCGACGGCGATCTCCAGATAGGCGCTGAGTTCGCTCTCCAGTACCCGGTCGAGGGCTTGCGCGAGCGTGTTCTGCACCGCCGTGACGCCGAGCTCGCGAAGGTGATTGAGCATTTTGGTCAGGGCGGCGGTCTCGGCACCGGTATCCGGGAGCCAGCCCGGCCCGTGCTCGGCGACAATCTGATCCTTGGCGGCGGTGACCATGAGCCGGGCAATATCGTCGACCCGTTGACCGACCGCCGCGTAGACATCGATGAGACTGTCCAGGTGGTACCCGTAGCCGTGCAGGGCGGCGAAGGTCGCGAGCAGTTCCGGCTGGGTGAATTCGACGGTATCCCCGTGCAACCGGGCCAGGCCCAGATCGGCGAGCCGCTCGAGTTCCGCACCGGTTACCGGATCGCCGTCCACATCGCCGAGGAAGGTGTCCACCAGTTCGCGCGGAACCTCCAGGGGCTCTTCGGATTTGCCCCAGGTGGCGGTGACGGCCTGTTGCAGGCCGAGTACCTCGGTGAGGTCCTTGCCGGTTTCCCAGCTGGTAATGAAATCGGCGATATGCGCGGTGGTGAACCCGCGCTGCAGTAGCGAATCGATAATCCGCAGCCGGGCGAGGTGGGAATCGTCGTAGATGAGTGCGCGACCGCTGCGCCGAGTGGGGGTCGGGAGCAGGCCGCGTTCCTGATAGGCACGCACATTGCGGGTGGTGGTGCCCGCGGCGTGGGCGAGATCGTCGATGCGGTACTCCGCCATCTGAGTCTCGCCCTCCCTGTCTCGCGGTTGCCGGTCGACCAGGCGCAGCGCCCATGCCCCGGTGCGGGTGAGCACCGAGGGCATGGGCGGAACACCTCGCGTCGACATTAGCGGAGGGAAAGGGCGATTCCGCTGTCGGCACCGGTGAGCCGCACCGCGTCCCGAGGGGTCAGGACGTAATCGTCGAGTTCGACCCGGGCCAACTGCCGCACGTACTGGGTGCCGAATCCGGGGTACATGGTGGAGTTGAAGCCGTCCTCGGTGAGATACCAGCTGCGGCAGCCCGAGTTCCAGGTGGTGGAGCCCAGCCGCTGTTGCAACCGGGCGTTGTAGCGGTCCTGGCGGTCGCGCCGCACCTCGAGCATGCGCAGATCACGGGCGAGTAGCACACCGATGGCATCGGTGAGGTACTCGATCTGCGCCTCCATGTAGACCAGCGCCGAATTATGGCCGGGGCCGGAGTTCGGACCGAAGGTGAGGAACAGATTCGGATAGCCCGAGACCGCGACGCTCTTGAAAGCGTATGCGCCCCTGCTCCATTCGTCCCCGAGCACGCGGCCGTCGCGACCGGTGATCGGTATGGGGGCACCGGCCTTGGAGACATCGAAGCCGGTGGCGAAAACAATGCAGTCCGCCTGATGCTCGATACCCTCGGCGGTGCGAATACCGTTCGGGGACAGTCGCGCGATCGGCCAGGTGATCAGTTTGCAGTTCTCCCGCTGCAGCGCCGGGTAGTAGTCATTGCTGATCAGCAAGCGCTTGCAGCCCGCCCGGAAATCCGGGGTGAGCTGCCGACGCAGCCAGGGGTCGCCGACCTGGGATCGTAGATGCAGCAGGGCAACCGACTCGACCACCCGGGTCAGCGGCGTATTCCAGACAACGCCCAGGGCCACCGACTCGTGTCCCCAGAACCAGGCATCACGTGCCAGCCGCTGGGTGATCGGGGCCTGCCGGTACAGCCGCCGGGTCGCCGCGCTGGTGCGACGGTTCGCCCGCGGCAATACCCAGCCGGGTGTGCGCTGGAATACCTTGACCGACGCGGCCCGCTCGACCAGTTCCGGAATGATCTGCACGGCGCTGGCGCCGGTGCCGACCACCGCCACCTTCTTGCCGGTGAAGTCGTAGTCGTGGTCCCAACGGGCACTGTGGATCTTGTGACCCTCGTAGGTCTCGATCCCCGGCATATTCGGGAAGCTGGCATTCGACAGCGGGCCGGAGGCGACGACAACGGTGCGCGCCTTCACCTTTCGCCGATCGGCCGCGAAGGTGATATCCCACAGGCCGCTCGCCTCGTCGAACTCCATACCGATGACGGTGTGGTCGAATCGAATGCTGGGGCCGATATCGAACTTCCGCACCATCGACTCGATATAGCCCAGGATCTCGCCACTGCCGGAGTAGGTGTGCGACCAGTCCGGATTGGGTGCGAAGGCGAAGGAGTACAGCCGCGACGGGATATCGCAGGCCGCACCGGGATAGGTATTGTCGCGCCAGGTGCCGCCGACCCGGTCGCCGCGCTCGAAGAGGGCGAAGTCGGTAATGCCCTTCTGCCGCAGTCGAATCGCCGCGCCGATACCCGCGAAACCGGCACCGATGATTGCCACGTCCAGTGGCTTGGCGGTGGAGGCTGCGCCCACCGGTCGCTCGCTACGCTCGGCTGCGCCCACCGGTCGCTCGCTACGCTCGCTCATGCGACGGGCTCGTAGGTGAGTTCCTTGGACCAGGTGGGCTGCGGTCCCAGGAAGCGATCCGGAATCCGCGATGTCACCTTGACCATGGCGTCGGCGAACAGATGGTAGGGATGGTCGCGATTGATCACCCAGCTGCTGTGCATCTTCACAATCCGGTACATCGGCACCCGATTGGCGATCGGCGTGCGCTCCCCCACCGCCTTGAACTTCCGCATGGCCGCGTAGAGCTTCTCCTCGTCGACACCCATCTCGACGATATTGTCGCGCATCTTGTTCAGCAGCGGCACATAGCTGAGCACGCCGACGATGAACGACGGTTTGACCCAGCCACCGACCAGATCGGCGGCGAGTTTACGCACCGTCGCGTGGCCGAGCAGCTCCATGACCGCGTAATCGGTGGCCAGGTGCCGTGATTCATCGGCATTGATCTTCTTGAAGACCTCCTGCGCGACGGGGTCGTCGATCTCATCGGTAATGAACTTGATCAGCGCACCGTCCAGGGCCACCTCGAGCATGGGGATGACGGTGCCCAGGAACGACAGCGACATATCGTCGGCGTGCTTGTCCAGGAAGTCGATGACCAGTTTGACATTGATATTCGGTTCCGGGATCTCCTCACCGTCGAGCATCCCCCACCGGCGCATCAGGGCCAGTTCGGCATTGGCGTGCCGCTGTTCCTCGGCGTGGAAGTAGCGGTAGATCTGCTTCAGTGTCTCGGTCGGCGCCTTCTGCGCCATGGCGGCGAAACCGCGCGCACCGACATTCTCGATCCACATCAGATCGGCCATGAACGGCTTGAGCTTGGCGTGCAGCGCGGGGTCGATGAGTTCGGCACCCGGTGCGTCCCAGTCGATATCGGCCAATGCCCACTGCCGGGACTCGATCTTGGTCAACATATTGTCGAAGTCGAAAGACATGTCAGACTCCTGTCTTCGCATTGCTCGGGACGGTCGTGGGGACCGCGGAATCGTTTTGCGGCAGTACCCGGTTGAGGACACCCAGGGCGTGCGCGTAGAGGGCGGGGAAATGCCGTTTGAGCAGCCAGACCGCGTGCGCGTCCAGTTGGGGCAGCACATAGAGGCGGCCGTGGTCGTGTGAGTCGAGGGTGGTGCGCGCGACGCGTTCGGGTGAGAAGCCGGTCCGGCGCATGAGCTCGTCGGCCAATCGCGAAGAGGCCGAGCCGATCCGGCCGTCGCGCACCACATTCGTCTTGACGAAGGTGGGGCACAGCACGGTCACCGCGACGCCGCTGCCGGACAGCTCCGCGGCCAGGGTCTCCGAGAGGGACATCACCCCGGCCTTGGATACGTTGTAGACGGCCATACCGGGGGCCGCGGCGAAACCCGCCGCGGAGGCGACATTGATGATGCCGCCACGGCCGGCGGCCCGCAGCTGCGGGGCGAAGATCTCACAGCCGTGTACGACACCCCAGAGATTGATCCCCATTGCCCACTGCCAGTCATCGAAACCGATAGCGCCCACCGGTTTTCCACCGATGCCCACGCCGGCGTTATTGATGATCAGGGTGGGCGGGCCGTGGAAGATGAGCTCGGCGTGCAGTGCCAGACTCTCCACGTCTTCGCGGCGGGATACGTCACAGAACACAGCGTGCGCGGTCCGCCCGTAGGTGCGCTCGATCAAGCGGGCCGTTTCATCGGCTCGGTCCTTGTCGATATCGGCGCACAGCACTTCCCCACCGCGAGCGGCGATTTCGAGTGCGAACGCGCGGCCGATACCACTTCCCGCACCCGTCACCACGGCTTTGGCTCCGTGTGATCGGCGGTTGCCGAACACCGGCAGCACACTGTCGAGAATCGACATGGTCAACTCACCTTCGTCAGGAGCGGTGCGGCCGCCAGGGCGGTCGCGATGAACTGCTCGGCGCGGCGCAGTGCCGGCACCGCTTCGGGAACCAGGAGAGGTAGCGCCTGGAAGACGTGGATGCGGCCGGGCCACAGTTCCAGCTCGCTGCGCGCCCCGGCGGCAACAGCCATATCGTGCAGGTGCTGGGCGTCGTCGGCGAGCATCTCCCCCGCACTGGCCTGCACCAGCAGTGGCGGGAGGGCGGTGCCCGTCGGGATCTCGAGCCGCAGGCGCGGCGAATCAGGCTGTTGCCCTTCGGTATAGAGCTCGATGAGACGGCGGCCGGTATGGGCCGGGGCCATCGGGTCGGGGAGCTCCCGATCCCGGCGCTCGGCCAGTGTCAGGGTGAGATCCATCAGCGGCGAGAACATGAATACACCCGCCGGTTGCGGGGTTTCGGTCCGCGGGTTCTGCAGCAGCAGATCCAGCGCCAGGTGCCCGCCCGCGGAGTCGCCGCCGATCACCAGATTCTCCGGCCGATAGCCATTGCCGAGCAGCCAGCGGTATCCGGCCTCGACATCGTCCGCCGCAGCCGGGAACGGGTGTTCGGGAGCGAGGCGATAGTCGATCAGGAATACCGGCAGCCCCGTCAGCTTCGACAACCGTGAGGCCAAGCCCCGGTGCGTGCGTGCCGAGCACACCACATAGCCACTGCCGTGGATGTAGTAGATGGCGCGCTCGCCGTGGTGTACCCCGGCCGCGCGGACCCATTCGCCGCGCACTGCGCCGGATCGAACCCGCGACACCCGGGTGCCCGGCAGGGTGGGCCCGAAGGCGGCCATTACGCCGGCGATCAGCCCGCGCCCCACCTGAATGCCCGCTTGATTACGCGGTAGCAACCCATTGATTCGTCGCAACCCGACAACCGACGCCATCGCCGCGAGCCGCGCTTGTCGCGAGGCCGATGCGGGGACCGCCGATCCGAAGGTCGCCATTGACCTTGTTCTCGTCATAACTAGAGCATCAGCCCCCAATGCGCCATTTGTCAATGGCACATTGATGACGGAGTGTGTTCGTTTCGGATTACACCAGGTCGCGGGGGCGCGCCGGAGCTACGCCGAAGAGTGCGGCGAGATGCCGCCGCAGCGCCGTCGCGGCCTCATCCACGCGACCCGCCGCGATCAGTTCGGCCAATTCGCGATGCTCCTCGGCATCACCATCCGGGCCGTAGGTCCCGACGGCGGCGGCGACCAGGCGCAGGTGGCGATCGCACAGATTGCGGAACATATCGGCAATGAGCGGATTGCCGGCGGCCGCGACCAATTTCTCATGAAATCCCAAGCCCGCCAGCTGACTTTCCGAATCGGCATCCAGTCGCTTCAATAGGTCCGCACCCAGCTTCGACAGCGCCGCGGCGCCCCGGGCGGCAACGGCAGCCAGCGCGAAGTCCTCCACCATCAGCCGCGCCTCACCTACCGCGCGCGCCTCACCCAACCCCACCGGGACGACAATCGCGCCGCGCTTGGGATAGAGCTCGAGAAATCCTTCGGCCTGTAGTCGGAGAAACGCCTCACGCACGGGAGTACGGGAAACTCCCAATTCCTCGGCGATCTGCCCCTCGGAAATCAGTTCACCGCCGACGAACTGGCCGTCGAGCAGCTGTCCCTTCGTCCACTCGTAGGCCCGATCGGTCGTCTGCGTCATGAACCGATCCTGTCACACATAGCCGCAGCCTATGACCAGCCTTCAGCGTGGTGGGGCAACGGTTTCGACCGTGACTCCGGTTCTCTCACAGCGCTTCTCGCCCCACTCGTAGAGGGCGGTCAAGACCGGGACCAGGCTCCAGCCCTCATCGGTCAGGTCGTACTCCACCTGCGGTGGAACGGTGTCGAAGACGGTCCGGCGAACGAAACCGGCGGACTCGAGTTCGCGCAGCTGTTGGACCAGCATCTTTTCACTGGTGGTCGGCATGAGGCGACGGAGTTCACCGTAGCGGCGGACGCCCTCCTTGAGATGGGCGAGGATTACCGGTTTCCATTTGCCGCCGATCAGGTCGACGGTTACCTCGACTGGGCAGTAGTAGCGCTTCGTGGGCATCTCTCGCCTCGGGTGCTTACCGAAAAGTGCGTTCTTGTAACACTGTAATCATCGCGATTCCATGGACCTGTGCCGCCGCGCACGGCAGCGGTACTGGTGCAGACACGGAGTTCACATCCCATGAAGGTCATTACTTTCGACCGCTTCAAGCCCGGGGTCACCATGGAGACCATCACGCCCTTCCTACCCGAGGAAGTCGCCAATGTGTGGCGGCTGTGGAAGGCCGGGATTGTGCGAGAGAACTACGCGCGGGCCGATGAGCCCGGTGTGGTGATCGTATTCGAGGTCGACAGCGTCGAGGAGGCCAAGCGCTATGTCGACGATTTTCCGCTGAGCAAGAAGGGATTTCTGGAGTGGAGCTACATTCCGGTGATCGCTCCGCTGCCGCTGGAGGCGCTGATGGACGCCTCGGTCGATGTCTCCGAACCGTACGACCGGACCAGGTGAGGCCGGTATGCGGTATGCCTACGGCCTGACCATTCCGCAGACTGTCGAGGATGCGTGCGATCGGGCGCGAATGGCGCTGGTGATCTACGACATGCAGGTGGGGATCGTGCGGCAGATTCCGGATGGTCAACGGATTGTGGAAGCCTGCGGCCAGCTACGAGATAAGGCACGGGAGAATGGGTTTCGGGTCTTCTACACCCGACACATGTCGATTCCGCCTGCGGCGGCGGGCGTCTCGCAGCTGCGGACAGCCATGGAGTGGCAGCGCGTGGACGACCCGATCGAGGTGCGCGGCTCCTTTCCACAGGGATCTCCGCAGTACCAGCTGATACCGGAACTCACACCCGGACCGAACGAGATGGCTTTCGACAAGATCGCCATGTCGGCGTTCGGGGGAACACCCCTGGATATGGCGTTGCGCGACTTGGGATTCGACAGCTTCGCCATTGCGGGCATCGCCCTGGAGATCGGTATCGAACCCACCGTGCGGCACGCCACCGATCTGGGCTACCTGCCGATCATGGTGACCGATGCCTGCGGTGCGGGGCATGCCGAGGCGGCCGAACGTTCCTACGCCACCCTGGCTTTCGCGGGCGGCTCGCGCACCACCGATACCGCCACACTCATGAAGCTGATGAGCCGCGGTTGATCCCGCGGGCGGTGCCGCGGTGGGCAGGGACGGTGGTGGGGTCTTCGGGCCAGGCGTGTTTGGGATAGCGGCCGCGTAGTTCGGCGCGGACCCGGGGCCAACCGGTGTGCCAGAAGGAGGCGAGGTCGGCGGTGACGGCGATCGGGCGCTGGGCGGGTGAGAGCAGGTGCAGGAGGACGGCGGCACGACCGTCGGCCAGGCGCGGGGTGGCGGCCCAGCCGAAGACCTCCTGCACCTTGACCGCGAGCACGGGTGGATCGGCGGCGTAGTCGAGGCGAATATTGCTCCCGGAGGGCACTTCCAGGCGTTCCGGTGCGAGTTCGTCGAGGCGGGCGGCCTCGGGCCACGGCAGGAGTCGGCGCAGGGCCTGACCGGCGTCGATGCGTTCGAGGTCGGTGCGGCGGCGGGCGGTGGCCAGTTCCGGGCCGAGCCAGGTGTCGGCGGCGGCGAGCAGGGCCTCGTCGTCGACCGGTGGCCACGGCGCACCGAGGGTGCGGTGCAGGAAGTCGAGGCGCTGTCGTAGCGCGGTGGCGTCGGCGGTCCAGCGCAGCAGGTCGAGGCCGGTGGCGCCGAGCCCCCGGCGCAGGGCGGCGGCTACCAGTGCGCGGTCTGGATCGCGTAAAGGCCGCTCCGACAGCACAATCGCGCCCAGTCGCGTCACACGGCGCACGACGACGTCGCCCTCGATCCAGTCCACCTCGTCGCGAGTGCCGAGCAGATTCGGTGCGGCGCGGCGGGCCAGATCCTCATCGGCGGTGGCGGCCAATCGAATTCGCCCCTCGGAGCGGCCGGGATCGCGCCCGGCGACCGCTACCGCGAGCCATTCCGCGTCGGCAATACCGGAACGGGGTGGCAAAGTGACGGCGGTCCCGCCTGCCATCAGGTAACTCGCGGACCCCGGGGCCCGACGACGTGCGAGCCGTTCCGGATAGGCAAGTGCGGCAACATAGGCGGGGTCGTCGAACTCGCTTCGTGGCCCATCGACCAGTCGGGCCAGACGATCGACCTCCCGCCGCCACCGCGCGGGGCGGTCCCTGCGCAGGGCCTGGATGGCGGCCACCAGGTCGGTGGTGGGCGCGAGGGTGTCGTCATCGAGGAGCGCGACCACCTCCGCGGCCCGCTGCGCGCCGACCACGGCCGCACCGTCGAGCAGCGCCCGCGCCAGCCGGGGATGTAGACCGAGGGCGGCCATGCGCCTGCCGCGATCGGTGACGGCACCGTCCGCGTCCACCGCTCCCAGGGCTCGCAATACCTCGCGCCCGGCCGCCAAACCACCGGCGGGCGGCGGATCCCACCAGGCGAGCGCCTGCCCGTCCGCCGTTCCCCAGCAGGCCAATTCGAGCGCCAAGCGGGTCAGGTCGGCGGTGCGGATCTCCGGTTCGGGATAGGCGGGCAGCGTGGCGTGCTGATTCTCCGGCCAGCATCGCCAGGTGCGGCCGGGGGCTTCACGACCGGCGCGACCGGCCCGCTGCTCCGCCACGGCGGCGGAGACCCGTACGGTCGCAAGGCCGGACAGACCGCGGCGGTGGTCGATGCGCGGCACCCGCGACAGTCCAGAATCGACCACCGCGCGCACACCCGGCACGGTCAGGCTGGATTCGGCTACCGCCGTGGACAATACGATCCGCCGCCGCGTACCGGGCCGCAACGCGATGTCCTGGGTGTTGGCCGACAATCTGCCGTGCAGGGGTACGACATCCACATCGCGCAGCCCCGAAAGCCGTTCGGTAGTCCGGCGGATCTCGGCCGCGCCGGGCAGGAAAACCAGTATGTCGCCGGCGGTTTCGGCCAGTGCGGTGCGCGTCGCGCGCGCCACCTGCGCCTCTATGCGCTCATCCTTCAGTGGCGGCACGTAGGCGAAATCCACCGGGTAGGCGCGGCCCCGCACTTCGAGTACCGACGCCCGACCGCCGGAACCGCCGAGCAGGACGGCCAACCGGTCGGCGGCGACGGTGGCCGAGGTGGCGAGCACCCGCAGATCCGGGCGCAGTCCGCCACGCGCATCGAGCAGCAGCGCCAAGAGCAGGTCGGCGTCGAGATGGCGTTCATGGCACTCATCGAGCATGACCACATCCACGCCCGCCAATTCCGGATCGTTCTGCAGTCGCCGCACCAGCAGGCCCGAGGTGACCACCTCGATCCGGGTCCCCCGCCCGACTCGGCGGTCACCGCGTACCGAATAGCCGACGGTCTCCCCGACCTGCTCCCCCAGTAGCGACGCCATGCGCGCTGCCGCCGCACGAGCCGCCAACCGTCGTGGCTCGGCGACCACCACTCGCCCCTCGACGGTGGCGGCCAGGGCCAAGGGGACCAGCGTCGTCTTGCCGGTGCCCGGCGGTGCGACCAGTACGGCTGTACCGTCGGCGGCCAGCGTGTCAGCGATCTCGGCCAGGGCCGGGCGGACCGGCAGGTCGGGAAGTTCAGGCAGGTTCATCGCTGATCAGTGTGCCCGGTCCGCCATGGCGGTCGAGGTCGCGATGGCACCTTCGCCCGTCGGGGGCTGGGCCGACACTGCGTGTGGAACCCGAAGTCCCGTTTTGAGCGGGCGGCGGTCAACTCAGCGGTCGCAGTGCGTGAACCAAGCATTTGCTTGGTGGCCGCGGTTGGGATATAGAGAACGCATGGACGATTTCGGTCACCGCTCCGGCGTGGCACTGGTACTCGGCGCCAGCGGCGGTCTCGGCCAGGCGACGACGCGCATGCTGCTCGAACGCGGCAGCAATGTGGCGATGACGTACTTCCGATCGGCGAACGCGCTGGAACAGCTGTTTTCCAGTGCGGCATCGTGCGGTCGTACGGCGGGTTCCTGGCAGCTCGACCTCGCCGACGCGGATCGGGCAGCCGAGGTCGTCACCGAGGTGGTCGCGGAATTCGGCGCGATTCACACGCTCGTCTACGCCGCCGGACCGCATGTGCCGATGGTGCACCTGAGCCGGGTCACCCCCGCCGACTTCCGCAGACAACTGGTGGACGATGCGACCGGTTTCTTCAATGCCACCCACGCCGCACTCCCGCATCTGCGCGACAGCCGCGGCAATATCGTCGCCATCACGACCGCCGCAACCGCCCGTTTCCCGGTGCGCGATGCCCTGTCCAGCACCCCCAAGGCGGCCGTGGAGGCCCTCATCCGCGCAATCGCGGTGGAGGAGGGGCGATTCGGCATTCGCGCCAATTGCGTCGGCCCCGGTATGACCACCGTCGGCATGGCGGAGCGCCTCATCGACACCGGCGAAATCGATAGCGACGCACTCGATATCACCCGCGCCAATATCCCCCTGCGCACCTTCGGCGATGCCGAGGATATCGCCGAAGCGGTCTGCTTCCTCGCCTCCGACCGCGCCGACTTCATCAGCGGCCAGAAGCTGGATATCGACGGCGGCTACGGCGCGTAGCCGCGGAGTCCGGCTCAGCACTCCCCATCGAGGATCGGCGCAAGCGCTTTCAACGGGCCGCGACGGCATCAGAGGCATGGCGATACTGCGCACCGCGACCGTCGGGATCGATTCGTGTTGTCCGACCGCCGATCCGGCTGGAGCGTGCCGCAATATCCGGGTGCGGCCGACTGTCGGCGTCGTGGCGGCTCAGGTCGGCGACCCGAGCGAATACGACGGCGTCCTCCTCATCGAGGTTGACGCCGCGGTGTCGGCATACCCCCGCCATCCCGGCAGGCTTTTGGCCGAGATCCACTACTGCGGCGGTGTGGATTCCGGCCAAAAGCACGCCGGAATGACGAGATGGGCAGGCGACATAGCGACGCCGATTCAGTAAGCCCGGCGCACGCCCTGACCGGGGTTCTGGGGCATGCCATGGGTATCACCGCCCCTGCGATGCGGTCCGCGACAAGGGTTTCAGCGGCGGAAGTCGCTGGACGCGCGTCGGGTCACTCCGCCGCTACGAGGGTGTTCAGGCCGACCGCCGCGGCCAGGCGGCGGTGCGAGTCGAGGCGGGCGGCTCGGTCGTATGTGCTGGTGTGGACCAGGATTTCATCGGCTCCGGTGCGGCTGATGAGATTGTCGAGGGCCACGGTGACGGTGGCTTCGGGGCCGTGGATGTGACCGCGCAGGGATTCGTCGAAGATGCGGCGTTGGCGGGCCGTCATATCGATGCGGTCGATCTCCGCCGGGGGAAGCAGGGCCGGGAATTCACCCTGGGTGCGGGAGTAGGCGGCGGACCAGGCCTCGGGGAGCAGGAGGCGGTGGGCCGCTGCGGTGGTGTCGGCGATGACCGCGGAGGTGGAGACGATTACGTAGGGCGTGCTCCGCTGGCCGGGTCGGAAGGTGTTGCGGTACTGGTCGATTGCTCGGACCATGGCGTCCTCGCCGGAAATCGCGGCGATGACCAGTGGGAGGCCGAACTCGGCGGCGCGCTGGGCTCCCGAACCGGTGGCGAGGAGGAAGGCGGGGACCGGTAGACCCTCGGCCGGCCAGGCGTGCACACCATTGCGGGCGGCGGCGAAATAGCCCAGGAGTTCGGTCAATTGGGCATCGAAGTCCTCGGCGTCGCCCTTGTCGTGTCCGAGGGCCCGGCGGACGCCGTCGGTGAATCCCACCGAACGGCCCACACCCATATCGATCCGCCCGGGGTACAGCGACTCGAGGACCCCGAACTGTTCGGCGACCACCAGTGGCTGGTGATTGGGGAGCATGACGCCGCCGGTCCCCACCCGAATGCGCTCGGTGGCCGCGGCGATGGCGGCGGCCAATACCGTCGGCGCGGATCCGGCCACGCCGGGCACGCTGTGGTGTTCGGTGACCCAGAAGCGGCGGTAACCCCACTGCTCGGCCAGGCGCGCGAATTCGACGGTCTCGCGCAGCGCCTGCGCGGGCGTCTGGCCCTGCCGGACCCGGGAGCGGTCCAGAATCGAGAAGCGCGTCGCGTGCGGTGCCGTGGTCATACCCCTTGCCAACGTCGGCGCGCCGCGTTGATTCCTGCGCCGCCGACCCGGAACGACCACGCTTCGGAACGCGACCGGTCGGCCCGCATAGGCTGGCGCCATGGTCGATAGTGATCTGACACCCGCCGCGCTGGGCACGAGACCCTGGGGCTCGCGACTGCTGGGCCCCGCCGAAGAGGGCGCGATGTCGCGGCGGGTCCGGGTGCAACTGCTACTGACCGTGCCCCTACTCTTCGCGAATTCCATCGGCGTCGTCGTCGCGGTGGTGCTGACCGGGTTGGTGCTGCCGGGGCCGTCGATATTCACCCGGGAACTGGCCCTGCTGAACTTCGTGGCCGTACCGGTCTACGTGGCGTTCGCGCTGGCGGCCGGATTCGCCTGGGGAACAGTGTGGGGGCTGCGCACCCTGCGCTGGGCGACCGATCCGGATTCGGTGCCCAGCGAGGCCGAACAGGCCGCGGCCGCCGCGGTACCTCGACGCCTGGTGCTGCAACAGGCCCTGCTCTGGTTCGGCGGACTGCTGGTGCTGGCCCCGCTGTACGGGCTCGTCGATCCGGCGCTGATACCCAAGATCGTCCTCGGCGTCGGTTTCAGCGCCGTCGTCGTCTGCGCCAACAGCTACCTGATCGCGGAATTCGCACTGCGGCTGGTGACCGCGCGCGTACTCGATGCGGCACCTCGGCGGCGACGCCGCGGCCTCGGCGTGTTCGGGCGGTCGCTGCTGGTGTGGGGACTCGGCTCGGGCACACCGGTGGCGCTGCTGATGATCGTGGCGGTGTTGGCGCTGTGCGGGATGGATGTCAGCACCGAACGCCTCGCGGTCTGTGTCCTGTCACTGGGCGGCGCGACGCTCGTCTTCGGCCTGGTGTTGATGATGCAGACCCTGGCGGCGACGGTCGCACCCATTCGCGGTGTGCGCAATGCGCTGCGGCGGGTCGAGGACGGCGACTTCGAGGTCGCGGTCACCGTCTACGACGGCACCGAATTGGGGGAACTGCAAAGCGGTTTCAATCACATGGTGGCGGGATTGCGGGAACGCGAACAGATTCGGGATCTGTTCGGCCGCCATGTCGGCCGCGATGTGGCGGCGGCGGCGCTGGCCGGTCATCCGGAACTCGGCGGCGAGGAATGCGAGGCCGCCGCCATCTTCATCGACATTATCGGCTCCACCACCATGACCGCGACCCGCCCGGCGACCGAGATCGTCACCATGCTGAACGAGTTCTTCGCCATCGTCGTCGACGAGGTGGAGCGACATGGCGGACTGGTCAACAAGTTCGAGGGCGACGCCGCGCTGGCCGTGTTCGGCACCCCCGCGCCGCTCGCGGACTCCGCCGGGGCGGCGCTCGCGGCGGCTCGCGCCATCCGCACCCGGTTGGTCGGTGCGACAACCGAATTCGACGCGGGTATCGGTATTGCCGCCGGACGGGTGGTCGCCGGTAATGTCGGCGCGCACCGCCGCTACGAATTCACCGTTATCGGCGATGCCGTCAATGAGGCCGCCCGCCTCTGTGAACTGGCCAAACACGATGAGAGTCGGGTACTCGCCTCCGTCGGTGCGGTGCAGGCGGCCGAACCGGACGAGCGGGAGCACTGGAAGCTCGGCGAGTCGGTGATATTGCGCGGACGCGTCCGCGAGACCCGGCTGGCTCGACCACACTGAAATCCGCTCGCACCCACTGTCCGCCACGGAGGCTGCTGCCGAGCAGACTGTGATCGGCGCGGTCGCGCGCTCCGGGAACCGCTGCACCGGATCCCGAGCGGCGGTGGTTCATCCTCTGGTACGTGGTGTTTCCCGTGGTCGGGCCGATTCTGGCCTTCGGATCATGGGGCAACGGCTACGAACTCGCCGATATCTGGCCGAATGTGGTGCCCCCCGTGCCCGATTCGGTCGGGCCGATGCCCTTCGACGGCATCACGCCACGCAATTGCATGCCGTCATTGCATACGGCATGGGCGTTATCACTGTTCATCCACTCACGCGGCGGTCCGCGCTGGTTGCGCTGGGGCGGTACGTTCTGGCTGGTCGGCACCCTGATCGCCACACTCGGCCTCGGCGCGCACTACGGCATCGACCTGGTGGCGGGCGCGGCACTGTGCTTGACCGTGGAATCCGCACTGCGGGATCCGGACCGGGGCTGAGATAGCGCGCGGGTGCGTCTGGTGGGCTTCGGCATAGCCGTATTCGCGGGTGTGCTGCTGTGTGTCCGCTTCCTCGCGATACCCACGGCGACCTATCCGATTCTGTTCGGTATCACCATTATCGGTGCGCTCGGTGCACTGGCGTACCTGTTCTACAGCACCTGGTTCGCGAATCAGAATTCTTGATCCAGGTCGGCGAAGCGTGCGGTGAGGATTTCGTCGAGTAACCGGCCGAAGGGCTGTGCGGGTTCCATGGTGCCCGCGTAGACCGGGAGCCCCAGTCCCGGTTCCAGGTCGCAGGAGACGCAGGCGTAGAGGCCGGTCTGGGTCAGGGCCACGGCCAGGGTGCGGGTCGAGGCGGGTTCGGCGGTCCAGCCGGGGATGCCATCGGGGTAGCGGGCGGCCTCGGCGAGGGTGCGCATGCCACGGGGGCGCAGCGGCCCGAAGGACCGGCGGTCGGGTGCGGTGAAACCGGCGTGGACCTGCGAGAGGAAGGTGCGCAGCGGCCTGGGGACGCAGAACCAGAAGGGCGGGACGTCCGCCCCGAAAGTCGCTGGGTCCCAGCCTATCCAGCAGACCACACGCCTGTGGTCGGACTCGAGGTGTTCGAGGGCGTAGACGAGGACCCAGTCATCGCCGAGCCGACCGATGCGGACATCGGCCAGCTCGGTGTAGAGAGCGTGGGCGAATTCCGGTATCAGGTCCAGGAAGTCGGCGTTCCACAGGTGCAGGGCGGCGATCTTACGGTCGATCGCGTCCGCGGCGGTGCGGATGGGTTGCCAGCGTGGCGGAAAGTCGTCGGTGACGGTGTCCGGGAATACGATGGCATGCAGTGCGCGGCCCTGTGCGAGTGCCCGCTGGATCTCGGCGAGGTCTACCGACACTGAGCTCACCAAACTCTCTGCCCTACCGGGCGAATGCGATTCGGGACGCCGCGCGGGCCCCGGCCGCGCGGAAGTAGGCCGTCGCCCGGGCACTCCCCTCGCGGTGCCCGGACGACTGAGCCCGTCCGACCCCTCGTCCGTTCGGGCAACCACAACGTTAGGAACCGGCCGGCCCCGGCAAAACCGAACAATCGCCCGAAACCAAACAATTCGCAGGTAGGGGCCGGTGCGGACGTTTTCCGGACCGGAGAAATTCGGCGCCTCGCATCCGCCTCCGGACACCCGGTAGTCTCACCTCCGAGTCATCAAGGGGTGCAGTGAGTTCCAAAAGCGAGGAGGCGAGCCGGTCCGCCGCGCCGCGGGTCGTATTCGCCGAGCGGTTCGGTCAGCTGCATACCGCCGCGGGCGCTCCGAAACTGACGCGGTTGGCGGAGCACGCGCGGACCCGCTTCCCGGAAGGCTCGCGACCCCGCGGCGTGTCCATGCAGCGCATCAGCGATTGGCGGGCGGGTCGCAACGTTCCGGCCAAATGGGATTCGTTCCTGCCCGTCCTGCTCACCCTGATCGACGCCGCCCGCGAGCGCGCCGAACCGGTGCCCGCCGAATTGCTGGATGTACGGCAGTGGCGGCGTTTGTGGACCTCGTGCACCGCCGAGCGGCCCGCCCTCCCCATCTCGGTCGGCTGTCCCTATCCGGGGCTGACCCAGTACGGCCAGGCGGATGCCGAACTGTTCTCCGGGCGCGAACGCGCGACGGCCGAGCTCACCGAACTCGTCGGAGCGGCAACGGGCATCATCGCCCTGGTCGGCGCATCCGGTGCGGGTAAGTCCTCGCTGCTACAGGCCGGACTGATTCCCGCTTCGACCGCCGACCGCGAGGTGCGCGTCATCAGTCCGGGGCGGACGACAGCACAGGAGCTGCTCGACATCGAATGGAAGTCGCGGCGGCCGCGCCTGCTCATAGTCGACCAGTTCGAGGAGCTGTTCACCGCCCACCCGGAGGATTGGGTGCACGAGGCCTATGTGACGGCACTCGAATCCCTCACCACACCCGAGCAATCGGTGCCGACCACGGTCGTCATCGCCATCCGCGCCGACTTCTACGCCCGGTGTATGGAGCATCCCGTGCTCCTCGCGGCGCTGCGTGACCGCAGCTATCTCCTCGGTCCCATGGGCCGGGAAGAGCTGGGTCGGGCCATTACCCGACCTGCCGAGATCTCCGGTCTCACTTTGGAAACCGGCCTGGAGGAGCTCGTCGTCAGCGAGCTGTGCGAGATGCACGGTGCGGATCACCACGGCTACGATCCGGGACTGCTGCCGCTGCTATCGCATGTCATGGCCGCCACCTGGGAGCGCCGCGAGGGCCGCAAACTCACTGTCGCCGGGTATCGCAGGGCCGGTGGCGTTTCGGGTTCCGTCGCCGCCACCGCCGAACAGGCGTGGACGGCGCTTTCCGAGCCCGAACGGGTGGTGGCGCGCCGCATGCTGCTGGCGCTGGTGAATGTCGGTCGCGACAGCAAGGACACCCGGCGCACGGTGCGCCGCACCGAACTTCCCGATATCGCCACCGATTCGGCCGACGCCGCGCTGGAGATACTCGCACGCAGCCGACTCATTACCCTCGCCGCCGACTCGGTCTATCTCACCCACGAAATCGTGCTCGATGCCTGGCCTCGACTACGCGCGTGGATCGACGAGGACCGGATCGGCTACGTGGAGCGACAGCGACTCGATATCGATGCCGCGGATTGGGCTGCCGCCGAACGTGATCCGTCGCGGCTCTACCCGGGCCCACGACTCGATATCGCCCGTGCGCACGCGGCGGGCGGAGCGGTCAGCTCGGTAACCCGCGAATTCCTCAGCGCCGCAGCGGCCGCGCACACCGGGAAACAGCGTCGCACCCGGGCATTGCGGATCGCTGCGGCCGTGGCCGTGGTAATCCTGCTCGCGCTGTCCTCGATCGCCTTCGTGCAGAACAAGCTGGTGCTGCAACGCGAAACCGATAAGCTCATCGCCTCGCTGCTGTCGGAGGCCGATACGCTCGTCGACACCAATCCGTCGCTGTCCGCGCAACTGGTCCTGGCCGCCGATCGCATCCGGCCCCACGATCCGGGCATCGAGTCGCGGGTACTGCGCAGCCAGACCCTGCCATTGGCCACACCGCTACGCGGCCACAGCAATACGGTCAACGAGGTCGCCTTCGCCACCGGCGGCGAGGTGCTCGCCTCGGCGAGCAGCGATCGCACCGTCCGACTGTGGTCGGTGCGCGACGAACCGCGCGAATTAGCGAAACTCCCGGAGGTTCAGACCTCGGTTACCTCGGTCGCCTTTCGCGTGGACGGCGAAATCCTGGCCGTGGCCACGGATTCCGGCTCGATCCGCCTCTGGAATGTCTCCGACCCGGCCCGGCCGCGCACATTGGGGCAGGGTCTGACGAACGGGTCCGGCGCACTGCGGGTGGCATTCCACCCGGATGGCCGCACCCTCGCGGTGGGCAGTACCGACCACACCGTGACGCTGTGGAATATCGCCGACCCGACGGCGCCGGTCAGGGCTCGCGTGCTCTCCACTCCTGCTCCGGTGCGGTCGCTGGCCTTCTCCCCCAAGGGGAATCGACTGGTCACGGCGAGCAATCCGATCGATGCCCCGAGCAGCTACGAGCAGTTCTCTCAGCCGTCCGGAGGCTCGCACGTGCTCGTGTGGCCACTCGACGGGGCCGGTGCTCCGGTAGCGATTCCCACGGCGAACCCGGCACATCGAGTCGATGCGGTCGCCTTCGCCCCCGACGGAGCGACCGTGGCTATCGGGCAGGGCGGCCCGCTCATCGATATCGCGCTGTGGGCCGAAGCCAGTGTGCGCCTGTGGTCGATCACCGACACCGAACCACGGCCGCTCAGCGAATCCGTCCGGGTCGACTCCCGATCGGGAGTGTGGTCGCTGGCCTTCAGCCCGGACGGACACACGCTCGCGATCGGCGGCGATGACGGCGCCCGTCTCTGGAATGTCACCGATCCGACCCGCCCGGCCGAACTCGGCGCGCCCTTGCGCAGCGGTGCGACCAGCTGCCCCGATCCGGCCGCCGCCTGTCTGAACGGATCGCGATCGGTGGCCTTCGCACCCGACGGTCGACGGCTCGCCACCGGTGACGCCACCGGCTTCGTGCAGCTGTGGTCACCGGCTCCGGCTTTCGTCGGCGGGCTCACCCAGGACCTGATCCCCGCGTATGTCGACGACGCGGGACAGCGAATGGTAACCGGCTGGGACAGTGGGGAACTGCAACTCTGGGACCTCGCGAATCCGTTCGAACCTCGGCGAATCGCCGCCATGGCGAGCGGCTCCGGCAGTATCAGCCCGGATGGCATGCTCCTGATGGCGGTACCGCAGGGCAGACAGTCACCGGTGCGTATCCTCGATATCTCCGACCCTGCGCATCCGCGCGTCCTCTCGGAGTTCCCGGGTGCGACGGCCGCGCGTTTCAGCGCGAACAAAACCCTGCTGACACTGTCCGGCCAGTTCGACGGCACCCCTTCCGACCGTCCGAAAGCACAGTTCTGGGATATTGCCGACCCCGAGCGCCCCCGCCTGCTCGGCACCCCGATCACGGAGTCGATATTCACCGATGGCACCCTGGGAATGCTGGCGAACTATGATGGCAGCCTGATCTTTTCGATCGGGCGCGAGCCCAATGCCGCAGGCACCCTCGAGAATGTGGCGAAGCTCTGGAACGTCTCCGACCCGGCCCGCGCCCGTTTGATCGGACGGACCGTGGGCGCGCCCGACGCACCCTTCTACTCGGGGTTCCTGCCGCAGGATCAGCGCACCCTCATTACGGTGAGCCGTGCGGCCATCGAACTCTGGGATGTCGAAGATCCGAATCGATGGACCCGGCTCGGAGAGGTCGCTCCCGCCGATGGCACCTTGGTCGCCACGGCCGATATCACACCCGATGGCCGTCGTATGGTGACCGGCGACAGCACCGGCGGCATCCGCCTCTACGACGTGTCGAACCGCGCCGCGCCGCGCGCACTCGGCCCATCGCTCCTCGAACCGGGCATCATGACCGGCGGCGTATTCGCGACACTGGTCCCCGCTCGCGATCTGGTGCTGGGTGCGGGCTTGCACGGCCAGCTCGTGGTGCTGGATCTTAATCCGGCGCCAGCGGTCGAACGCGTGTGCCGAATGACCCGTACGGTGCTCACGCCAGAGGTCTGGCAGCGCTATATACCGGAGCGAACCTTCGAACCACCTTGCTGAGCAAAGTATTTGGCGACCGGCTAGAAAACCCCGGCGCAGAAGGGCTGACAGGTGTCGGATGTGGGTGATGTCGCCGGAGGGCCGTCATCGAACTCGGCATTGCTCACCAGCACCATCACCATGACCGACAGGATCAGCACCGCTACGCAGGCGACGGCGATAATCGCCCAGTCGAGTTGCTGGTAGGTGACAATCACCTCGGGGGCGGTGTCTGGGTCTATATAGGTATTCGCCGTGGGCGGACTGGACAGCTGGTCGATTACGCCGCTACCCCAGCCGTATGCCGATGTGGGTGGCACGAGGATAGTCCCCATTTCCGAACGAGCATCTCGCGATTCAGGGCCGCGACCAGGCTACACCTCAATAGCCGATATGCATAACACGAAGGAGGATTGTCCCAGATGTCCAATTCAAGGCCGTCTGAGTCAATTACCTTGCCCAGTGCGCACTTTGAGTGCGCGGCACTCGAGAACACGTTCTCGCCTTGAGTAATACCGCAATGAATTGTTATATGCCACAACATGTATCGGTGGCGGCATGATCGACTCCGTGCAACCTACTGACGAGTAGCCCCATGGGTTACCGTCCGGTAGGACAGGTCGGGACGGTTCGACGTCGGGGTCGAACTTCAAGCGCGATGGCGGCCAATTCGGCGGCGGGGCTGGATATCCTCGACGAGGAGCCGGAACGGGTCGCCAGGCTGTGGCACAACGCCCGGGTATTCCACGCCGCCCTGCGTGCGCGCGATCTCGATCTCGGTGATTCCCAAGGGACCCCGATTATTCCGGTGATCGTCCCGGGCGAGATACGAGCCGGATTCGTGGGCACTGAGGTCGAGTTCAATTCGGGTCGATCCCACCACCGTGATAGCGCGTCGCCGCATTCCACAGGAAGAAGCTGTCGATGCCCTGTGCGGCGGCCGCTTCGATCTGCGCGCGCACTTCGGCATCGCCGTAGTTCACCCCGAGGCTGAAATCCTGTAGCCACGGGATAACTTTCGCGCCGGTGCCCTCGACTTGCCGTTGGAAGTCCACCAGTGACCGGAAGATGATGTCGTAGGGCTGGCCATTGGGATTGGCCACGCCGTACTCTCCGGAGTTCCAATGCGAGGGGTACAGCATGGGCGCGACGTAGTCCACATGCTCGGCCATCAGCGGAATGTCCTGGGCGATCTGGTCCGGGCGGGTGGAGGCGATGCCGAAGACCGCCGCGCTCTGGTACGCGCCTGCGGCGCGCACCAGACCACGGCTCTCGCGCAGGAATTCGGCAATGGAGACGCTCGGCGTATCGGTCAGGCCCGGGAAGGCCATCTGCGACAACGGCCCATCGGGACGGCGCACATAGTCGTACATGACCTCGTCGAAGCCCAGGCGGGCCGCCTCGGTGGCGAGATCGATGTTGTAGCGGCGGACTTCGGCATTGGCGAGATTGGTGAACGCGATCGCTCCGTAGCCGCTGGCATACGGCTGACCACCCGGATTCTGGGCCACCCAGTCCCGACGACCGCTGTTCCATGCCCACTCGGCCAGGGTGGGATCGCGGAAGGCCACGATTCGGCCGACCACCCGTAAATCCATATCGTGCAGGGTTTTCAGCGCGGCCGGGGCGTCGTAGATGGGGCTGGCGGCACCGGATTCCCGGGCGACGGGGACCTGGGAGGCGTAGCCGATCACGCCGTCCTCATCCTTGATATCGAGTTGGACGGTATCGATGCGGCCCTGCCGCGCCAGATCCAGCACGGCCTCCCGCAGGCCGTCGTGCGACCAGGCGTGCGCGGTGACGTGCACCGCTCTCATGCGCGGCACCTCGACCGTCGTGGTGATGGGCTGGGTGGTCTCATTGCCCGCGGCGTCCACCGCCACTACGGCCGCGCCCGCCGGTGCGTGCGGCAGGGTGATGGTGAAGCTCCCGTCCGCCGCCAGCTCGGCCGGTGTGCCGTCGATGGTGACCTGCTCGGCACCGGTCGCCTTGCCGCTCAACGTGACCGGCTCGCGGTAGGAGTTCACCCGTTCCGGCTGGTTGAGTTCGAGCGTGGGTGCTTCAGCATCGACGGTGAAGGTCCGCGAGGTGCCCGGGCCGGTGCGCAGGAACCCGAACAGCCCGCCCGCCGGGATCTCGGCGGTGATCGTATGGTCGCCACTGCCGAGTTCACCGGGCCGGTAGACCACGGTGTCACCGGCCACCTGACCGGTGACCGACTCGCCGTCCAGCTTCAGCTCGACGGCATTCGGATCGTGGCCGCTGGCATTCACCACCAGTTCCAGCCCCCGCAGCGCCTCGGCGTTGACGACGCCGTCTGGAATTCCGTTGAGCGCCATGCCCTCCGGCTCCCCCCGGACCGCACCGACCACCACCGCGGCGATCGCGATTGCCACCACCGACACCACGACGACTACCGCCAACCGCCACCCCACTGGGCGCGGGACCCGCTTCAGCAACGCGAACTCCAACTCTCGTGTCAACTACCCACCACTATCCACTGCCGCCGACCCCGCCATGGCAACTTCGCGACTCCGGTCCGAAAGATGTTGGCACACATTAAGGTTGACTGGATGCCCAGGAAGTCGAAGATGGCCCCGCACGCCGCGGGTGTGGCGCTCGTACTCATGCTGGCCGCCTGCGGTACGCCGGAGCTGACCGTCTCGGAACCGCACGCCGATACATCGGCTCCGGCCACGACGCCCGCCCCGGATCCAGCCGCCGTGGGCGCGAACGAGCTGGGGGTCGTGCCCATACTGATGTACCACCAGCTGTCGGAGACGCCGGCCGGTGAATACGACCAGACGCCAGCGGAATTCCGTGATGAGCTGGAGCGGCTGTATCGGGAGGGCTACCGCCCGATCACGGTGTCCGACTACATCTCCGGCCGGATCGATATCCCGGCGGGTACGCATCCGGTGGTGCTGACCTTCGATGATTCCACGACCAGCCAGATCTCGTTCACGCCGGACGGTGATCCGACACCCGACTGTGCCGTCGGCATTCTCGAGGAATTCCGCACCCGCTACCCGGATTTCGCGCCCACGGCGACCTTCTTCGTGAACAACGATCCGTTCGCGGGTGAGGTACGGGCACTGCCCTGGCTGGCGGAGCACGGCTACGAGATCGGCGCGCACACCGCCACGCACGCCAACCTGTCCGGGCTCGACAGCGCCGGGGTGCAGCGTGAACTGGCGGAGAACGTCCGCGCCATCACCGCGGCGGTACCGGGCAGCACCGTGCGCGCGATGGCCTTGCCGCTGGGCATTTCCCCGACCGATCGCGCCGTGGCCGCGGCGGGCAGCTGGGATGGTGTGTCCTACTCCTTCGACGCGGTCATGCTGGTCGGCTCCAACCCCGCCCCCTCCCCGTACGGAGCCGTCGATCCGGCCGCTGTCCCCCGCATTCGCTCGGGCCGCGATACCGTGCCGTTCGACTCCGCGTACTGGCTCGACCGCCTCGCCGACCAGCGCTACACCTCCGACGGTGACCCGGATCGAATCTCGTTTCCGCACAGTTTGTCCGGGGAGCTGGCCGGACAGTGGGCAGATCGGGCCAACGCCTACTGACCGCCACGGGTATGTGGGCTACGTTCGAATCATGCATGCCTTCCGCAAGGCGGTCGAGAACCGTGACGTGGCCGCCATCGACGAACTCCTGGCCGACAATGTCGTTTTCACCAGTCCGGTGGCCTTCAAGCCCTACGAGGGCAAGGCGATCACCAAGGCGATCCTGCGCGGTGTCCTGCGCGTCTTCGAGGACTTCCGCTACGTACGCGAATACGCCGGTCCCGACGGGCGCGGGCACGCCCTGCTCTTCGAGGCGACCGTGGCGGGTAAGGCGCTCACCGGCTGCGACTTCCTGCACTTCGACGCCGACGGCAAGGTCGACGACCTCATGGTGATGGTGCGACCGCTCTCGGCCGCCACGGCGCTCGCCGAGGCCATGGGCAAGCAGTTCGACCAGATCCAGCGCGAGGCCGCCGCCGAGCTCACCGCCGGTTCGGACTAGGCGTCATCGGCCATCCGGAAGGCGCCGCCCTCGAGGCGGTCGATCAGCCGGTCGGTCCAGGCCGCACGACTGTCGGCGGTATTCAGCCAGAGGCCGATCACCTCGCCGACCGGTCCCCAGGTGTCCAGATCCGTACCGGGCGGCAGATACTCGGTAATGCTCGCCCGCCACTGCGCCAATTCCCTTACCCGCTCCCGCAATAGGCCGATGGCGTCGCCCCTTGGCAGATCATCGATGAAACCGACGGCGGCGGCGAGGAGGTCGAGCCGGGGATCACGGTGGGTCAGCGCCGACCGGAGGAGGTCGAAATACGCCTGCTCCCCCTCCTCGGTCAGCTCGTACTCCATTCGGGGCGGGCCGCCCGCCGCACTCGGCATGCTGTCGTGCACGACGAGCAGCCCATCCTTGGTCAGCGATTTGAGCGCGTGATACACCGAACCCGATGTGGCGCGTGCCCATTCGTGCGCGCCCCAGGACTCCAGATCGGCGCGCACCTGATATCCGTGGGTACGCCCGTGCCGGCGCACAGCGCCGAGCACGAGCAGTCGAACCGCTGACACATGCTCCCCTTACATCCGGTCAAGCCGGGCTGCTGACCCACCACAGTGTGCCGAACGGGTCGACGAACCCACCCGCCCGGCTACCGTCCGGCTCGGCGACCACCGCCCTGGCCGCGATCGCACCGGCCGCGATCGCCCGTTCGAACGCGGCCTCCGGATCCGGCACGGTGGCCCACAGCTGAACGTGGACCGGTTCGGTCGGCGAACTCAGACAGCGTCCACCATCCGGTCCCGAATCGGCGAAGAACACCACGCTGTCACCGATGCGAGCCTGCGCGTGCATGGTCCGCGCCGGATCGGAATCCAGTGGGATCATCTGGACGATCTCGGCGTCGAGGGCACGCTCCAGGAAATCGCGGTAGATCTGCGCGTCATCGACCATCACATAGGGCGTCACAGTGGACATCACTTCCTCCTTCAATTAGCCAAATTTGGTTACCTAATACAGTCTAGCCAAATTTGACTAATAGGTCCACCGGCCACCCGGCCGCACCGCGAGGAGTGGCCGCCTACTCGACCCAGCCCGGAAGGGGCTCGGCGCGGGTGGCCCATTCGTCGGGGATGGCGTCGAGGCCGAGCCGGGCAGCAAGAATGCCGCCGACTATGGCGCAGGTGGTATCCACATCGCCACCCACCGACGCCGTGGACCAGAGTGCCTCCGCGTAGTTGTCGGGGTAGGCGGCGGTAATCCACAGGCAGAAGGGGACGGTATCGGGGGCGGAGACGCGGGCGCCACTGCCCAGTAACCTTGCGGCGGTGCGGACATCGGGTTTCTGAAGTAGGGCCCGCGACTTCGCCATCGCGGTGCGCACCATACTCGGCGGCGTGTGAGCGGCGATATTGTCCAGCAGGTCATAGCCCGATAGGGCCGGAGCCGAAACAGCCAGCGCCGCAGCGACCGCCACCGCGACGGCGCCGGCGACACCCTCGGGGTGGGTGTGGGTGATCTGCGCGGACGCGGTGGCTTCGACGACCACGCGATCGAGATTGTCCGCGAAGAATGCCCCGAGGGGTGCTACGCGCATGGATGCGCCATTGCCCCAGGAGCCCTGTCCGTGCCGGACGCGCGGGGCGAGTTCGCGCCAGGTGGCGCGGTTTTGGCGAAGTAACCGCAGGATGCGATTGGTTCCGGGGCCGTATTGGCGGTAGATATCCCAGCGTTCGGCGAAGGAGTCGGCCAATGCCCCCTGGTCGATATGCCCGTAGCGCAACAGAATTGCGACGATCGAGCAGGCCATCTCGGTGTCGTCGGTCCAACGCCACGGGCCCTCTGGGAGCGAACGCGACTGCGGGGCGGGGTGATTCGCGGGGGTGGCGAAACAGGAGCCGAAGGCGTCGCCGATGGAAAGACCACGCAGGGTAGTGAAGGCGCGGGCGCGGCGGTCGATAGACACACGTCCACTGTGCCAGGGCGGCGAACGGTGGGGGGTTGCACGATTAGTAACTGAGAGTACGCTCGGAAATGAGTTCACTCACTGACGGCCGGGTTCTGGATGGGTTTGATGATCACATCGCCTCGAGAAATGCAGGTCGGAAGGCGCGTACGGAAGATGTTGGATAAGCAGTCCCGCATCTTCGATGCCGCATACAGCTTGTTTGCTGAATACGGATTCGAGAGCGTTACGACGCAGCAGATCTCGGATCGAGCCGAGATCGCGGCCGGGACCCTGTTTCGATATGCCGCGTCCAAGGGCGAATTGCTGTTGATGGTGTACAACGCGGAATTCACGGCGGCGCTCGAGGCCGGGGAGCGGGTTTCGCGCCTACAGGCCGATCCGGTGGAAGCGGTGGTCGCCCTGGTGCGGCCGACCCTGGAGGCGGCCGCGGACCACGTCGAGAATGCCGTCGCCTATCAGCGGGAGCTGTTGTTCGGGTCGCCCGCGGAGAAGTACCGCGCGGACGGGCTCGCGCTGGTGGCCCGACTAGAGGCCGATATCGCCGAACGACTCATAGCGACCGCCGGTGGGCACGGACTCGATGGACCTCAGCTGGAAGAACAGGCCCGACTGGCCGGTCGCAGCGTCTTCGCCGCACTGCATCTGGCACTCGCACAACCCGCTACCGGCGCGCATCCGGGCCCCGATGCCGCCGCCGACCTGCGCGGGCAGATCAGCCAGATTGTCGCGGGCTTCCACACCGCGCTGACAACAGATTCCGAGAAGGGAGAACTATGAGTATCGACATCCGGAAGGTGACCGTCCTGGGCACCGGCGTGCTGGGATCGCAGATCGCGTTCCAGACCGCGTTCAGTGGGTTCGAGGTCACGGCCTACGACATCAGCGATGACGCCCTGAAGGCCGCCCGCGATCGGTTCGACAAGCTGGCGGCGATCTATCGCGATGAGGTGGCCGGTGCCGGTGCCGGTAAGGCCGAGCGGACGGCGGCGGGGATCACGCTCAGTTCCGATCTGGCGGCGGCGGTTCGAGATGCCGATCTGGTGGTCGAGGCGGTGCCCGAGGTGCTCTCGCTCAAGCAGGGCACCTACGAGAAGCTGGGTGAGCTGGCTCCCGAGCGCGCTATCTTCGCCACCAACTCGTCCACGCTATTGCCCAGCGCCCTCAAGGATTTCACCGGCCGACCGGATCGGTTCCTCGCCCTGCACTTCGCCAATCAGGTGTGGAAGTTCAATACTGCCGAGGTCATGGGGACCCCCGAGACCGATCCCGCGGTATTCGCGGCCGTCGTCGACTTCGCGAGTGCCATCGGCATGGTGCCGATCGAACTGCACAAGGAAAAGGCGGGTTACGTCCTCAACTCGCTGCTGGTGCCCTTCCTGAACTCCGGAATGGCGCTCGCCGCAGGTGGATACGCCGAACCCGAGGCGGTCGACAAGACCTGGCGCATTGCCACCGGCGCGCCCATGGGCCCGTTCCAGATTCTCGATGTCATCGGCCTCACCACCCCCTACAACATCCTCGCCAATAGCGACGAGAACGGCCAGCGGCTCGCGAAGTGGTTGCAGGACAACTACATCGACAAGGGCAAGCTCGGCATTGCCACCGGTGAGGGCTTCTACAAGTACTCCTGACAGAAGTCCGGCGTAGCAGTACTTCGAACCAGTAGGAGAGGAGTTACATGTACTACAGCAGCGGCAATTACGAGGCGTTCGCGCGACCACGCAAACCGGCGGAGGTGGAGGGCAAGACGGCGTGGTTCGTCGGCGCGGGCCTCGCGTCGATGTCGGGGGCCGCCTTCCTGATTCGCGACGGGCAGCTGCCCGGTAGCGAGATCACCATCCTGGAGGAGCTGAAGCTGCCGGGCGGTGCGCTCGACGGCATCAAGGAACCGAAGAAGGGCTTCGTGATTCGCGGCGGCCGCGAAATGGAGGACCACTTCGAATGCCTCTGGGATCTGTTCCGGACCATCCCCTCCATGGAGGTCGAAAACGCCAGCGTGCTCGACGAGTTCTACTGGCTCAACAAGGACGACCCCAATTTCTCGCTGCAGCGCGCCACCGTGAAGCGCGGTCAGGACGCGCACACCGACGGCCTGTTCACCCTCAATGACAAAGCACAGAAGGATGTCGTCAAGGTCTTCCTCGCCACCCGCGAGGAGATGGAGAACAAGCGTATCGACGAGGTCTTCGGAAAAGACTTCCTGGAGAGCAACTTCTGGCTCTACTGGCGCACCATGTTCGCCTTCGAAGAGTGGCACAGCGCGCTCGAGATGAAGCTGTATCTGCACCGCTTCATCCACCATATCGGCGGTCTGCCGGACTTCTCGGCGCTCAAGTTCACCAAGTACAACCAGTACGAATCCCTCGTGCTGCCGCTGTACCGCTGGCTCCTCGACCAGGGCGTGACCTTCAAATTCGACACCACGGTCACCGACGTCGATTTCGATATCGCCTCCAACCGTAAGCAGGCCAAGCGAATCCACTGGGTCTCGGAGGGCGTCGAGGGCGGTGTCGACCTCGGTCCGAACGATCTACTCCTCATGACCATCGGCTCACTGACCGAGAACTCCGATGAGGGCGATCACCACACTCCGGCGAAGCTCGATGAGGGTCCCGCACCCGCCTGGGATCTGTGGCGGCGAATCTCGGCCAAGGACAAGGCTTTCGGCCGACCGGATGTGTTCGCGGGCAATATTCAGGAGACCAAGTGGGAGTCCGCCACCGTCACCACCCTGGATCAGCGCATCCCCGAATACATTCAGAAGATCTGTAAGCGAGATCCCTTCAGCGGCAAGGTGGTCACCGGCGGCATTGTCACCGTCAAGGACTCCAAGTGGCTGATGAGCTGGACGGTCAACCGCCAGCCGCATTTCAAACAGCAGCCCGCTGACCAGATCGTGGTGTGGGTCTACTCGCTGTTCGTGGACGTCCCCGGCGACTATGTGAACAAGCCCATGCAGGAGTGCACCGGCGAGGAAATCACCCAGGAATGGCTGTACCACATGGGCGTTCCGGTCGAGGACATCCCGGAGCTGGCCGCCGATGCCGCCAAGACCGTGCCCTGCATGATGCCGTATGTCACCGCGTTCTTCATGCCCCGTCAGGCCGGTGACCGCCCCGATGTGGTGCCGAAGGGTTCGGTCAACTTCGCCTTTATCGGCCAGTTCGCCGAAACCAGCCGCGACTGCATCTTTACCACCGAGTATTCCGTGCGCACCGGCATGGAAGCGGCCTACCAGCTCCTCGGTATCGAGCGCGGCGTCCCGGAGGTCTACAACTCCACCTACGACATCCGCAAACTTCTCGCCGCGACCAGTCGGCTGCGGGACGGGAAGGAAGTCGATATCCCCGGCCCCGAGTTCGTCCGACGCAAGCTGCTGAAGAAATTGGATTCCACCGAGGTCGGTGAACTGCTGACCGAATTCGGCCTGCTCACCGACAAGTAGCGGTTTCATGCAGTGGCCCGGTCCACCGGACCGGGCCACTGCCCTATCGACTGCGCCGAATAACTATGTCGCGCTGGCCGATTCGGCGACCTGCGCGCGAATACCGGCGAGGTTGGCCGTCATATTCTCGCTCCACTCCGATAGGCGGCGAGCGATGATGCGGCCCTCGAGGTCCGGGTTCGCGTCGATGGCCGCACTCAGGCCCGACGGATCCGGGCCCATACGGGCCCACTGCCGCACAATGACACCCGTACGGGCGGGTTCGACCTCGAAGCCCCAGGTTCCACCGATCCCCTTGGGGCCGTGCACCGCCGCTTCGACCTCGGCATCGGCGTGTCGGGTCCGCGGGTGATGGAGGGTTGGCACGGCGTACGGTTCCACCGGCCGGTACAGGCTACCCGGGAGACCATCGAGATCATTCGCACGGTCAGTAGCGGGCAGCGGCTCGAGCACGCGGGTGAGATCTATCCGCTGCCCCTACCCGATAGCGCCGGTCGGGCACTGCAACCCATGGTTCGTCCCGCGCACGTGCCCGTCTACATCGCGGCCATGGGACCGCGGAATCTGCGTCTCACCGGCGAATTGGCCGATGGCTGGTTGGGTAATGCGTTTATTCCGGAGGCGGCCGAGGTCTTCTTCGGACCGCTGCGCGAAGGAGCGGAGAAAGCCGGACGCACCCTGGGCGATATCGACCTGGTGGCACCGGTCGCGGTCGAAATCACCTCCGGCGCGGCGGAAACGGCGGCAACCGTCCGCAAACACGCCGAGGGCTATGCCTTCACCATCGGTGCGATGGGCGATAACGGTCGCAATTTCTACAACGAGGCATTCACCCGACTCGGTTTCGGCGATGCCGTCGCCGAGGTGGCCGAGCTGTGGCAGTCCGGAGATAAGGCGGCCGCCCGCCGCGCGGTGCCCGACGACCTCGGGCGGCTCACCAATCTCATCGGCACCCCCGAGGTGATCGCCGAGCGAGTCCGGCGCTACCGCGAGGCCGGAATCTCCACGCTCCTGGTCAAACTCGACGGCGACTACGACACCCAGTTGGCCACCGTGCGGCAGCTGATCGACATTGTCGGCGGCGTGGATTGATCGGCGCGGAGTCAGTCGTCGATACCTGCGGCGGCCCAGACGAATTCGAACTCGTCGCGGCTGATGGTGTGCCGGGCCAAGTCCGGGTCGTAGAGGTCGATGGGAGGATTGCGGGGCCAGTCATCGGCTGCGCTGCGCAGCACCGTCCCATCCCCCGCAATGGCCACCTCGCGTAGTCGATGACCATCCGGACCCAACTCCATCAGCGACACGAACGCGCCTTCGCTCCGGCGCACATGCACGATGCCGCGCCCGACCAGCGCCCCGAACCCGGGCCGCCCGCGCTGGGCGCGCCGCTGATCGCGCAGATCCCGCAGTCCCGGCGGCGGATCGGGGGCATCCACCGCGGTCTCGTCCAGGGTCAGATGCAGTGCCTGCTCCACCAGCTCCGCGTCGTGGACCACCTCGACCTCGGCGAACGTTTCGAGCACCTCCCGCGAGGACGCGGCGAATACCCACCACCACGACCGACTGCTGCCGTAGTCATGCAGAACGAGAAACCGGTTCACGCACTCATACTCGGTGCCGACGGCGGACGACACAAACCGGCGGTACTCGACGGCGCAACCGCAAATGAGCCGCACACCCGAGGGATATGCGGCTCATAGCGTGCGATACGGCTTACTTACCGTGGGCGCGCAGCTGGTACAGCCCCACGGTCTCCGCGACAACCACGCCATTGGTGTCGGTGACGACGGACTTCAGGGTGAAGTCGGACTTACCGTTGGCGGCGGCCTCCTCGGTAATCCGGGCGATCTCGTCCTCGGACAGGGTGGCCTCGGCCCGCACATCGGTCTTCGCCGGCTTCCGGAAGAAGATCTGCAGGTCCTTGACCAGCGGGTAGTACGCGGAATTATCGAAGCTGGCGACGGCGATCGCGCCGCCCAGAATCTCCGCGACCGTGAACAGCACACCGGCGTAGATGACGCCGAAGTGATTGCCATTGCCCTCGGCCGGAACGGAGGTGGCCGCGAATCCCGGCCGCACCTCCAGCGCCTTGACGCCCATTCGGTGGGCTGCCGGAATCGTGAACTCCAGCGCTCCGTTGACGATATCCGCGAACGGCGGGGTGTCGGTTCCGACTACGTTGTCGCTCATACCGGCGGTGGTCCCTTCTCGATGGATCTCGTCCCAGTTACTGACAACGAGTGCACTCAGAGTAGAAACTGATGTCAGGTGTAGTCAATCGGTGCCAATGACCCCCGACGGCATCGGCCCGTCAGCGAGCGAGCACACCCGCGGTCCGGACGGCGGTCACGATCTCCGCTGCCACGCCGCGCATGCCCTGCACCGTCGGGTGGTACGGCAGCAGAGTCTCGGTGGCCAGGAGCGGGTCGAACCAGCGCACGCCCTCGGGGGCACAGGCGTCGTGGCCGATCGAGGCCGTGCGGGTGTCGACGTAGACGGCCCCCTGGGCGGTGGCCGCACGGGCGACAACCGAGTTCAGGCGTTCGAAGTGGGATTGGATATAGCGGGCGTCACCCGCCGCCAGGCCGAGTAGCTCGGGGCAGCCGCCGTCGCGCAGGTACTGGGGCCAGCCGTCCACGACAATGGTGGCATTGGGGGCCAGGGTCGAGATCTGTTGCAGGGCAGCCGCGTATGGTGCGGCGATCGCGTCGATATCGGCATTCCAGTTATCCGGTGTTCCGGCGCAGCCACCCCGGAGCGCGGCGGCGTGGCAGCCGAGCATGTAGTTGGTGAACTTGGCGTCATTGGCGCCGATGTGGACGGTCACCAGGCGGGTATTCGGGCCCAGGGCATCGAATTGCGGTGCGACGCCCGGGTATTGGGAGGTGGTGAGGTGCGCGAGGCGCGCCGAGCTACAGGTGCGGTCGTCGAGTCGTAGGCCGAGGCGTTCGGCGACGAAGTGCGGGGTGTTCGTCCGCGAGCGCAGGCAGAGCAGCGGCACGCTGGTATCGAGGTTTACCGCACCGGTGGTGGCGGCGCCCGAATCACCCAGGGCGACATAGTCGGCGCCGCCGTCGGCGGGGGCCGCCTGGGCCGCGCCCGCGGGCAGCAGCGCGGCGGCGGCCAGGGCCAGGGCCGCACTGATGGTTCGCAAGGTCATCGGGTTCTCCTCCATTGGTTCGGCTCACATTCTCAGGCGAATGGGATGTGGATCACAATGGGCGTGGAGACATCAGCGACGGTCGCGAGATGTGCCCATGCACAATCATCAGGGCGTCGAGTTGGTCTTGTGGATGCGACGTTGTGCATGGAAACAATCTACGGCGTTATGCTCCCTGGTCATGGATACCCCGCCGACCGCCGACGGCTTTATCTCCCACGCCTGCGTCGCACTGCTGGAGCGCCTGGACGAGGTGGTCGACCGAGTGGCCGCGGAGATCGAGGCGGCCGAACCCGCCTATGGCGATAGGCAATTGATCAGCGGCGACGAATTGCGCCGCACCAATCGGGAGAACCTGCAATCCCTGCTCGGCTACCTCGCGGGACGAACCGGGCCGAGTACGGCCGCGCCGCTCGCCACCGGACGCCGCCGCGCCGAGAACGGGATACCGCTACCCACGGTGCTGCGGGCCTACCGCATCGGCACCGGTGTGGTGTGGGACGAACTGATGGCCATGACCGGCGACGACCCGCAGGCCAATCGCGAACTGCTCGCCACCGCCTCGGATGTGTGGAAGCTCGTCGACGACTATTCCCAGGCCCTGACCATCGGCTACCAGCAGACGGTGGCCGAACAGCTGCGCCGTGATGCCCGCGCCCAGGACGCCGCACTCGACGCCCTGTTCGGCGGACACGTGGATGCGGCGCGAATGCGCGAATGTGCCCGCACATTGGACCTGCCACCGCAGGGCAGTTTCGTTGCCATCGCGGGGAGCACCGGCACCGCCGCCGAGGAGGCACTGCCCGGGGCGGGGCAGGCGTTGTCGGTACTGGGTGTCGCCTCCGCCTGGCGGGTTCGGGTGGACAGCCACATTGGAATCGTCGCTCTAACACCGCGATTCACCGTGGAACGGCTTCGGTCGATACTCGCGGAGCGGACCGCCGGACGGGTCGGGATCAGTACGGTGTTCACCGCGCTCGGCGACGCCCCCACCGCCCTGCGACAGGCCGAATTGGCCGCCGCCGCGACCCCGCCCGGCTCGCACGAGGTGGTCCGCTACGACGAGGCCCTGATCTCGGTACTGCTCGCCGGATCCCCCGAGATCGCGGAAACGCTGTCGCACACGGTCCTCGGGCCGGTACTCGACCTGCCCGATCACGACCGGGATGTGCTGTTGGAGACGGTGCGCGCCTGGTTCACCCACGACGGCGAGGTATCCGCGGTGGCGACCGCCCTGTTCTGCCACCGCAATACGGTGCGCTTCCGGCTCAATCGCCTCGCGGAACTGACCGGCCGCCGCCTGGCCACCCCGCGCGCGGCGACCGAGATCCAGCTGGCACTGGAAGCCCATCGCATACTCGGCAATTCACGCTAGAAGCACGCGATTGCGAGGCTGAACCCCCGTCATTCCGGCACCGCCCCGTCATTCCGAGGGGAAAGCACGCCGGGATGACCGGGGGTACCGCTGCGGGGTGGCTCGGGGAAGCTACCCGGAAGACTGGGACCGGGTCAGGCGTAGACGGCGGCGATATCGGCCGCGTACTTCTCCTGCACCACGGTGCGCTTGAGTGACATTTTCGGGGTCAGCTCGCCGGTTTCCTGGGTCCAGTCAGAGGTGAGGATGCGAATCTTCTTGATTGCCTCGGCCTTCGAGACCTTGCCATTGGTTTCCGCTACGGCGGCGTCGATTTCGGCGATCAGTTCGGGGTGGGACGCGAATTCCTCGATGGGAGTGGCGGAATCGAGGCCGTGCCGTTGCGCCCAGCCCGGCAGCGCCTCGCGGTCGAGGGTGATGAGCACACCGATGAACGGGCGGCCGTCGCCGATGACCATGCACTGGCCGATGAGCGCATGGGCCCGCAGGGAATCCTCGAGCACCGCCGGGGAGACGTTCTTTCCGGCGGCGGTGACGATGATTTCCTTCTTACGCCCGGTAATGCTGACATAGCCGTCGTCGTCGATGGCACCCAGATCGCCGGTGCGGAACCAGCCGTCGTCGAAGGATTCCGCGGTGGCCGTCTCGTTCTGCCAATAGCCACCGAAGACCACCGGACCGCGCAGCAACAGTTCGCCGTCCTCGGCGATACGGGCACCATGACCATCGATGGGCTTGCCCACCGTGCCGACTCGCATATCCGTCGCGGTATTCAATGTGATGGCGGCACTGGTCTCGGTCAGTCCGTAACCCTCGTAGATCGGCAGCCCGACACCGCGGAAGAAGTGGCCGAGCCGCGCCCCGAGCGGACCGCCACCGGAGACCGCGCCGACCATCTCACCGCCCAGTGCCGCACGCAGTTTCGAATAGACGAGGCGGTCGAACAGGGCGTGCCGCAGCCGTAGTCCCAGGCCGGGTCCGTCCGCTTGCGATGCCTCACTCCAGGCAATGGCGGTATCGGCGGCCAGATCGAAGATGCGCCCCTTGCCACCGTCGTGCGCTTTCTGCCGCGCGCCGTTGTATACCTTCTCGAAAACTCGGGGTACGGCGAGAATGAAACTCGGCTTGTACGTGGCGAATTGCTCGGGCAGATTGGACCAGTCCGAGGTGTGCGCGACCGTCACCCGACCTTCCAGTGCGGTCACCGCGATGGCGCGGGCGAAGACATGTGCGAGCGGCAGGAACATGAGCGTGCGGCGACCCGCACCGAAGAGATGAGCCATGGCGCGCCTCCCGGATCCCGCTTCCGACAGCAGGTTCGCGTGCGTGAGCACCACACCCTTCGGCCGGCCGGTGGTGCCCGAGGTATAGATCAGGGTCGCCGCAGATGTCGCCCGCACCTCGGCACGCCGCTGCTCGATCACGCTGTCGGCCACGGCTTTTCCGCGTTCGACGAGGGTATTCACCGCCCCCGCGTCAATGCGCAGCGTCTCCCGGAGGTCGGGCGTGACGATGCTGTCGACAGCGGCCAGGTGCCGGACGTTCTCCACCAGCAGCAGGGTCGCGCTGGAGTCCTCCAGAATCCACCGGGCCTGATCGGTGGCCGAGGAGTCGTAGATGGCGACGGTGCAGGCACCCGCGGTCCAGATGGCGTAGTCGAGCAGCGTCCACTCATAGCGGGTGGCCGACATGAGCGCGACCCGATCGCCCGCCCGCACACCGGAGGCGATCAGGCCCTTGGACACCGCCCGTACCTCGGCGGCGAACCGGGCGGCCGTCACATCGGTCCAGCCGTTCGACGTCGGAATCTGGAATGCCACGAATTCCGGTGTGGTGCGGGCGAGCTCGGCGACGATATCGGTGAGCGCGGCATCCTCGGCCACAGCGTCCGTCGCCGGAACCTCGTACTCACGCCGGGCGAACACTGTCGATCCCATCGATCCTCTTCTCCACGATTTCGCCACCCCGGGTCGAGGCGGCATGAGTCGGCCCGCGGTAATACCGCGGGCCGGATCACCATGGTGGGCTGAAAGAGTCACAGGTCACAATGTGCGGGTGACCACCGCCGACGCGGTTCGACTGTGCGGCGGGCCAATCTTCACCCGCGTCGACGCATTGCCTGGACAGCGGTTTGTGTCCTGCGCCACGCTGAGTCGGCGTCACCGCGGATTCGGGACCCGACGGGTTCAGCCACTGCGGGCGCTCGTGTTCTACCGAAAGCGAAGGGACCCTCGATGACGAGGACCATGGCCTCGCCGCGCCCCCACAAGGCCGCGCGAGCGATATCGGCACTGCTACTGACGATGGGGATCGCCGTTTCCGCGGCGGGGGGCACCGCGACCGCCGACGATCCGGCGCCCGGCGTCACCGCGCAGAGCGTCTTCCATGCCGAGGGCCCACATGCGGTAGCGACGTCGGTCCGTACCAATCCGTGCCAGGATTCGGTATTCGGCATGGTCCAGCACATCGTGGTGCACGCCTTCGGCAATCGCGACGACCTGACCTGTACACAGGCGTTTCCGAATGGACTGGAATCGCCGATCGGCGTCAATACCTACTATCCGGCCGATATCGCGGATATGTCGAGCGCGCCGCTCATCGTCCTGGTGCCCGGTATCCACGCCAATCCGGGAATGTACGACGCCATGGCCCGGCAGTGGGTCAGCCACGGCTTCGTTGTCGTAGTCCCCTACGACTTCTTCAATTCGCTGGCCTACGTCCCCGCCTTGGGCGTGGCGTCCGCGGTGCTCGCCGATCGAGACCCGAACTCGCCGCTGCACAATAGGATCGACCTCGGGCGCACGATATTCGCCGGGCATTCCGCGGGTGGCCAGGCCGCATTGCAGGCGGGCACGATCTTCCCGGGTATCGCCGCGCTGATCGATCCCACCATGCAGATCACCGGAATTCTGGCCATCGAACCCGGTCCGCTGGCTATCGGCGCACTGATCAATGTGCCAACCCTATTCCTCACCGGCTCCGACGATTTCGTCGTGCCGGACTTCGCGTGGGTGCGCTGGTGGCAGTACAACCTGACCTTCAATGCTCCGGCCTGGATCGCCAATGCCCGCGGTGTCAGCCATTTCTCGCCGGTCGACGGTCTCGACAACTATCGGTCCGCGGGCACCGCCGTGGCGTGGCTGCGCTATCTGGCCTTCGACGACGAGACAGCGAAGCGGTTCTTCGTCGGCCCGGACTGGCTGCTGCCGATGGATGACACGTACGTCAGCGTGGAACGCAACGCCCACGCGAATTCCATGCAGGGTTAGATACACGCTTTGCGCGCCGTATCATTTTATTGGTGAGTATTCGGCAGCAGTCCACCCGCTCCCCCGGGCGTCCGGCGTCGGCCACCAAACAGGAGGTCGTCGAACTCGCCCGGCACGCATTCCTTGCCGGGGAACGGGTCGACGTGCAGGCCATCGCCGCCGCCCTGGGACTCAGCCGCGCCTCGGTCTACCGCTGGTTCGGGTCCCGGGACGGCCTGCTCGGCGCGGTCATGGCCAGTGAATTCGAGGGCATGCTCGCCCTCGCCGATGCCCGCCGGACCGCCACCGGGGCCCGCCGCATCCTGACCGTACTGGACCGCACCAACCACTGGCTGGCCGCCAGCGAACCCCTGCACCGCTACCTCGAGAACGAACGGCTCATCGGCCTGCGGGTACTGACCGCCAGTGACGGCCCGGTCCAGCCCAAAGCCGTCGCGGCCGTGGAAGCCCTCATCACCCGCACCGAAACCGAGGACGGCTATCACGCCATCCTGGACCGCCCTCTGCTCGCCTACACCCTGATCCGGCTGCTGGAAGCCTTCCTCTACAACGACCAGGCGGCCGGTATCCGCGGCGATGTGGATCGGCTGCGTCAGGTGCAAGCCGCACTGCTGGGCATTCCCGAGTAAGCGCCCACCGGCGGCAGCTCGCCGTACACTCGCAGGTGGACAGCGCCGTGATCACTGGATACGCGGGGGGAAACGTTGAACAGAGCCGCACTCGCCATCGCGATAGCGCTGTCCGCCGCACTGACCACGGTCGGCTGCTCCGATCCGGAGACCGCATCCGCCCCTCCCACCACCGCCGGAGCCGCCGCGCCGGGCGGCTTCCTCGGCGAATGCGGTGCGGCGACCGATGACGATATTCGACAGATCACCGGGTTCCACGCGCTGAACGCGGTGGCCCGCAATGGCATCAAATGTGTGTGGGAATCACCGAACGCCGACCGGCAGGTCATGTTCACCTGGTTCCGGGGCAGCCCGATCGAACGTGAGCGGACGATCGCCACCGTAAAAGGTAAGGACGTCGGCGATTTCGAGGTGGCGGGGTATCGCGGATTCACCGCCAATGCCGAGGAGCTGTGCCAGGTGGCGGTCCAGGACGGTGCGGACTTCTTTCACTGGATGGTCTACGGCCCCAATGTTCAACCCTGCGAAATGCTGCGGCCGCTGGCCCAACTCACAATCGACCGGAGGGGCGAATGACCGGATATCGCTACCTCGCGGCCGCATTCGCGGTCGGAGCCCTCGGCGCGGCGGCCGGATGCGGGTCCGAACCGGAGGCACCGTCGGCGGCCCCACCCAAGCAGTTCGAGCTGCTACTGCGGGAATGTGAGGCGGTCGCCGACGACGTGATTGCGGAGACCGTCGGCGGCTTCGGCCGGCCCCACCGGTATTTCCATGGGGCGGTGTGCATGTGGCGCATCAATAGCCCGGCCGGATCGGTGGACCTCACCTTCGGCTGGTTCGAAGACGGTTCCGTCCGCTCCGAGGAGAGAACAGCCCGCGCCCTCGGCTACGAGATCACCCCAACGAAGGCCGAGGGAACCACCGGCTTCGCCCAGCGGCGGCCCGGCACTCCCCCGACCTGCGGGTTGACAGCTCCCTATGCGGGCGTCATCACATGGTGGGTGCAGGGCGGCCCCGCGGACCCCTGCGAAACCGCCCGGCAACTCATGGAATTGACCCTGCAGCGCAATGTCTGAACTCCGAATCAGCTGAGCCGGGCGCCCACCGCGAGGAAGACGGATCGCCGACTTGCGGGATTCTATGCAAGTGCCCTTCCGACGACGAAAAGGCAGACTGAGCCGGTACCGGACATCAACTGAAGGAGACATCCGTGCGCTTCGGCATCTTCATTCCGCAGGGCTGGCGGCTGGATCTGGTCGGCATCGATCCGGCGGCGCAGTGGGGGGTGATGCGCGATCTCGCGCAGCGGTTCGACGCCAATGACGCCTGGGAATCGCTCTGGGTCTACGACCACTTCCACACCGTCCCGGTACCGACCGAGGAGGCGACCCACGAGGCGTGGACGCTCATGTCGGCCTTCGCGGCGAGCACCTCACGAATTCGCCTGGGCCAGATGTGTACCGCCATGAGTTACCGCAACCCGGCCTACCTGGCCAAGGTGGCGGCGACGGTGGACCTGATCTCCGCCGGCCGGGTCGACATGGGTATCGGTGCGGGCTGGTACGAGCACGAGTGGCGGGCATACGGCTACGGCTTCCCGCCCGCCGCTGAGCGGCTGGGCCGACTGCGTGAGGGTGTGGAGATCTTCCGGCAGGCGTGGTCCACCGGAACGGCCACCCTCGACGGCAAGCACTACCAGGTGAATGGCGCGCTCGTACATCCACTGCCCTCACAGGAGGGCGGAATTCCGATCTGGGTCGCGGGCGGTGGGGAGAAGGTCACCCTGCGCATCGCGGCGCAGTACGCGCAGTACACCAATTTCGCCGGGAATCCGGAGGAGTTCGCCCACAAATCCGAGCTGCTGCGTGGGCACTGTGCCGCCGTGGGCACCGACTTCGACGCCATTACGCGGTCGGCGAACTTCAATGTGGCGATCGGGTCGACGGCGGCCGAGGCCGAGGAACGGCTCGCCGCACTCACCGCGCGCTTGACCCCGATCATCGGCGCTGACCGGGCGAAGCAGCAGGTCGAAGATACTTTCCGCGGCTCCGCGGCCTTCGGGACCCCGGAGCGGATTGTCGAGAAATTGTCCGAGTTGCGCGACCTCGGCCTCGGTTACACAATCCTCAATTTCCCGGAAGCCGCTTACGATATGTCGGGAATCGAACTGTTCGAGCGCGAGGTGATTCCGGCGCTGCGCTGAGGTCGGGAGAAGTTGAGATCTGTAGCACCATGAGACGGCTCGCCGCCGCCATCCTGATACTGCTGTTCACGGTGCTGATGTCACCTACCGGGGTCGCGTCGGCCGAGACGGGAGCAATCGATACGGCGGCAGTCGACCGGTTCATGTCGGACTACCTCGCGCGCACCCGACTACCCGGCGCGTCGGTCGCGATCACCCACGGCGATCGGGTGGTGCACGTCGCGGGCTACGGGCACGACTCCACCGGGGCCGCCGTTACCGGTGACACCCGAATGCCGGTGGCCTCGGTGAGCAAATCCTTCGCGGCACTGGCGGTCATGCAGTTGGTCGAGGCGGAGCGCGTGGAACTGGACGCGCCCGTCCGGCAATACCTGCCCGAATTTCGGATGGCCGATTCGCGCTCGGAGCGAATCACGGTGCGACAGTTGCTGAACCAGACCTCCGGTATGTCGGACCGCGCCTTCCCTGATCTGCGCAGGCCCCAGGCGAATTCGCTGACCGGGGCGGTCGAACGACTACAGGACGCCCGCCTGGCCGACGATCCGGGAACCGAGTTCCACTATCACAACCCGAATTTCCAGGTGGCCGCCCGGCTCGTCGAGGTGATCGCCGGACAACCGTACGCGGACTATCTGCGCGAGCGGATCTTCGAACCCATCGGCATGAACAACAGCGTTACCGTCGATAAGCCGCGCGATGTTCCGGACCTGCCGCGCGGCTACGTCCGCCTGTACGGCATCGCCGTTCCGGTCGAGGAGATGGACTGGTTCGTCGGCGGCAGCCACGGAATCGTCACCACGGCGGCGGATCTGGCGCAGTGGTTGATACTTCAGAACGGTGGGGGCCGCGCGGCGAACGGACAGCGGCTCGTCTCCGCCGATTCGGTGGACCTCATGCACGTACGCTCGCGGGTCGGCACGTACGGGATGGGTTGGCAACACGACGAATCCGATAGTTCGCGGGTCTTCCACGGCGGCGACTGGTTCACCTACACAGCCGCTCAGGAGCTGGTACCCGAGAGCGGCTACGGGATTGCCGTAATCGCCAATACCGGTATGGCACTGGAGGATGACCCGGAGCTCATTGTCGAGGGACTGATCGACCTCACCCGTGGACTCGAACCGGGAGTGTCGCGCCCGGCCGGTATCTATGCCGACTGGGCGCTGGCGGCAATGACGCTCGTGGTCGCGCTGGCGGCGGGGATCGCGCTGGCCCGCGTACACCGGTGGGCGGTTCGGCAGGAAGGTCGGCCCGCCTGGCTCGTCATTCTGCGGCAGCTGCCGTATCTGACGGCGATTCCGTATCTGGTCTTCCTGCCCGCACTGGCCGGGATCGTCTTCGCCGGGCGCGCGGGCGGCTTCCAGCACGTGCTGTATGTCTTCCCGGCGGTGTTGGTGTTCCTGGTGGTGGCCACTGTCGCCGGGGTCGCGGTGGTCGTCACCCGCCTCGTTCGGCTGTCCATCGTCCGCCTGCGCGCCTGGCGCGGCAGGCGGACGACTCCGGAAACGGACTCGGCTCAGCCGCTCTTGCGAGCCACCCCGCCGTAGGCCCCGGACCGCCACGGTTCTTCGCCGATATCGGCCGGATTCTCCGGCCGCCACAGCGGCAGGTGCACCAGACCCGGCTCGATCAGCGTCCAGTCGTGGAAATACGCGCCGATCTCATCCTTGGTGCGCAGCACGATTTCGGTCGAGGTGCGGCCGGACAGCTTCTGCCCCTCCAGGACCTCGTCCGGTTGGCCGTCCAGGGTGGCGTGGGTGATCGCCACATAGCTGCCGGGTACACAGGCCTCGAGCAGTCGGGCCACGGCGCCGGCCGGATCCGCCTCGTCGGGGACGAAATGCAGGACACCGAGCAGCAGTACCGCCACCGGCTTCGTGAAGTCGAGGAGCTCCCCGACTGCCAGGTCCTCCAGGATCGACCGCGGATCGGCGACATCGGCCTGAATGACCACCGCATTCGGGTTGTCGGCCAGAATCGCGATGCTGTGCGCGACGGCGACCGGATCGATATCGACATAGACCACCCGCGCCTCGGGATTGCGGGCCTGGGCGACCTCGTGGACATTGCCCACCGTCGGGATACCGGAGCCGAGGTCGAGGAATTGGGTGATGCCCTCATCCACCAGGAAGCGCACCAGGCGGCGCAACAGATCCCGGTTGGCGCGCATGGTCTCGGCGATATTGGGGGTGAACGCCTCGATCTGCCGCGCCAATTCGCGGTCGATCTCGAAATTGTGCATCCCACCGACGAAATAGTCGTAGACCCGCGACCCACTGGGGCGATCCAGATCGATCCCCTCGGGAGCCCAACTCGGTCTGGTCATCGCGACCCCTTCTAGAATCCGATCACATGAATTGCCGCGTTCATCACGAACGCTTGTGACCCGTCACGAACAATCAAGCGCCGCAATGGTATCCCAGTGGGATGCGGTTCGCTGTCGGTCGGGCCTAGGGCTACCATCGGTCCCCATGGCGTGGGAAGCCGGGGGTGTGCCCGATCGGAGAGGCGCACACGCCGACCTGGTCGAGAGGTGGTTAGCCGAACTCACCCGTGGCGCACGTGACCACGTGGTGCCGATGAGTCGCGCCGAAACCCGCGCCATGCTCACCCGTTTCGCACAGGAACTGGATACCGCGGTGCGCGATCCGGAATCCGTCCGTCGAATCTCGGATCTCGGCGCCGAGCTCGCCCGGTCGCATTTTGTCGGCGACGAGGTACTCGGTCGCAGTATTGCTGTGCTCGAGGAATATTTCACCGAGCAGGACCATGGAATTTCCGCGAGCCGGGTGACACTGCTGCTGGCGGCTTTCACCACCGGCTACGTGCGCGCGTTCCGCGCCTGGCTGCTGGCCGAACAGGAGAGCGTGCGGTTCGCCGATATCACCGCCCGCCGCCTGGTCGAGGAACGATTACGGGAGAGCGAAGCGCGATTCCGGGCGGTATTCGCACAGGCCGGAATCGGCACCGGGCTCTCCGATATGACCGGCCGCATCATCGAGGTCAATAGCGCGTTCGCCGAGATGCTCGGCTATACACCCGCCGAAATGCTCGAACTATCCGTCACCGATCTGGGTCACCCCAGCGACGAACCCGGTATGTGGCAGCTGTACGCCGGGGTGGTGCGCGGCGATCACGACAATGTGCAGCTGGAGAAGGCCTATCCGCACAAGGACGGCCGCACGGTGTGGACCAATATCAATGTCTCGCTCATTCGCGACGAGTCCGGGGAACCGCAGTACACGCTAATTCTGGTGGAGGACATCTCGGAGCGACGCGCGCTGCGGGAGCGGCTGCACTATCGCGCCCACCACGACCAGCTCACCGGATTGGCCAATCGGACCCGGTTCTTCGACGTACTCACCACAGCCTTCGCCGATCCGCATACGCGCATCGGGCTCTGCTACGTCGATCTCGACCATTTCAAGAATGTCAACGACACCTTCGGGCATTCGGTGGGCGACGAGTTGCTGGCGCAGGCCGCCATCCGGCTGGAACACTGCGCCGCCGAGCCCGGGCAGCTGGTGGCGCGCATGGGCGGCGACGAATTCGTCATACTGGTGACCGATTCCGACGGCCCGGACCAGCTGGCGAAGCTGGCGCGGTGCGTTCTGGATTCATTCTCCCGCCCCTTCCACGTCCACGGTCACCGGTTGACCGTCACCGCCAGCGTCGGTGTCATGGAGGACCGGACCGGGCACACCAACGCCGAGGAACTGCTGCGCTCCGCCGACTCCACCATGTACTGGGCCAAGGCGGCCGGGCGCGGGCGCTACGAGATATTCGACGCCGCCCGCAGCCACCACGAACACACCCGCGCCGAACTGACCTCCGCCATGCCGGACGCACTGGCGCACGGCGAATTCTTCCTCGACTATCAGCCCATTGTCGGGCTGGCGGACCGGCGCATGACGGCGGTGGAGGCGCTGGCCCGGTGGCGACATCCGGAATTGGGCATCGTGCCGCCCGCCCGATTCATCGACCTGGCCGAGGACAATGGGCATATCGGGGCGCTCGGCGCGCTCGTGCTGGGCCTGGCCTGCCGCGACAGCAGTCGGTGGCGGACGCGATTCGCCGATCGCACTCCCCTGATCAGCGTGAATGTCTCGGCTACCGAGGTATCGGATCCGGGCTGGCTGCAATTGGTCCAGCGGACCCTCGCCGAGAGCGGTTTGGCTCCGGAGCAGCTACAACTGGAACTGACCGAACGGGCTTTCATGCAAACCTCGGGGCGGCCGTTGCACGCCCTGCGCACCCTGGCCGACTCCGGTGTCCGCATCGCCGTCGACGATTTCGGCACCGGGTACTCGAATCTCGCCTATCTGGGCCGCCTTCCACTACATACGATCAAATTGGCCGGGCCATTCGTCCAGTACCTGCGCACACCCGATGCCGTGCGAGCGGCGGATCTGCGCATTCTCGAGGCGATCATCGGCCTCGCACACTCACTGGGCTGCACGGTCACCGCCGAATGCGTCGAAACCGAGAACCAGGCCACGCAATTGCGGGCGCTGGGCTGCGATACCGCGCAAGGGTGGTACTTCCATCATCCGATGCCCGCGGCCGAGGTCAGCGAGCTATTGGCGGTGTCGGGGACCGGTGACGCGGTGGCACGACTCAGCGGGCAGCACTAGCCTGGCCCTGCGGGTCCCGCGCGACGCGGGACGACTACGGTGGAGATCGGCGCGCTGTCTCGTGACCGACCGGCCGGCTCGAGGACGATCCGGACGACATTGTGCAACCCTTTTCGTCCACCCGATAACGCGACTAGGCTTCGCGCTGTCCGGCGCAAACCCCACCCAAGTCCACCCGTTGCTCCCGTGAGGCACCGATGGTCGATCGGAGATTCGAATGACGCGCAGCACGGTCGGGGGTGTCGACGAACCCGCCGGTGCGAGCGAATCTGCCACCGCGGGTCTGCTCTCCGAACTGGTCGAGCACCTGCGCCAGAATCGCACCGTCCTGCGGGAGGAATGGGCCCGGCGCATTACCGACGCCCGCCTGCTCACCGCCATGACCCCCGATGAGATCTTCTCCGAGGCCACCTCCGTCTACGACAACTACGTCGAGGTCCTCGAAACCGGCAGTGTCGAGGCGCTGCAGGCCTACGCGCGCGATCTGTCCGAGCGCATTATTCCCAGAGGCGTCGAAACCGACGAGGTGCTCGGTATCGTGCTGCTGCTGCGAGATGTGTTGGCGCGTTCGCTGTTCGAGAAGTACCAGTCCGACTTCGACCTGCTGAATCTGGTGCTCGACGTCTACGAACCGGCGGCGAACCGCATTGCCAATACGGTGGGCGTCTCCTTCGTCGAAGAACGTGAACGCATCATCCGCCAGCAGCAGGAAGCCATTCGCGAACTCTCCACCCCGGTTCTCCAGGTCCGTGAACAGCTGCTGATCCTCCCCATTATCGGTGTCCTCGACGGCCAACGGGCCCGCCAGCTCACCGAACAGCTGCTGCGCGCCATCCGCGGCAATCGCGCCAAGGTGGTCGTCATCGACATCACCGGTGTACCGACCATCGACTCCACCGTGGCCAACCACCTGGTGCAGACGGTGGACGCCTCCGGGCTGATGGGTGCGAGCGTCATCATTACCGGCCTGTCCTCGGAAATCGCGCTGACCCTGGTGGCCATCGGTCTGGACCTGTCGAAGATGAACGCCGTCGGCGATCTCCAGGGCGGTATCGAGGAGGCGGAGCGGCTGCTCGGCTACGAGGTCAGTCGCACCAGCGACAGCTGACGGTTCAGCTTTCCGGCCGCTGTTCGGCTCCACGCTTGGCCCGCGCGCGGCGTTTACCCTCGTGCATGGCCTGGACACGGGCCACCGGAATGGTGTGCCCCTCCTCCAGTAGATCTGCCGGAAGTTGTTGCGGCGCAGGCATATTCTCGACCCAGGGATCACTGTCGCGCAGCGCCTTCGGCGCGGTGTGGATGGTGAAGTCGCGGGGGTGGATAGCGGCGAGATCCGACCATGCCACCGGGAACGAGACCGCCGCGCCCGGACGGATACGGGGACTGTAGACCGACGCCACCGTCGCGCCGCCCGCTCGGGTGGAATCGAGAAAGACCTTGCCGTCGCGGTCTTCTCGAATGAATGCGGTGGTGGCCAGCGCCGGATCGAGACGCTCGGCACGGGCGGCTATGGCTCGGGTGGCCGCTGCCGCGTCCTCGATGGGCAGGCCGGGCCGGATGGGGACGAAGATGTGAATCCCCTTGGAGCCGCTGGTTTTCACGGCTCCGGACAGGCCATCGGCATCCAGTGCCGCGTGGATCAGTTCGGCGGCGCGGACGACCTGTTGGAAGTCCTGGCCCTCCGGTGGATCGAGATCGAGGATGAGGTGGGTCTGACCCACGGTGTGATCGACCGGAATCAGCGTGGCGTGGTATTCGATGGCACGTTGATTGCCGAACCACAGCAGGGTGCGGATATCGTCGCAGAGGGCGTAGGTGATCTCGCGTTTCGAAGCATCCGCCCAGACGGCGGTGCGCTGTACGAAGTCCGGGGTGTATTTCGGCAGGTTCTTCTGCATGAACGGCTCTTGGCCCGGGCGGACCCGGATCACCGAGAGTGGTCGGTCGTGGAGCTGCCCGATCATGCGGTCGCCGACGAATTCGAGGTAGTCGATGAGATCTCGTTTGGTGGCGTCCGCGCCGTCGAACAGCGGGGCGTCGAGATTGGTCAACCGCACGCCCTGCCGGGATTCCTCGGTGCCCTTCGATCCCTGGGTGCCCGTCGCCTTGGCCATCGTCTCAGCGTAACGACTACCACCGTCAAGCGGCGGTCACTCGATCCCGCCAAGCCCGCGGCGGCATCCCGTTCGCGCGGCGGAACACCCGGGTGAAGTAACCGGGATCGAGCATGCCGACATGGCGGGCGACCTCGGTAATGGATAGCTCCGAGCCGGTCAGCAGGCGGCGCGCCTCGGTCATGCGGCGTTCGGTGATCCAGTCCTGGACGGTGCGGCCGGTGCGGCGCCGGACCAGAGTGGTGAGGTAGGCGGGAGTCAGACCGACCGTGCGGGCGACGTCGCTCAGGGACAGTTGTTCACCGAAGCGCTGTTCGATGACGTCGAAGACCTCCGCGAGAACGGCTTCGTTGCTGCGGCGCAGATCGCCCACCACATCGGCGGCCAGGCGCGCGACATCCACCAGCAGCAGCGTGAGGTGAGCGGCGGCGGCCTGGCGGTAACCCGCATGGCGCGAAGATAATTCGTCCTCGATGGCGTCGATCGTGGTCTCCCATACCGGCCGTCGTTGGGCTGGCACCTGAAGTCGCAGCAGCCCACCGGGATTGCCGTGCAGGAAGGGGAACAGCAGAGGATGGGCATTCCAGGCGGGCCGCGGTATGCGGCCGTCGTCGCCGAGCGCCGCGGGGTCGAAGAACAATCCGCACACGTTCGCGAAAGTGGAGGTGGCCGAACCGTCCACCACCTGCCCCGGCGCGATCACGTACACCTCGCCCGCGCGCACCTCGAGGTTGCGACGCCCGGCGCGCAGCACACCGCCGTCGTCGTAGACGTAGAGCAGTACCGGGAAATCGTGAATGTGCGGGCGACCGTGCGCGGTCTGAGTGTCGAGGGTGAACCGCGTGACCGACAGCGGCGGGGCGGCCGGGTCGGACCAGTACCGGTAAACCGGCACGCCGGACTCGTACCGTACCGGACGCACATACTCGGGCATATATCCAAAGATAGTCCTACTACTGCCGAGAATCGACCAATTCTCACGGCAAATTAGCTCGCATCATAGACCTATGACGAAAAATCATCCCGACACCCACACGCACACCCACGACGCCGCCCGCGCCATGGGCAACCACCACGACTACCTCCCGGCCGCCGGGCGCGACGGACTGCTGCCGTTCTACGACCTGCTCACCCGAGCGCTCGGAGTTCGCGGGATCCACCAGACCCTCCTCCGCAATGCCGCACTGACACCCGGCGCGCGCGTACTCGAAATCGGCAGCGGCACCGGCAATCTCACTATTATGGCCAAGGAAACCCAACCGGCGATCGAGATCACCGGCACCGATCCGGATCCGCGCGCTCTGGCCCGTGCCGAACGGAAGGCGAAGGGCCGCACCGGCATCCACTTCGAACGCGCTTACGCCCAGGAGCTGCCACTGCCCGACGGCAGCGTCGACCGAGTGCTCTCGGCCTTCATGCTGCACCATCTGCCCACCGACGTGAAACCCCTCGCCGCCGCCGAGGTGCTGCGCGTGCTGCGGCCGGGTGGCGAGCTCCACCTGGTCGATGTCGGCGGGCAGATGACCGAGGCCGACGGATTCGCCGCGCGCCGCATGCTGAAGGGCGGCCACCTCGCCGACAACCTCGGCGACCGGATTCCACGCCTGCTGCGCGAGGCCGGATTCGATTGCGAGGAAGTCGATTCGCGAGTGCACCGACGGATCGGTCGGGTCACCTTTTACCGGGCGACGCGACCGGCCTCCTGAGGTTCGCCGCGTGGATGTCGCCCGCCGTCCGTCATCGCGGCGTGTTCGCAGTCATCCCGGCGTGTTTGCCCCTCATCCCGGCGCGTTCACCCGTCATCCCGGCCGTGTTTGGCCGGGGATCCGCTACTCGGTGGCGATGGATTCCGGCCAAAAGCACGCCGGAATGACGGGGGTTGACGGGTTGGCGGGGGATGACGGGGGTGAGGCAGCAGGCTCTGCCCGGGTCGGATTCGACTCGGGCAGAGCCTGGTTCGACCTCAGTCGGCGGCGTCCGGGAACGCCTTCTGCTGGTAGCCGCCGCGCAGGGTGCCTTCCAGATAGGCGGCCCGGCAGGCGCGTCGCGCGATCTTGCCGCTGGAGGTGCGCGGGATCGAGCCCGCGGGCACCAGCAGCAGGTCCCGGACCGTCACGCCGTGGCGCTTGGCAATCGCCGCGCGCACCACATCGGCAATGGGCTGCGGATCCAATTTCGCCGCACCGGTACCACGTTCGGCCACCACGACCAGCGCCTCGGCGGTGTCGTCGCGATCGACCTCGACCTCTTCGGGCAGCTGATTGGCCGGAACCGAGAACGCGGCGATGAAACCCGGCCGCAGCGCGGTGCTCGCTTCCTGCGCCGAATACTCCAGATCCTGCGGGTAGTGATTGCGCCCGTCCACAATGACGAGATCCTTGACCCGGCCGGTGATGTAGAGTTCGTGGTCCAGGTAGGCCCCGAAATCACCGGTGCGCATCCACTTCGCGTCGGGTGCGGTGCCGTCGGCATGGCTGCCGATGGACTGGCGGGCGGTCAGCGTGTTCTCGAAGGTCGCGACGGATTCCTCCGGGCGGCCCCAGTAGCCGATACCCATATTCTGGCCGTGCAGCCAGATTTCGCCGACCTCGCCGTCCGGGCGTTCCTTACCCGTCTCCGGATCGACGATCACCGCCCACTGCGACAGCGCCACGTAACCGCAGGACACCTGGGCCACAGCGTTTTCCGCATCGGGCTCGACCGGAGTCATACGCCCGGCATTGAGCTCGCCGCGATCGACGTGGATGGTGCGGGCCTCGTCTTCGCGCTTGGTCGCCGAGACGAACAGCGTCGCCTCCGCCATGCCGTAGCAGGGCTTGATCGCGGTGGACGGCAGGCCATATGGGGCGAAGGCGTCGTTGAACTTCTTCATCGACGCCGGAGATACCGGTTCACTACCGTTGATCAGGCCGATCACATTGGAGAGATCGAGCTCCTCACCCGGCTTGGGCAGACCGCGCAGTGCGGCATGTTCATAGGCGAAATTCGGTGCGGCCGCGAAGATATCGGCACCGTCCTCCTGCGCCGCCAACTCCTTGATCCAACGGTAGGGGCGGCGCACGAACGCACTCGGCGACATGATGGTGATGAACTTGCCGCCGATGGTCGGCAGAATCACCGTCAGCAGCCCCATATCGTGGAACAGCGGCAGCCAGGTGACGCCGCGCGCGTTCGCGGTGATCCCGATCGTATCGATCACCTGCAGCAGGTTCGTGCCGACGGCCCGGTGGGTGATCTCCACGCCCGCGGGGGTGCGGGTGGAACCGGATGTGTACTGCAGGTACGCGATACTGTCGATATCGAGTTCCGGGCGCACCCAGCTGGCACCGACGGTATCCGGAATCGCTTCCACCGCAATGATGCGGGGGCGCTGCGCCGCCGGGAGCTTACGGAACAGCTCCCGCACGCTCGCCGCCGCCGACCCGACCGTGAGGATGGCCGCCGGCTGGCAGTCGCCGAGCACCGCGTACAGCCGATCCGAATGTCCGTGTTCGTCCGGATCGAACAGTGGCACAGCGATATTGCCCGCGTACACGGCGGCGAACATCCCGACGATGTAGTCGAGGCCCTGGGGCGCGAGTATCGCCACTCGATCCCCCGGCTGCGTCACCTGCTGCAGCCGGGCCGCCACCGCACGCAATCGGATGCCGAACTGCCGCCAGGTGAGCTCGAGGTGCTCGCCGTCGCGTTCGCGTGAATAGTCGATGTAGCGATAGGCGAGTTCATCCTGATTCGCCTCGCTGTGTTTGTCGACTATGTCGATCAGGGTCTGGTTACCTGTGATCTTGATATTGCCTTGCTCATCAAGATAGTCATCGAAGGTCTCGCCGATCATTCCCTATCCTTTTTCAACGCACACCACGTGCAGTGACACCGAACAAAGATCGACACACCAAAGCTGGGGAAGAGTAGCAGGTGTGGCGAGCGGCGACGGTCAGTACCGACCGAATGCCAGGGCGACGTTGTGGCCGCCGAAACCGAAAGAGTTGTTGATCGCGTAGTCGATTCGTCCCATTCGTGCCTGTCCCTTCACTACATCGAGATCGATTTCGGGGTCCTGATTGTCCAGATTCAAAGTGGGCGGGACGACTCCATCACGAATGCTCAGCACGGTAATCACCGATTCCAGTGCTCCCACGGCCCCGATGGAATGGCCCAGTGCGGATTTCGGCGCGTACACCGAGGCGTGCGTACCGATCGCCTTGTGGATGGCGTTCGTCTCCGCGTAGTCACCGATGGGCGTGGCGGTCGCATGCGCATTGATGTGCGTGACATCGTCTTTCGTGATGCCGGCGGTCTGCATCGCCCGAGTCATGGCGCGCGCCGCGCCGGTGCCCTCCGGATCGGGGGCGACCAGATGGAAACCGTCCGAGGTGATTCCGGCTCCCATGAGCCGCGCGTGGATGGTCGCACCGCGCGCCTTGGCGTGCTCCTCGGTCTCGATGACCATGAGGGCACCGGCCTCACCGAAGACGAAACCGTCACGCTCGGAGTCGAAGGGGCGGGAAGCCGCCTTCGGATCGTGGTTGCGCGTGCTCATGGCGCGCATCATGGTGAACGCGGCAATGGGCAACGCCTGAATGGAACCTTCGACACCACCGGTAACCACCATGTCGGCATCACCCATGACAACCATGCGCCAGGCATTCGCAATCGCCTCGGAACCGGACGAACAGGCTGAAACGGGCGTTGACACACCGCCCCTCGCGCCCAGCTCCAGTCCGACACAGGCGGCCGGACCATTCGGCATGACGCACTGCACCGTCAGCGGCGAGACCTTGCGGTAGCCGCCCTTGGAGAGCTTGTCGCGGGCCACGATCAGCGACTCCGCACCACCCAGGCCGGTGCCGATGGAGACGCCGAGGCGATCCTTGTCGACCTCGGGACTGCCCGCGTTGCGCCAGACCTCGCGGCCCAGCACGATGGCCATCTGCTCGACATAGGACAGCCGCTTCACCTCGGCCGGAGTGAGTGACGCACCAGGAGCGACCTTCAGGTGCCCGCCGATCTTCACGGGCAGCTCGAAGTCTTCGATGAAGGAATCCTCGAGGACGCCGATCCCGCTCTCGCCGTTCAGCAGACCCTTCCAGGTCGAGTCGATATCACTCGCGATCGAGGTGGTGGCGGCGAGACTGGTGACAACGATGGCGGGGAAGTCCCCACTACTGGAACCGAAATAACTCATCTTTCGCTCACTCTCCGTAGCAGCGCCTGGTCATTAGCCAAAACGCACCCGAATGCGGATGCGGTGGAGCGGGAAGCAGTGGTACCGAAAAACAGAATCATCGATGGTCGCCGCGCGACCGCCCCCATTATCCGGGGGTGGTCGGACTGGTTTCCCGGCGACACGCAGCGGCATCGTACTGCCGCCTCGACGACCCGAAACCCGTCTGGGACAGTAGCGGTCGCAGTGGGCCGACGTGAGTGAGGATGTGGACAGTGTTCGAGGTCATCGCCAACGGTAGGCGCGATGAGCACGAAAGGAACGAATCCTGGTGCGCGGCAACCAGTTCAGAACAGAGTCATGGATTCGGTGGGTGCGGGCTCGGGCAGTGCCGTCACTTCCGGCACCCGAGCCCGCACCTCTTCATGGAAGCGACGGGCGAGGAGCAGGGAACTCGCATTGTCCGGCGTGTGAATGAATACAGTCGGTGAGCGCCCCTCCCGCAGCCAGGCCGCGGTCACCTCCACCCACGGTTGCCATCCGGCGACGGTGCGGTCGGTGTCGTCGCGGCCGTGATAGCGGACGATCGGATATTCGGTCAATGCCCGGGTGCGCCGGGGCACCCGTGGTTTCTTCGAGCGGGCCTCGTACTCGGCGGCGCTGGTGGCCGCGCCCTCGAAAAGCACTGTCGTGTCGAATGGAATCCATTCCGCGCCGACCCCGGCCACAGCGCGCTCGAGTTGTTGCGCGGCGTATTCATCCTGGAAGAACGCCGGATGCCGCACCTCGACAGCCGATCGCCCGGGCAATGTTCGGAGCAACCGTGCCAATGCGCCGAGGTCGTTCGGGCCGAACGACGCGGGGAGCTGTACCCATAGTGCGTGCAGTCTCGGTCCCAAGGGTTCGACGGCATCCAGGAATGCGCGCAACTCCGCTTCCGCACCGTTCAATCTGCGCTCATGGGTGACGGTCTTGGGAACCTTGAGAATGAAGCGGAAATCGGGGCCGGTCTGCGTCGCCCATGACTCGACGGTTTTTCGCGCGGGGGTCGCATAGAAGGTGGTGTTGCCTTCCACCGCATTGCACCACTCGGCGTAGCCGCGCAGCCGTTCCGAGGCGATCGGCTGATACTCGCGCCACGCCGTGTGGGTCCACATCGCACATCCCACATGAAGCCGCATACCTATGACGTTAGCGTTCGAGATGGCCGCACAGAAATCTACCGTCTCCGGGACCGAAACCACCCGAACGTCAGCTCAACCGCCCGCCGCCAATTCTCGTACTCCTCTTCCCGCAACTCCGCATCCATCTTCGGAACCCACTGTGCGGCAACCCGCCAATTGCTCCGCAGCCCTTCCAGATCCGGCCAATACCCGACAGCCAATCCCGCTGCGTAAGCCGCCCCGAGAGACACAGTCTCGGAAATGATCGGGCGCTGCACCGGGATATCGAGCACATCGGAAACAATCTGCATGAGCAGATTGTCCGACGTCATTCCCCCTGCCACCCGCAACGATTCGGCACGCAACCCAGCATCGGCATTCATTGCCTCGACCACATCCCGCGTTTGCCAGGCGGTCGCCTCCAAAACGGCCCGCGCGATATGCCCCTTGGTGATATACGAGGTCAGACCGATCAGCAGCCCACGGGCATCACTGCGCCAGTGCGGCGCGTAGAGGCCGGAGAAGGCGGGCACCAAATAGCATCCGCCATTGTCTGCCACTGTCCGAGCGAGTGTTTCGATCTCGGGCGCGCTACCGATCAGACCGATATTGTCACGCACCCACTGCACCAGTGCGCCGGTAACCGCGATCGGCCCTTCCAGCGCGTAGACCGGCTCCGGACCGACCTGGTAGCCGATGGTGGTGAGCAGGCCGTGCCGAGAGCGCACCGGTTCCCGCCCGGTATTCATCATGAGGAAGCCACCGGTGCCATAGGTGCATTCGGTTTCCCCTGGCGCGAAGCAGGTTTGGCCGAAAAGCGCGGCGTGCTGGTCACCCAGGGCGGCCGCGATTCGTATGCCGGGCACGACCTTTCGAGCCGTTCCGAACGATCCGGTCGACGGTTCGATACGTGGCAGCATTGCCCCCGGAATGCCGAAGAACCGCAGGAGCTCCCCGTCCCACGCCAGCGTGTCGATATTCATCAGGAGTGTGCGACCGGCATTCGTCACGTCGGTGACGTGCTCACCACCGTCGGCGCCGCCGGTCAGGTTCCAGATGAGCCAGGTCTCCATGGTGCCGAACAGCACCTCACCCCGCTCGGCGCGACCGCGCAGCCCGGAGACATTGTCCAACAGCCAGCGCAGCCTGGGCGCGGCGAAGTAGGTAGCCAGGTGCAACCCGCACAGTTCCCGAACTCGTTCCGCGCCACCGTCTTCCGCCAGTTCTCGCACCAATTCCTCGGTGCGCACGTCCTGCCACACAATGGCCCGGCCGATGGGCGCACCGGTGCGCCGGTCCCAGACCACCGTGGTCTCACGCTGATTGGCGATCCCCACCGCCGCCAGCTGATCGACGCTGATCCCCGAATTCCGCAGCGCCGCAGGGACAATCCGCTCCAGGTTGCGCCAGATCTCGACGGCGTCCTGCTCGACCCAGCCCGGCCTCGGATAGTGCTGCTGATGCTCGCGCTGCGCCACCCCCGCCAACCGGGCGCGCTGGTCGAAAAGTATGCACCGGGTCGAGGTGGTGCCCTGGTCGATCGCCAGCACATATCGTTGCGTCATCCGTGGCTCCTGGGTTCGGGTGCCGCACCTAGATCCCGTGATACCTCGTGCGCAGCGTCTTGTACCTTGCCGACCAAGGCTTTTCGTGGACGCAGGTGCGTATCACAGAGTCGGTCGACCGGGCCGGAGATGCCGATCGCGCCGACCACCAGACCGCCGTGCGCCCGGATCGGCGCGGCGATGCCCGCCGTTCCGGTGTGGAACTCCTCTATCTCACCCGCCCAGCCGCTGTTTCGCACCTCGACGAGCGCTCGATTCAGCGCCGCTCGGTCGGTAATCGTGCGGTGGGTCGAGCCCAGCAACCCACCACCGCGCACCGCCGCCGCGAGTTCGGCGTCATAGGCGAGTAGGACCTTGCCCAGCGCGGTCGCGTGTGCGGGCAGCGCCTCCCCCACCGCCATCACCTGTTCAGTGTTGTCCGGCCGAAAGACGTGGTGCACCACCACGACATCGCCGTGTTGCGGCGCGGCGATGCGCACCGCCTCGCCACTGCGCGCTGCCAGCGCATCGGCCCAGTTGAGCGCGCGCGACCGCAGTTCGTTCGCGTCCAGGTACCCCGCGCCCAGCTGCCCCAGCGCCGCGCCCAGCCGATACTTGCCGGTCGCCGGATCCTGCTCGACGAACCCCACCCCCTGCAAGGTCCGCAGAATGCCGTGCGCCGTCGGCTTGGCCAACCCCAGCGCGGCCGCGATCTCCCCCACACCCAGCAGCCCGGAACCGCGCGCCAGGAGCCGGAGCACGGCCGCCGCGCGTTCTATCGACTGAATCGGACCAGGCACGTCACGAACCTAGCCGGTGATATTCGCCGCACGGTAGCGACACCGACGATCAGGATCGAGCAGATCGTTCGACATTGTCGAACGGCGCCCCTGTCGGCCTCGGTCAGCGGCTCGTAACGTCGGTGGCGAACGTGGCGGCGGTCGCGTTACCAGGGAAAACGGCGGGTTCAACGATGAGCCTTTCGAAAGGAACGCGATGAGCGAGTACATCGGAGCCATCGATCAGGGGACGACGAGCACCCGATTCATGGTGTTCGACCACGATGGCAACGAAGTTGCCCGCCACCAGCTCGAACATGAGCAGATCATGCCGCGGGCGGGCTGGGTGGAACACAATCCGGCCGAGATCTGGGAGCGCACCCGCACGGTCATCAAGACCGTCCTCACGTCCTCGAAGCTCAGCGCCGCCGATCTGGCCGCGGTCGGTATCACCAATCAGCGTGAGACCACCATCGTGTGGGATCGGCGCACCGGCCGCCCGTACTGCAATGCCATTGTCTGGCAGGACACCCGCACCGATCGGATTGCCGCCGACCTCGAGCGCGCGGGCCACGCCGACTGCATCCGCCACAAGACCGGACTACCACCCGCCACCTACTTCTCCGGCGGCAAGCTGAAGTGGATTCTCGACAATATCCCCGGCGTGCGTGCCGACGCCGAACGCGGTGACGCACTGTTCGGCACCCCGGACACCTGGCTGCTGTGGAATCTCACCGGCGGCATCAATGGCGGTGTGCACGTGACGGATCCGACCAATGCCAGCCGGACCATGCTGATGGATCTGGAAACCCTGGATTGGGACGATGAGCTGCTCGCGCTCTTCGGCGTCCCGCGCGCCATGCTGCCGACCATCGCGCCTTCGTCGAATCCGCAGGCATACGGGCACACCAATCCCGACGGCCCGTTCAAGGGCGCGGTGCCGTTGACCGGCATTCTCGGCGACCAGCAGGCCGCCACGGTCGGGCAGGTGTGTTTCCGACCGGGTGAGGCCAAGAATACCTACGGCACCGGGAATTTCCTGCTGCTCAACACCGGTTCCGATATTGTGCGGTCGCAGCACGGTCTACTGACCACCGTCGCCTACCAATTCGGGGACGACAAGCCGATTTACGCGCTGGAAGGCTCCATCGCGGTCACCGGATCGGCGGTGCAGTGGTTGCGCGACCAGCTCGGAATCATCGCGGGCGCGACCCAGAGCGAAATGCTGGCCGGCCAGGTACACGACACCGGCGGCGTGGTTTTCGTACCCGCCTTCTCCGGCCTGTTCGCGCCGTACTGGCGGTCGGACGCCCGCGGCATCATCATCGGGTTGTCGCGCTACAGCACCAACGCCCATATCGCAAGGGCCACACTGGAAGCCATCGGTTACCAGACTCGCGACGTGGTGCAGGCCATGGAGGCCGACTCCGGCGTCAAGCTGGATACGTTGCGCGTGGACGGCGGTATCACCGCCAACGAACTGTGTATGCAGTTGCAGTCCGACATCCTCGGCGTACCGGTATCGCGGCCCGTGGTACGGGAGACCACCGCGCTCGGCGCGGCCTACGCCGCCGGTCTGGCCGTCGGATTCTGGAGTGACCCGGACGAACTCGCGACCAACTGGCACGAGGACAAGCGCTGGGAGCCCACCTGGTCCGAGGCACAGCGCGAAAAAGGCTACGGCCGCTGGAAAAAGGCCGTCGCGCGCACGCTCGACTGGGTCGAGCTCGACGACTGACCTGTTGCGCCCGACCCCTAACGCTCAAACCCTTCGAACAAGGAGATGCCAGTGTCCGCACGATTGGATCGCGCCTACCGAGAAGATGCCATCGCACACCTCGAGGACACCGAGATCGATGTCCTCGTGGTCGGTGGCGGTATTGTCGGCGCCGGCGCGGCACTCGACGCCGCCGCGCGCGGCCTGAATGTCACCCTCGTCGAGGCCCGCGACTGGGCGGCCGGAACCTCCAGCCGCTCCAGCAAACTCATCCACGGTGGCCTGCGCTACCTCGAGCAGCTCGATTTCGCGCTGGTGCGCGAGGCGCTGAAAGAGCGTGGCCTGCTGCTGAATACGATCGCACCGCACCTGGTGCATCCGGTCTCGTTCCTGTTCCCGCTACAGCACCGTATCTGGGAGCGCGCCTACATCGGCGCGGGCGTAGCCCTGTACGACACCCTCGGCGGCGCCCGCGCGGTACCCATGCACAAGCACCTGTCCCGCACCGGCGCACTGGAATTGGCTCCGGCGCTCAAGGATGACGCCATGACCGGGGCGATCCGCTACTACGACGCCCAGGTCGACGACGCCCGCTACGTCATGATGCTGGCCCGCACCGCCGCCAAGCACGGCGCGACCGTCCTCACCCGCACCAGGGTGACCGGGCTGCTGCGCGAGGGAAAGCGCGTAATCGGTGCCACCGTTATGGATTTGGAGACCGGCCGGGAACACAATGTGCGTGCCCGCAGTGTTATCAGCGCGACCGGCGTATGGACCGACGAGATGAACAAGATGACCGGCGTGGACTTCCCGTTCCACGTGCGCATGTCCAAGGGCGTGCACATCATGGTTCCGCGCGAACGGCTCGATATGAGTACCGGCATCATCATGCGCACCGAGAAGAGTGTGCTGTTCGTGATTCCCTGGGAGCAGCACTGGATTATCGGCACCACCGATACCGATTGGTCCCTCGACAAGAACCACCCCTCGGCCACCCGCGCCGATGTGCGGTACATCCTCGATCACGTCAATACGCTGCTGAAGGAACCGCTCACCCAGGACGACATCGTCGGCACCTACGCGGGCCTGCGCCCGCTGCTGTCGGGTGCGTCGTCGGATACCTCGAAGCTGTCCCGTGAGCACGCGGTGGCCGAGCCGGTACCGGGTCTGTTCGTCATCGCGGGTGGCAAGTACACCACCTACCGCGTCATGGCCGCCGATGTGGTGAATGCCGCCGTGGCAGGTCTGGGCAGCGGAGTCGCCCCCTCGGTGACCGAGCACCTGCCGCTGCTGGGTGCGGCCGGATACCAGGAGATGTTGGATGACATCCCGGGCGTGGCGAACGATTCCGGCCTGCCCGTGGAACGCGTCGAACACCTGCTTCGTCGCTACGGCTCCACCGCCAATGACCTATTCGAGCTGATCGCCCGCGATCCCGAACTGCGCCAACCGATTCCGGGTGCTCCCGACTACATCGCGGCCGAGGCCGTCTACTCGGCCACCCATGAGGGCGCACTGCATCTCGACGACATCCTGACCCGTCGCACCCGAATTTCCATCGAGGTGTCCGACCGCGGACTGGAAGCCGCGGCGGCCATCGGCAAACTCGTCGCGCCGTACGTCGGCTGGGATGCGGATCGCACCGATGCGGAGATCAACCGCTACTACGACCGCGTCCACGCGGAGCTGGCCGCCAATGCGGCCGGCGATGACGAGGCCGCCAATGCCGCCCGCCTGGTGGCGGTCGGCTGACCTGAAACCGGCCCGTCGCCCGTGTGTTTCCACAAGTTTGCTAATTCAAAACCGTAGAGTCTGATTCGGGTTGGGGGCGCATCGCGCCCCCACGCGGATCGGAGGCTTCAAATGAACTTCGGGACCATATTCGTCAGCGAAGCCCTAGGTACCGGCATCCTGGTTCTACTGGGCGCGGGCGTGGTCGCTAATGTGTTGCTCGCCAAGTCGAAAGGCTTCGAAGGCGGCTGGCTACTGATCAACTTCGGCTGGGGACTCGGCGTCTTCGCGGGCGTCTACGCCGCCTACAAGACCGGCGGCCACCTCAATCCGGCGGTCACCATCGGCAACCTCTTCGCCGGAGTCGAGGAATACGCACCCGGCATCCCCGTGAACCTCACCAATACCCTCGCCTATCTCAGCGGCGAGTTGGTCGGCGCGTTCCTGGGCGCATGCCTGGCCTACCTCGCCTACAAGCGACACTTCGACGCCGAGACCGATGAGGAGAAGAAGCTCGGTGTCTTCGCCACCGTGCCCGCCATTCGCTCCTACACCTGGAACTTCGTCACCGAGGTCATCGCCACCTTCGTCCTGGTCTTCGTCATTGTCGCTTTCGGCCGGACCCCCAGCGGCCTCGGGCCGCTGGCCGCCGCCCTCCTGGTGGTCGGTATCGGCGCATCACTCGGCGGGCCCACCGGTTACGCCATCAATCCCGCCCGCGACCTCGGCCCCCGCATCGCCTACGCGCTGCTGCCCACCCAGCATTCCGCGGCGGTGCTCCCGGGGACCGTGTCCGCGAACCTCACCGTGGGCGTCGCCGGTAAGCACGAACGGCCCGAAAAGCCCGTCCGGCACCGGAAGAACCCCGACTGGTCCTATGCCTGGGTCCCGGTACTCGGCCCACTGCTCGGCGGCGCGCTCGCCGGTCTCGCGGCGCAGCTCTACCTATGAGCTAGCGCCCGGGACCCCCGACTTTCGCCTGATCGCCGTAACTACCGTTCGCCGGTCGGTCGTGCGGTCGGGAAGGCCACGGCCGCCATGCGGGCGGCGTAGGCGTCGCCGTGCACCAGGGCGAACGGCCCATAGTCGCGCACGTGGCCCTCGGTCCAGTCCCAGAGCGAGTTGGGGTCGACAGCGACGCCGCGCTGCAGAATCAGCCGCCAGCCGTCGCTGCGTCGCTCCCAGATATCGCCGTCTCGGTCCAGATAGAAACCCGCGATCTCGGGCTCCACCATGGGCATTGCCTCATCCCTGATCACTTCGCCCCCTGACAGCCACTCGAATCGAGTCAACATTCGCTACGACCTCCTCTGAATACTTCCCGTTGGAATTATTCTGCAGCGATCTTCCGATTCACTTCCAATCGGATTGCAGGGCGAGTCACGGAAAGAATGCGTTGCGAATTAACGATTCGCGCACGCTACGCATCATTTCACAAATTTCCGAACGTGTGACCCCCGTCATAGCCCCTGGCCTGGCGGGAAATGTCGACCAGGCCCCGATGCGACATGGATGCACACGTGTCTACGTGATTACTCGAGCAATCGTTTGGTGAGCGAACGATCGTATATGGCGCTAGTATCGGCATTCCAGTCGATCAGCGCTGATCACGGTCGGTTTTGCCACGATTTCCGCCGTTTTGAACAGACGTAACCATTCGGCAACTGTTCAGCATACTTTTGGCATCTTCGATTTGTGGGATGATAGTGCTCTTTTGAGGCGAACGACCAGTCCGCCTGGCCGCGCGAGGAGAGTATCGATGGCAGGACCACACGTGAGGGTGCTCGGTCCCCTGCACATGTCCATCGACGGACACGAGGTACCGCTCGGCACTCCGATGCAGCGTGCGGTCCTGGGACGCCTTATCGTGGCCCGCGGCCAGGCCGTCGGTACCGACCGCCTGATCGAGGATCTGTGGGCCGGGCAGCCGCCCCCCAAGGCGGCCACCGTGCTCCAGGTCCATATCCACAATCTGCGCCGACTCTTCGAACCCGACCGCCCTCGCCGCGCCCCCTCCCGATTCATCGTCTCGGAATCGAACGGCTACGCCCTCGATCTGCCACCGGAAGCCGTGGACGCCTGGCATTTCGAGGAACTGCTGCGCGCCCATCAGGAACTTCGTGGCGACGGCGACCAGCGCGCCGATCCCACCGAACGCAGCCACCTCCTGGAAAACGCCCTGGCCTGCTGGCACGGTCCGGCCCTGGAAGCATTCTCCGATACCGAATGGGCTGCCGCCGAAGCGAATCGGCTCACCGATCTGCGATTGACCGCCGCCGAACTCGACGCCCAGGCAAAACTGGACCTACAGCGGCCCGGCGATGTGGTCATCGAATTGCGGCAGCTGTTCGACGAACGACCCGGGCGCGAGGAAATCGTCAGACTGCTCGCCCTGGCCCAGTATCAACTCGGCCAACAATTGGAAGCACTGGCGACGATCCGACGGTGCCGCGAATTCCTCGCCGAGGAATTCGGCGTCGATCCCGGTCCGGCACTGCGGGGTCTGGAAACCGCGATACTCAACCATTCCACGGATCTGACAAAACCCGGCGGACTCCCGATCGTCGCGCCCACCACGTTCGATTCTCGAGGCGGCGACGAAACCCACGACCTCGGATCCGATTCCAGCACAGGCTATTCCGCGGAGCTGACGGAACTACTCGGTGTCGCCGAGGCCGCGCGTGGCGGACGGCTGCGGCTGGTCTGGGTGGCCGGTGAGGCCGGAATCGGCAAAACCGCCTTCGCGGAATCGGCTGTGGCACGGCTGAAGAGCGCCGGCTGGCGGGTCGCGGCCGGGGGCTGCCCGGAAGTGGACGGTGCACCGATGGCCTGGGTGTGGTCGGAGATCGTGACCGCGCTCGACCCCGGCACCACCCCCGAAACACTTACCGCCGCCGACCCATTCACGCTTTCGCGCACGGTTACCGCGCTGTGCGGTCACGCCGGAGCGCCGGTCGCACTACTGCTCGAAGACCTGCACCGCGCCGATACCGCGACGCTGCAGGTCCTGCGGCAGGTGGCCAACTGGCTGCGCGACGAACCGGTACTGATCGTGGCCACCCTGCGCCGCTCGGAGGCCGATCCCGGAACCCATTCCACCGCTGCGGCGCTGGCCCAGCACACCGCCGCCTGGCTGGAGCTCGGTGGCCTGGACCGGGCGGGCACGCGGGCGGCGGCACTGGCCGCCGGACTGCCGACGCTCGACGATGAGCAACTCGATGCGCTGTACCGGCGCACCGGCGGCAACCCCCTGTACGTCCGGGAGATGGCCCGGCTGCTGGCGGCCGACGGCAGCTCGACCACCGTCCCCGAATCCATTCGGGAACTCATCGACAGCCGGATCGCGCTGCTGCCCTGGGGCGTCACCGAAGTGCTGCAATCCATTTCGATCTGGGGCGACGGGGTCGAGCTGCTATTGCTCAGTCTGGTCTCCGGTCTGCCCGAGGACTCGCTCATCGATTTGGTGGCCGCGGCGGAGACGGCCGGGCTGGTGCGCACCGACCGTGCGGGACGTATCACCTTCGACCACTCCTTGATTCAGGACACCGTCTACTTCGGCATCCCCTCACTGCGGCGCGTGCGCATGCACTGGTCGGCGTTGGAGATTCTGGAGAAGCAAGCGCTGACCAATACCGGAATGCCGCCGGATCCGGAGGCACTGGCCCGGCACGCCATTCTCGGTGCGAGCGCCGAGACCGCTAGGCACGCAATCGAATATGTCCAGACCGCCGCCCGGCACTGCATGGATCGCGGTATGCGCGCCGATGCGGTACGACTGGTCCGGTCAGCCATCGAACTGCACGAACTGGCCGGGCACGACCGGCCGCATGCCGAGCACAGCGACCGCGTCGCACTGCTCGACGCGCGCTGCGCACTGGTCACCGCGCTGGCCTACAACGGGCGGCAACGCGACGGCCTGCTGGCCCGCGACGAGGCTCTCGACCTGGCCGAGCGCATAGGTGACGACCAGCTGGTGGCGCAGGCGCTGACCTGTTGGCGTGCGCCGGTGATCTGGCCGATTCGCGATTGGCGAGAACACAATCGACCGTTCCACGAGGCGCTGCGGCGGGTGCTGGCGACCACGACCGGCGAGATGCGCATTCGACTGATGATCGCGGCGGCGTTCGAAATCGATGTGCAGGATCGGGAGGCCCACCTGCGCTGGAGTCGCGAGGCACTGGAACTTGCCCGCACCCAGGGTGATCCCGAGTTGCTCTGCGCCGCCATCAATGTCGCGACCTATTTGGACTTCGACTACGGCGCCGAACATACCGCCCTGTGCACCGAACTCGCGACGGTCTCGGAGACAGCGGGATTCATCGAATATCAGGCGGTGGCCCACCATCTGCGCTTCCGCAGCGCCTTCGCCGCCGGTGATCTGCTCGAGGCCGACCGACAGGCGACCCTCGCCATCGAATACGCCGACGAGGGCCAACTACAGCCGCTGCTCGATATCGCCTGCTGCGCGTCCGCGAATATCGAGCTACTGCGCGGCGATATCGACCGGGCCGAAGAGCTCTTCGCTGAATTCCACGCTCGCATACGGCGTTCCGGGATGACCAATGCCGTTCTATCCGGGTTGATAGGCGGTCTCACGGTGGGCTGGGCACGCGGGGACCTATCGGGGATGGTGGACCAGATCGCGGAAGCCTATGCCGCACTACCCGATCTGATGGCGCACATCTATTCCGTCGCCCTGGTGCACGCCGGTAAACGTGAACTGGCACGCCAGGTGTACGACCAGGCGAAACCGCCGCGCGAGGGTATCTATCCGGTCATGATGTCGGTCTTTCGTGGCGCGTCCGCCATTCAATTCGACGATGACGACACCATTCGGGAAATGTACGAGTACCTGCTGCCGCACGCGGGCACCATTGTCGGGCTGGAGGCCGGAATCAGCGCCTACGGTCCGCTGGACGCGGTCCTCGCGAGCCTGGCCGTCGCCCTCGGCGACCACGATGCGGCCGTGGCTCATGCGGAACGAGCGCGGCGGCTACTCGAGCGCGCCCGCACCGAGTTGCGCGCGACACCGCAGTGGGAACCGCTCGCCGGCACCACCCAATTCGCCACCACCGCAACACTTCCCGATCGCGTCTCGGTCTGATCCGGACAAGATTCGGCTCCGGACGAGCTACCGGTCGGCCGAGTCGACGTTGCCCATCGGGTACGGGACGGCACTGTCCTCGCCCGCATTGCGGCGAATCAGGGAATCGTTGAATGCCTGCCTACCGGTTTTACCGGCCTATGGGCAAACGCGGCGGGCGGGCACGGCGAGATTGCTGTTGAACCATCGACGCCATATGTGGCATATAGCAGGCGCCGGTGACCGCTGAGCGGTTCACCGGCGCCTGCCGAAATTCATTAGTCCCGAATTACGGTCCCGTTTCTACTTCGCCTTGTGGTACGCCTCGACGATTTCCGCCGGGATGCGTCCACGCGACGACACCTGATGTCCCTGAGCGCGCGCCCATTCCCGGATCGCTGTGCTCTCCTCACGGTCGACCGCCGGACGGGTCTTACCGCCCACGGCCTTCCGCTTGGCCCGACCGACCTTGCGGGCCTTCTCGGTCCACGGCTCCAGCGCCCCGCGCAGCTTGCCGGCGTTCTTCAGCGACAGGTCGATCTCGTAGTCCATACCGTCCAGCGAGAAAAAGACGGTTTCGTCGGCCTTGGATTCGCCGTCGTAGTCGTCGACCAGGGTCACAGTGACTTTCTTCGCCATGGACTGCCCTTTCACGTTTTGATGCCGCTTATCGGCGAAAATATTATGCCCGTGACAGACAGAATTCAAACCAGCCACGAATCGAATTAGCGACTGTCAGGCAATTCGGCTATTACCGGCCGCTGGGTCGGGCTCGATCCGCGCTGAAACGAACCAGTCAGCGCACCCGGAATACGGTCATTCGCCAACCGCGACGGCCGCGCGTAATCCCGGCGGCCAGGGCGAAATGCCGGGGGCCGCGATCGTATCCGCCACATACCTCGGCCCTCGTCGAATCAACCATCACCACATCGATCCTGGTCAGTACCGCCGCACCGAGTTCGCGCCCCGGAACCAGCCGGGCACCGACCAAGGTTCGCACCGCTGCCACCACCGCGGCATCCGCGATCGTGGCGAGTTGCGCGGGCGGGCGACGACCGTCGAGCACCTCGAGGGCGACCTGCGCTGTCCGCCACGCGAATTTTCGTGCACCCGCGCACACTTCGACATCGATCGGGGCAATCTCGGGATGGGCGCCACGCGCCGGAAGTCGCGGTGCGACGGTCCCCACCCGCTCGGAGTCATTGCGTGCCACCCGGTTCCGGCACGGGGGCGGTGCGTGCGGTACCGGCAGCGCGTGTGCGCAGCACGGCCGCAAGGGCGGTTCCAGGTTCGGCGCGGGTGACAAGTACCGGCCTTGAAATGCCATTTACCCACTCCCTCAATTCACCGATCGATTCCCCACGATTCGATTTCGCCAGCATGACACGGCGAGTGGGTATGGCAAACCGGCTGCTCGCGGAGTGGGCGGCTACTTCCGGCGTGTCACATGGGGCGCGCCAAAACCGCGCGGATTCCAGCACCCGCTGTCGGAATAGCGGGGGCGGCGACCTTCGTCATTCCGGCGTGCTTTTGGCCGGAATCCACCTCTGATGTGTAGTGGATCCCGGCCAAAGCACGCCGGGATGACGGGGAGCGATTTACGACGCCCATATGTGGCACACGCCACACATACCTCTGGCAAGGGATAACCCCGCTTCACACCCGTTCGAACTGTCGTATCGGCAGCGGACGCAGGGACTTCCTCAGGTCGGTGCGCATGGTGGTAACCGAGTCGAGCAGATAGTTCTGCCGGACCGTCCACGGATGGCGGTCACCCTGGCGCGGGAAGTCACCGATGGAGCGCTGGATATAACCCGATGCCAGATCGAGCAGCGGACGTTCGGAGAGGTCGCGGTCGGGCTGGGGGACGACGGCCGGATAGCCGTTGCGGTCCATATAACCCAGGATCTTGCAGACCAGGCGAGAGGTGAGGTCGGCGCGCAGGGTCCACGAGGCATTGGTGTAGCCGATGCAGACCGCGAAATTGGGGACGCCCGTGAGCATGGTGCCCTGCCAGACGAATTGGTCGTTCAGCCGCACCGGCACACCGTCGACGTGCAGATCGATACCACCGAAGGCGAGCAATTGCAGTCCGGTGGCGGTGACCACGATATCGGCCGCCAACACCCGCCCCGATTTCAGTCGAATACCTTCGGGTACAAAGGTTTCGATGTGATCGGTGACCACCTCGGCCTTACCCTTGCGCATGGCTTTGAAGAAGTCTGCATCGGGTACCGCGCACAGGCGCTGATCCCATGGGTTATAGCTGGGCGTGAAGTGTTCGGCTACCTGCTTCTCGTCCTTCAGGATTCGTGTGGTCAGCCCGGTGAGTAGTTTGCGCGCGGCCTCCGGACGCCGACGGCAGTACTGGTAGAAGCCGATATTGAACAGAATGTTCTTGGTGCGGATCACCCGGTGCGCCAGTTTCTGCGGCAGCGTTTCGCGAATGCGATCGGCGATCTTGTCGCGGCCGGGCACAGCGGAGATCCAGGTGGGAGTGCGCTGCAACATGGTGACGCTCTCGGCCTGTTCGGCCATGGCTGGAACCAGGGTGACGGCGGTCGCGCCACTACCGATCACCACGACCTTCTTACCGGTGTAGTCGAGCTGCTCCGGCCAGAACTGCGGGTGCACGACCTGCCCACCGAAGGAGTCGATACCCGGGAACTCGGGACTGTGGCCGCGGTCGTAGTCGTAGTAACCGGAGCAGGAGTACAGGAAACCACAGGTGAGGTTGCGTGTTTCGACACCGGTTCCGGTGCGTTGCGTCAGCGTGAGTGTCCAGCGCGCGGTGGTGCTGTCCCATTCGGCGGCAATGACTTTGGTGCCGAAGCGAATGTGTCGGTCGATGCCGTTCTCGGTGGCCGTCGCACAGATGTACCGCAGAATGGACGGGCCGTCGGCAATGGATTTGGCGTCGCGCCACGGCTTGAAGGGGTAGCCGAGGGTGAACATATCGGAGTCGGAGCGAATACCCGGGTAGCGGAACAGATCCCAGGTACCGCCGAGGGAGTCGCGGGCCTCGAGGACAGCGTAGCTGCGGCCCGGATGCTCGGTCTGTAGTCGGTAGGCGGCGCCGATACCGGAAAGTCCCGCGCCGACGATCACGACATCGAGATGCTCAACCCGCTCGGCCGTGCCGATCTCCCGCTCGCTCATGAACTCCAGTCTGTCGCCGCCCCAGCCATCCTTCTTGACTCTGCACGACAAGTATTTGATTCTGTACGACATGTCGGTGATCAGATCCGCGGGACTGCGCGGCTTCCGTGCCACCGTGGCGGAGCTCGGTGGCAATGCCGAGGAATTCGCCACTGCCTGCGGCCTGCCGGTGGCCGCACTCGATACCGACGACCTCCTGGTATCGGACTTCGAGGTGGCGGCGGTACTGGAGCTGGCCGCACACCGATTGCGCTGCCCCGATCTGGGATTGCGCATTTCCCGCCGCCAAGACCTGGCCATGCTGGGTCCACTGGCGCTGGCCATCGCCAACTCCCCCACCCTCGCCGACGTCCTCGAGTGCACCTCGCGCTACCTGTTCGTCCACGCCCGCGCGCTGAGCCTCACCTTGGAGCCGGACCCCTACGGCGATCGCAGTGTGATCGCGCTGCGGTACGGCGGACCGCCCGGGATACCGAATCCGGTGCAGGGCACCGATCTGGGATTGGCATTCGTGCACCACACGATCCTGCAACGACTCGCGGAGGTGCGATACGGATTGCGTTCGGTGGAGCTGCCGTATCGACCAGCCGCGCCACTATCGGTCTACGAGGAATTCTTCGGTGCGCCGGTGCGGGTCGAACGCCCGGCCGCCCTGCTCCGGGTACCGAGCAGCCTTGCCACCCGGCCGCTTTCGGGTGGCGATGAGAATCTGCATCGGCTGGCCATGGCCTTCCTGGCCGAGCTGACCGGCGGAGAGAATGCGGAGGTCGCGCCCCGGGTTCGGGCCGCGGTACAACGCCTACTCGGCACCGCCGCCCCCGAAATAGGCGCGGTGGCACGCCTTTTGACGGTGCATCCGCGCACCCTGCAACGACGGTTGGCCGCGGAGGGCACCTCCTTCGCCACCATTCTCGATGAGGCGCGACGCGAGGAGGCGCGGCGCTACCTGACCACCACCGATATGCCGATGAGTCAGGTGGCCTCACTGATCGGACTGTCGGAACAGGCGACTTTCACACGCTGCGCACGCCGCTGGTGGCATGCGACGCCGACGGCGGTGCGGCGCAGTGGAAATCGTGGCCAGCGCGCATAGCAAGGTCAAACGATGGGTTTTACCAACACGGTTCGCGCATGCCTGCGTGTCGTTGATCTTTGCTGGATGTTTTCCGGATAAGGATTGGCAGGGTGAACTGCCCCTCCTGCTCCTGGCCCTCACCCGCCACCGCCGTATCGGCACACCGCGGCGTCCGCTATCTGCGCTGCGTATGCGGACAGTGGCTGATCTCGGTGCACGGCAAAGTAGTCGGGGCCGCCGGGGGCAGTACGTTCAGTCAGTCCGATGCGGTCGCCGATATCGTCGGGTTCGAACGATAGTCAGCTCGGCAGGAAGATCCGTGCCGCCTGGATGCGGTGGCCGCGATCGGTGAAGTCGAGCTGTGCGATGCCGCGAGCATCGCGGGATTCGACCGTCGCGGTTACGGTGCGACCCGCCGCAATGGGTTTGCTCCAGCGCAGTCGCGCGGCGCGCGTGACGAAGTCCTCCACCGACATGGCATCGCCCACAGGCCATTCCAGCCGCGCGACCGGCGCCAGCACCGCCCGCACCCCCGCCGCGTCACCGCGTGCGGCCGCATCCAGCAACGCCCCCGCCGCCTTCTTCCCGCGCGCACCGACGGTACCCATCGCCCGCATGAACCCGAGCGCGCCGCCGACCCCCTGATTCCCGATCAGCTGCGGCCCCAACTTCATTCCGGCCAGCAGGCCCGCGGTCCCCGCACCCATCAGCTGGGCGATCATGCCCGGCAGTTCCCAATGTGCCCGCAACGCACGGATTTTCAGCACCCCGTCGATATCGGTGATGTCGTAGCGCAAATGCATGGGCACCGGCAGCATGACGCCGGTCGACATGGTCGTCTCGATGGAGAGATCGCGAAAAACGGTCATCCCGCAGACCACATCGTGTTCGATCCGAAAAGCGATGTCATTGGGCGCGATAAAGGTGTCGTAGAACCGGTCGATGGCCGAACGCCCCACATGCGGCCGCGACCCCACCGGGTCCTCGACGCTCGCCCCATCGGCGAACAGGTCCACCCAGGCCGCCTTGTCATGCGCGGCGACCGCTTTCGGCGACGCCTCGACGGTCGACAGCAGTTCGGCGGCAGTTGGATTCGCGGACATGACTCTCCTCCACGGTTATGACCTGGCGGCCGATGATACCGGGCAGCGGAGTTTCCGCGTCCCGGAGATGCGCCGCTGCCGTGGTTGGATGGCGCGGCAGGGCCTTCCACTGCCGCCGACCACCGCCACCGACGAAGGGAAATCGCTGATGGGCACGGCAAACAGCACTATTCAGCAGTCCGGTATCGCATTTCCGCTGCCACCCTGCCCGGACGCCCCCGCGGCGTACACGGTGAGCTGGCCGGTCCGGCTCGGCGATACCGACGGACAGGAACGACTGCGGCTCGACGCCATCGCACGATATGCCATGGATATCGGTTATGAACAGCTCGAGGCCGCCGAGGAAGGCCATCTGCACCTGGCCTGGCTGGTGCGGCGCACGGTAATCGATGTGGTGCGCCCGATCGAGTTCGGCGACCGCGTCACCCTGCGCCGGTGGCCCTCCGCCATGTCGAATCGCTGGTTCAACGCGCGTATACAGATCGACAGCGAGCGAGGGGGCCTGATCGAGGCCGAACAGTTCCTCATCAATATCGATCCCGAGGCGGCCCGCCCGGCCCGAATGAGCGACCGGTTCATGGCACCGATGCTCGCGGTGACGACCGAGCACCGGCTGCGATGGCAGGCGGCGCTGCAACCCATCTCACCCGCCGCCGACGGCGCAGGGCGGTCCTTCCAGCTGCGTGTCACCGATGTCGACCGGTTGGGACATGTCAATAACGCGGTGCACTGGGAGGCGGTCGAGGAGGGGCTCGCCCTGCATCCCGAGCTGGGGACAGCGCCGTACCGCGCGATTGTCGAACATGTCGGCGCGGTCATGGGTGCCGATGACGTCGTGATCCGAACCCGGCGCGCCGACACCGGGTTGGATATCCAGCTCGAGGTGGACGGCTCGGCCCGGACCCTGGCGCGGATCAGCCCGCTGAATTACTGAGGTTCACGCACGGGTGCGGCGCAGCCCCCGTCATCCCGGCATGTCTTCGGCCAGGAATCCACCACGGCGGAGGTGTGGATTCCGGCCAAAAGCACGCCGGAATGACGAGGGGCTATGGCGGGGGTTGCGGCCGGAACTTCCGACCAGGTGCCTAGCGCTTGGGCAGGGTCAGGTCCATACCGCCGACGTCCGCGACCTGCCAGCCGTCGGGGTTGACGGTGACGGTGTAGGTGACGGTGGTCTTCACGCCCTGCGGGTTCTGGGCATTGGTGCTGGTGACGTCGAGAAAGACATCGACCACGTAGGCGTCGCCGTCGCGGGTGATCACCTTGGCGGCCACCGGGGTGGCGCTGGAGGTCCACTTCAGGACGGTCAGGGCCTCGGAGAGCTTCGGTCCGGCGGCATCGAACTGGTTGCTCAGCTTCGGCGTGGTGTTGGCCTTGAGGCGGCTCTGCCAGGCGGGCAGGTCGGCGAAGTTGATATTCGACGCACCGAGGGCGTAATCGGTGGCGACCTGTTCGGCGTGCTGTTCGGCGGCGGCCTTGGCGTCGCGGTCGGAGAGCTCGCCGCGGGCATTGAGCCACAGGCCGGTGGTGACCACGGTCGCGCCGATCATCAGAACCGCGACCACGGCCGCCACCAGGGTGGACAGGGGCAGCGAAACGGTCTTGCGGGCGGCGGGACCGGGGCTCGCCGGGGCATCGGCCGCGCTCGGAACGGTCGCGGCGGTGTCGGTACCGCCCTTACCCAGCTCGACGGAGGCAGCAGCGGCCTCCGCGTCGACTACCCGCTTCGGTTCGGTGTCGTTCGACATCCGCTTCCTCCTCTATTACTGGACTACTTGACGTTGACCCGCACCCGCACGGCACCGTCGCCGGTATCGGCGAGTGCCTGCGAAATCAGACTGCTGATATCGATCCGAGGTCCCGTACTGCGCGCGGCGTCGGCCAGCGGTCGCAGGGTGGGTGCGAGAGTTTTCAATTCGGGTCCGGCCTGCTGCAACCAGTCGTCGAGCCGTGCCAGGAAGGAGGCCAATCCGCCCTCCGCGAGGTAGTCCTGCGGGCCGGGTCGGCCGTCGACGAGTCTACCGACCGCTTCGGTCAGCTCGGTCAGCGCGTGCGAGAACTCCACGAAGGCCGGTGCGGCCGCGCCGGTGGCTTCGCCCATGCCGTCCATATCCGCGGCGGTGGCCTGGAAGCTGTTCAGCAGCGACGCGATCTTGGGCTCGCGGCTCATAATGGCCGCGGCGAGCAGATCACCGGCCCGCTGTAGCGGCGGCATGGCGGAGTCGGTCCCGATGAACGCCTTGCCGACGGTGTCCACCAGTGAACCGACGACCGCTGGATCGAGCTGGTTCATGGTCTGGGTGACCAGCCGGGCCACCTCGGGAATGGATAGTGGCGGCCGCACCGTGGACGCGTCCAGTCGTTGCCCGTCGGTGAGATACGGTCCGCCGCCGCCGTTGGGCCGGAACTCCACATATGGCTCGCCGAGCGCCGAGAGATGCTCGATGACAACGGTGCTGTCGCTGGGCACCTGTCGATCGGCGTCAAGCCGGAAGCCGACCTCCACGCCCGCCGCGACGCCCTGCACCGAGGTCACCTCGCCGACCTCGATGCCGGTCAGCAGAATCGGCGAACCCACCTCCAGCGAACCGGAATTCGGCAGCACCATGGAGGCGTGCGTGAATTCGGCCCACGGGTCGGCGCGCACCACACCGAAGGTCAGATAGCTCGCGCCGACCACGGTGACCACCGCGATTCCGGTCAGTGACGCGATCGATCCCCACTTCATCGCACCGCTCCGATCATGCGCAGCGTGGAAACCATGCGATCCACCTGATCGTCCCTGGAGACCGAATCCACCTGTACATCGGTGATATTCACCTTCGCCCCCTGCTCGAAGAATGGAATGATCTTGTCTCGCAGGAGCGCGATGAGGGTATTGAGATTGCCGGGTGCGGACAGATCCAGCGGACTGCCCGAAACCGCCAGCGGCACGAAAGCTTTCGCGGCGGCGTCACCGGACGAGGCGACCGGAGCCAACCAGGTGAGCGAGCTACCCAGCTGACCGAGCGCGGTGAACAGCCCCGCCACCCCGTCGATGGAGTGCGCGATACCGTTCATCTGATCGACCGACTCCTGGGTCAGCTCGTGGTCCAGGAAGTCCGCTTTGTCGTGGAGCACCTGGGCATTGGTGCCGAGACCATTGAGCAGCAGATCCACCTGATCCAGATTGGCGGCCAGATCGACCGCATCGGCGGCCATGACCTGCGCGATGCGCTGGGTCTCCTTGGGATCCTGCGGCAGTACCGCATTGAACCGATGGATCATGTCCTGCAACTGATTGATCGCACCGCCCTGGGTGAACGCGGCCAGAGCCGCCATGGTGTCCTCGAGTTGGACCGGCGGCGCGGTCCGGTCGATGGGAATGGTGCCGCCGTCGCCCAGCAGGGTGCCGAAACCGTCGGGCGGCGTGGTGAGCGCCAGGTGGATATCGCCGAGCACGGTGTTCTGCCGCAACTCGGCCACGGTGGTGGCGGGCAGTTGCACCGAGGTGGAGATATCGGCGTCCACCACTACGAAACCGCCGCGTCCGGCGGGGGCACGGGCGGCATCCACCACGCGGACCCCGTCCACCGTGCCGACCAGTGCCCCATTGGCGATCACCTTGGCCTTGGCGGGCAGGTTCAGCACATTGTCGAATTCGATATGGATCTTGTAGGTCGATCCCGACACCGTGGTACCGGGCATCGGCACCGCGGACGGATCGAATCCACAGCCGCCGACACCGATCAGCAGCGTGGCTGCGAGTACGGCAACGCCGGTGCGGCGCAACACCTTCGACCTCATCGCGCACCCGCCATTCCCAGCATCAGCTGAACCAGAGGAACATCGACCATGCCGCCCTCGGCGCCCGGGCACTGTCCGGGCGACACCGCCTCGAGCGCTGCGCACACCTGGTCGGCCTCCGGTGCGGACAGCGCCACCCGCGGTGATCCGTAGGCGATACCCCCATTGGGATCGGTAATCGCCTGTGCCGTAGTGGCGATCACCGGCATCTTCAGCACGATCTCCGACAGTGAGCCGACATTGGCGCGCAGCAATCGCACCAGCGGCAACGAGTCATTGAGCGCGTCCATAATCGGATCACCGGCGAGCACGATCAGGTCATTGATCATGGGCAGCACCGCGCCCAGGCGGTCGATCAAAACGGCACCGGGGCCGATCAATTCGGTACTCGCGCTGTTCAACGCCGGCGCGAGGCGCAGCAGCATGCTGCGCAGATCGCCCCAGTGCGCCTCGACCTTTTCCGCCACCGAGGCGAAGGAGTCGAAAATACCCACCAGATGACCGATATCGGCGTCGGGCGCGGACATGGCGGACCCGAGCCGGTGCACGATGTCGTTGATCTCCTGCCCGGTCCCCTGGGTCGCCGCATCCAGTGCGGCCAGACCGCTACCCAAAGCGTCGGGGGCATCGGCCTGCTGGAGTTCGGCAGACAGATCGGCGAGCGCGGTCAGGGTTTCGGTAATGCTCTTCGGGGTGAGCGTCTTGGTAATGGGCTTCGCGGGATCCCACACCGCGCGCTCCTTGCCGCTGGAGAGCACGGCCAGATTGCGGTCGGCCACAATGGAATCCGCCACAGTGGTGGCGGCGGCGTCGGCGTACACCGGATACCGGGCATCCACCGAGAAGCCGACCGTCACCTTGCCACCGCGAGGCTCGACGGAATCGACCGTGCCGACCGTGATTCCGCGCATGGTGACCTTATTGCCCGCGTACAGTCCGACGGCGTCCGGCATGATCGCGGTGTAGGCCACCGTCTTCTTCATCGGGTCGAACATTACGAAATAGCCGACCACCGCCACAATCACGACCACCACCGCACCGGCAATGGACATGAAAGCCTGCGATCCGAGCATGCGCTTGAACATCAGCAGTCCTTCCCGGGCAATGGCACACAGACGGCGCTCGGCGCGGTAATGGTCTGCCCGGACTGGTCGACACCCACCCCGCCCTCGGGAATCGTCAACTGCGACAACTTCTCCTGCAGGCTCTGCGCGGAGCTGAGTACCGGCTGGAACTGCCCGCTCAGCGACCGCAGGGTGGTGACCGCGTCGGTGATCTTGGTCTTCAGCTGGTCGTTCCACACCGGCCCCAGCACCGCCACCCGACCCAGCACATCGCTGAGCAGCCGGATGGCCTCGGCCATTTCGGTGTGCTTATCCAGCAGCACCGTGACCAGCAGGTTGGCATTGTCCATCAATCGGCCCAGATCGGATTTCGCGCCGTCGTACATGCCCACGTACTCATCGGCCACGGCAATGGCATTGGATACCTGGTCGCGCTGCCGATTCAGGGCGTCCACATAGCTGCCGACGGTGGCGAGGCTGGTTCGCAGGGTATCCGGCGCGGCTTCGAGGGAGCTGCCGAGAGCGGTCAGATTGCGGTGCAGGCTATCGCCGTCGATCTGCTGTAGCGGTGCGGCCGCGTCCTGGAACGTCTGAACGAGGCTGTAGGGCAGCCGGACGCGATCGGTCGGAATCGCGGTGTCGCCCAGCGGTTCGTCCCCCGCCGGGAACATCGCCACATAGTGGCCGCCCACCACGGTGAGCATGCGGATATCCAGGGAGGTCTGATCACCGACGAACACATTGGAGTTGACGGTGAAACGCATTACCACCCGGTCCGGCTTCAGCTCGAGGGATTTCACCTCTCCCACCGAGATACCGGCGATACGCACATCGTCACCGGCCTTCACCGATTGCGCTTCGGTCAATTCCACTGTGTAGGTGGCTTTTCCGAATGGCACCACATACAGCGCACCGGCGGCCAGCAGACAGATCGCGAGCAGTACCGATCCGATAATGCCGCGCCGCAATTCCCGCTTCTTGCGGGTGCCGTCGTCGATGACCCGGTCGTCGCGAACCAGGAAGCGGGGCAATTTCAGCTGTTGCACAGGACCACCTGCTGTCCCGAGATGAGCACCTGGAGCACGCCGGGCATCTCCGCGGTTCCCCTACTGCACTGTGGCTTCCAGCCCGACGGCGACGGTAGCGCGGCATCGGCGGCGGCCAGTACGGCGGGCAGCTTGCCGAAGACCGCGACGGCCTCCTCCGGATCGGGGAACAGTCGCTGGATCAGCGCGTCCACATCGCTGCCCTCGGCCAGCCCCAGTGTGCGCAGCAGCGAGTCGACGGGCCCGAGGACCGAGGGCGCGGTGACCGCGAATTGCGCCAGCCCACCGATATTGGCGCGCAGCGATTCGAAAATGTCGGTGAGCCGGGCCAACAGTGGCACCAGGTGGTGCACCCGGCCGCCGACCCGGTCCGACAGCTCCGACATATTGCGGATGAGGGTGCCGATCACCTGCTGGCGATTGTCCACGTAGGAGGCGAGTTTGCCGATGGCATCCATGGCCGGGCCGACTCCGCCGCCATCACCCTCGATCAAAGCGACCATGCTGGCGCTGAATTGGTTCACCGCTTCCGGAGAAATGGTTTGCAGCACCGGCTTCAAGCCGTTGAACAGGCTGGTCACATCGAAGGACGGCACGGTCTGTTCGACACCGATGGTGGCATCGGCCGCGACGCGCGCGGCCGGTACCGGCTGCTGCTGCAGGTCGATGTAGCGCTGCCCGGTCAGATTCTGGTAGCGAATGGCGAGGGTGCTGTTGTCGTAGATCGGCGCATCGTCTGTGACGGTCAACCGAACTCGCGCCCAGGTGCCGTCCAGATCGATACTCTTGACCTTGCCGACCTGCACGCCGTACATGCGCACGTCATCGCCGACCTTCAAGCCATTGGCGTCGGTGAACAGCGCGTCGTGCGCTTCGGTATTGCCGGAGACGGGTCGTTCGATCAGCGTGATCACCAGTGCCAGTACGGCGACGATCACCACCGCGAATACACCCAGCCGCCAAGCCGCGGCCTGAACCTTCATCGGCCACCTCCCGCACCCAGTAGCGGCACCGCCACGGCGGGTACGCCGCGCAGATCCACTTCGACATTCAGCACCGGACCATTGCCGGTATCCGGCATGGCGGAACGCAACCGCTGCAACAACTCGGTCAGATCCGAGGCGGTCTGCTGCGGTGCGGGCACCATCTGCGCGAGCACCGCGAGGATTCCGGCCAGCACATCGGTGGTCCCCGACAGCTGAGTTCCGGCCTGCCCCAATGTCTCCGACAGTGTCGGCAGCAGTTTGTTCACCACCAGGTCGACGCCCTCGTCGTAGGCCGGTCGATCCTGTTGCAGGCGTTGAATACTGCGGATCACATCCACCACCTCGACTGCCGCGCCAGCGAACTGGCCGCCACCTTCGAAGGCCGGCCCCAGCGCGCCCAACAGCTCCGACGGCGGCATCTTCTGGTTGTCGGCCACCGTCCGCGCGGCGGTGATCAGGGCCTGCGCCAGCGGCGTGAACGCCTCCACATCGGCCGCCGCCTGCGCGATGGCGCTGGCCATCTGCGGGGTCAGCACCGAGCCGCCGACCGTGGAGACACTGCGTAGCAGCGAACCCATGGTGGCGTCGTAGACGGCGTCGGAATTCTTACCGGTCAGGTCGATCAGCGCACCGGTGCGTAGCGGCGCACCGCCGGAACCGTGGCGCAGTTCGAGCTCGCTGATACCGAACAGGTTCTGCGGCGCGTAATCCACCAGCATGCTGTCGTCCAGCCCGAACAACCGGGAATCGTCGAGCTGCAAGGTGATTCGCTGGGTGCCGCGCTCGGCGGGGTCGATCTCGACGACCTTGCCCACCAGCACACCGTTCATCCGCACCTGTGTGCCCTCCAGCACACCGTCACCGATCTGCTCGGTGTGCAGCGAGATGCGGATGCCCTCCTCCGAGCGCACGGTGCGAAGTCCGTACCAGACCGCCGTCACGGCCAGCACCACCGCCACCGCGATGGCTCCCACTTTCATCGCCCGGCCGCGGTCGACCGCGACGCCCGGCATTCCGTAATTCGGCATCCCCTACCCCGTGAACGTAATCGCCGAGTTGAAGCCCCACAGCATGAGCGAGAGCACCATGTCGATGGCGACAATCGCCACGGAGCTGGCCCGCACCGCCCTACCGGACGCGATACCCACACCCTCCGGGCCGCCGGAGGCGAAGAACCCGTAGTAGCAGTGGATGAGAATGACCACGGTCGCGAAGATCGCCACCTTGATCACCGCCGCGATCACGTCGAAGCCGGTGACGAACTGGAAGAAGTAATGGTCGTAGACGCCCGCCGCAGAGCCGTGCACCAGCGTGATCAAGCCGCGGCAGGACAGATACGACAGGATCAGCGCGATCAGGAAGGTCGGAATGATCGCGACCGCACCCGCCAGCACGCGGGTGGTCACCACGAACGGCACCGACCGCAGCCCCAAAGACTCGATCGCATCGATTTCTTCGGAAATCCGCATGGAGCCGATCTCGGCGGTCATCCGGCATCCGGCCTGCGCCGCGAAACCGATGGCGGCCGCGATGGGCGCGAGCTCACGGGTGGTCGCGTACGCCGACACCAGCCCGGTCACCGGCCCCATACCGAGCATGTCCAGGGTGGCGTAGGACTCCACGGCCACCGACGCGCCCATGACCAGACCGAGCACGATCATCATGGGCACGGTGCCGCCACCCACGATGATGGACCCGCGACCCCAGGTCATATTGGTAATCGCCCGCATGGTCTCGTCGCGATAGCGCTTGAGCGTCAAGGGAATCGACGACAGCACCTGCCAGACGAAGGCGAGGACGAAGCCGAGATTCTCCACCCGGCGCAGGATCAGGCCGCGGCGGCGATAGAAGCGCGCGAATTTGCCGAGCCCCTTGGGCACGTAGGTCGAAGTGGTCATCTCAGGCGAGCCTCGTCGGCAGGAACATGGCGGTGATCTGGGTGGCGACCAGGTTCACGCACACAATGGAAACGACCGACAGCACCACCGCGGCATTGACGGCATCGGCCACACCGCGCGGTCCGCCCTTGGCCTCGAGCCCGCGCTGGCAGGCGATAACCACCACCAGGAAGCCGAAGATGAGGGCCTTGAGCAGCGATATCCACACATCGGCGGTGGTCGCGAAGGAACCGAAGGTCGCCCAGTAGCTACCCGGCGTGACGTTCTGCCCGCCGACGGCGACCGCGTATCCGGCCAGCACACCGACGAAGATGATCAGGATATTCAGCAGCGGCGCCACGAACAGCATGGCGATCATGCGCGGAATCACGAGGCGGTGAATCGGGCTGATACCCATGGTGTTCAGCGCGTCGATCTCCTCGCGAATGGTGCGCGCGCCGAGATCGGCGGCAATCGCCGCCGCGCCCGCGCCGCCCAGCAGGAAGCCGGTGGCCAGCGGCGCGCCCTGTTTGATGACACCGAGCCCGCCCGCCGCGCCCAGCAGCGAATCCGCGCCGAGGGTGTGAATGATATTGCCGACCTGCACCGAGACGATGACACCGAAGGGAATCGCGATCAGGATGGCGGGCAGCGCGGTGACGGTGATCAGTCGCCACGCCTGAATGATGGCCTCGCGCCACTGCAGTTGGCCGCGCGCGATATCGCCGACGGCTCCGGTGACGGTTTCCTCGGCAATGCCCACCGCTCGTCCGAAGGTACGCAGCGACGACACGGCGGTGCCCGAGAAGTTGTCGCGAACGATCCGAACCGCGGACGGCTTCGGTATGGACCGGGTCATCGCATACCTGCTTCGGAATGCCGGTAGACGCGGCGGGTGACGAGCTTCAAATCATCTTCTCCGTGATCGGCAACACTGCCAGCCCTCAAAGCTAATCGTTACGATCAGTTACAACAAATCAGGTTATGGTGTGACGGCCGCCGCCAACCTACCAGCGGGTAAGAAACCTTTCAATGTGTCTGATCTGCCATTTCCCCATGTGAATGATGGTTCTAAAACGTGTTACCAGCGGCATCTGCTATCGATATGACGTAGGACACCATCTCGGCGAATCGCGGACACCGCACCCTCGGACGGTTCCGGTAATACCTCGGGGGCGAATCAAGTGAACTGTCAGCAATCGTGATTTCGGTGGTCAGCGGCGGACCGATTCGACCCATTCGAGTCGCATGACCCGGGCTGGAAGTGTTCACTTGCCCTGTGGATCAGACGGTGTCGGATGTCCTATGTGCCATCGAATCCGAGGACTGGACCGCCTTCGCGAAACTCGTTCATCCCTATGTGTCCTGGACCGAGGACGGCCACACCACTCGGGGACGCACCCGGGTAATGGCCATGCTCGCCGGTCGTGCCCATACCTCCGGATCGCATACGGCCCCGCCCGCGCGCGAATACGAGATGCGCGACGGCCAGGTGTACCAGTGGACGGCGTGAGCCGCGTCAGGGACTGACGGCGAGGAATACGAAGGCCGAGAACAACACCAGGTGCACGCAGCCCTGCAAGAGGGTGGCGCGGCCGGGTACCACCGTGAGCGCCCCGACCACCACCGTCAGCGCGAGCAGCACCATCTGCGTCGCACCGAGGCCGAGCATGAGTGGACCCTCGAGCCAGATCGAAGCGATCGCGATGGCCGGAATGGTGAGACCGATACTGGCCATGGCCGAACCCAATGCCAGATTGAGGCTGATCTGCACGCGGTCGCGGCGCGCGATCCGGACCGCCGCCAGGGTTTCCGGCAGCAGTACGAGCAGGGCGATCACCACACCGATGGCCGACGCCGGCAGACCCGCGGCCTCGATACCGCTTTCAATGGACGGCGAAGCCACCTTCGCCAGCCCGACCACGCCGATCAGCGCGACCAGCAGGAGCGCGAGACTGCTGAAGGCCGCGCGCTTTGTGGGCGGTTCGGAGTGCTCGTCGAAGTCGTAGAGCGCGTCGACACCGCTGCGATCGGCCGGGCCACCCTCCACCGGGAGAAAATCGCCGGGGTGCCGCACGGTCTGCACCATGACGAAGACGCCGTAGAGCACCAGCGATGTCACCGCCGCGAAGGCCAATTGCGAACTCGAGAACACCGGGCCGGGTTCACTGGTCGTGAAGGTCGGCAGCACCAGGCTCAGGGTGGCGAGGGTGGCCACGGTGGCCAGCGCCGCACCCGTCCCCTCGGGATTGAAGACCGCCACACCCCGTCGCACCGCACCCACCAGCAGCGATAGCCCGACAATGCCATTGCACGTGATCATGATGGCCGCGAAGACGGTATCGCGGGCCAGTGCCGCCGCCTTATCGCCGGTGGAGATCATGAGCGTGACGATCAGACCGACCTCGATAATGGTCACCGCCACCGCGAGCACGAGGGCACCGAGCGGCTCACCCACCCGATGCGCCACCACCTCCGCGTGCTGCACGGCCGCCAGCACCGCGCCCATGAGCGCCGCGAACACCAGAACCATCGCGGCGGCCGCCGGGCTGCGCCCCCAGGAAACCGCCAGCACCACAGCCGCCAGGATCGGAACAAGGGCGGACCAGTGGTTCAGGAAGTAACGGACCATGCCGTCCATATTTCCAGCTATTCGGGCGCATCTCTGTCCCGCCTCCCCGAGACTTCAGCGCACGGCTGAGAGCCGTCGACCGTTATGCACGCGTGCCGGCGGTTGGGAGCCGAGCCGATTTTGGGGGTCCCCGGTGAGTTACCCCGACCGTTACGAGATCAGCTGGCATATTTCGTATCGAAGAGAAGGGCGGGCCAGGCACACTCGACATGGCGGATTCTCGCCGGATCAGGAGAGGCGCTCGCATGGACTCGATCGATACGGACGCCGCCCTGCCGCATCCGCACGAACCGCACGCCCAGGGGCTCGCGTCCAAACTCAATTGGCTGCGCGCGGGGGTGCTCGGCGCGAATGACGGGATTGTGTCGACGGCCGGTCTGGTGGTCGGTGTGGCGGCCGCCACGACGGAGACCGCCACGATTCTCACCGCGGGCGTCGCCGGACTCACCGCCGGTGCCATCTCGATGGCCGCCGGGGAATACGTTTCGGTGAGCACCCAGCGTGACTCCGAGCGGGCCGTGCTGGCCAAGGAGAAGCGGGAGCTCGCCGAGGATCCCGACTACGAACTCGCCGAACTGGCCCAGATCTACGAGGGCAAGGGATTGTCATCAGAGACCGCGCGCAAGGTGGCCGAGGAACTCACCGCCCACGATGCCTTCGCCGCGCACGCCGAAGCCGAATTGGGTTTGAACCCAGCGGAACTCACCAGCCCGTGGCAGGCGGCGGTGTCCTCGGCCATCGCCTTCACACTCGGTGCGCTGCTACCGCTGCTGGCAATCCTGCTGCTGCCGGTGTCATCGCGAATTCCGGTGACCTTCGTGGCCGTGCTGGTGGCATTGGCCGTTACCGGATCGGTGAGTGCGCGGTTGGGCGGCAGTAATCCACGGCGGGCGGTGCTGCGGGTCGTGATCGGTGGTGCCCTGGCCATGGCGGTCACCTATGGCATCGGCCAGCTCGCGGGGATTTCCGGAGTGTAGTGATCAGTTGCCGACGGGCAGACAGACCCACCCCGCATAGGGCGTGACACCCCATTGCGCCACAACACCATTGACGGAGCAGTCGTCGCCGATCCGGCGGTTCGCGAGGTCGACCGGTGGGGACACCGGAGTGGGAATCCGGACCTCCGGGTGCGGTAGCGACGGCACACTGGCCGGTTGCTGGAAGTCGGTGGTCGTCGGCGCGGGCGTACCGATCGGCTCCGGCGCACTGTCGACCGGCTCGATAGCGCCGCGGTGGGTCAGCAGCATGCCCGCTCCGATAGCGAGAATCAGCAGCGCGGCGATCACTATGACAGCGGCGAGGCCGCGGGGATCGACATCCCCTTCGCTCTGCCCTTGGACCATGGCTGACCTCCTTCGATTCGATCGCCGATACCGATCAGGGAGCGGGTGGCGGCGGGGGCGGGGGGATGAGGAAGGGCAGGATCGGCGCCAAGATGTCCGGGACCGGCGGCGGTGGGGGTGGCGCGGGAGCGGGCGGCGGCGCGGGTTCGGGTTCCGGCGCGGGGGCCGGTTCCACATAGACCGGAGCGGGTTCCGGTGTGTAGGCCGGTGCGGGTTCCGGGGCGGGCGGTGGCGGTACCGGCGCGGGCGGTGGCGGGGGCGGGGGCGGGCCATCCGCTGGTGAGTGCGCCGGTTCGGTGGGTTTCGGCTTCGATTCCGAAGTCGACGTCGCGGGCGGGTCCGCCTGGACGCCGTGGCTGCCCTCGAACCAGGTCAGCGGGTTGCTGCCGATCAGAGCGACCGTGAGAGCCAGGGCCACCGCGACCATGAACGCGACGGCCCGCCCCGGAACGTCACCGGAAGCGGTCACGCCGGGCGTACCTTCACTCTCCTGGGTGTCGCGCTGTCGCGTGCCTGTCATCGCTGAACTCCCTCGCTCACAAAAGCAGAAGAATCCGTTGATCCGAAAAGCTCGTCTCTCAGAAGCTACCCAGGTTGCTGAGGGATTGAAATAACTACACGTAATAGTTCGGTCCCAGCTCAGCATCTATTCGATTGTTAGCGAACTATTTGCGATATCAGGACGCCGGGTCCAGGTCGACGCGAACGGAGAGCAGATCCGTACCCACCAGTCGCACCGCCGCGCTATTGCCGCGCGGCAACTTCCGCAGCCGGGCGATCGGATCATCCTCGGGAACCAGGTGCGCGGTCCCGGTGAACCAGTGACCGCGCAAGCGCACCCGGACCCGGGGGTCGGCCTGGATATTGCGGATGTACTGCGAGCGCTCGCCGAATTCGGAGACCAGCCAGAACTGGTCCCCGACGCGACGGCCGCCGATAGGTGTCACGCGCGGCTCGCCGCTGACGCGCCCGGTGGTCTCGAGCAGTTGCTGCACGGGATTGCGGCGCTGGATCGGATTGGCGATGTGCCGCTGCAGTGTGGTCACCAAACGATGCTGAAGATCATGCGACTTCGACATCTGTCGAGCCTAACTGTCACCCACCGAAGATCGCTGTCGGATCACCTTGGTACCAAACGTTTTCGATGCGGACACGGCTCATGAGCCAGCGTCCGTCGGCGCGGACGAGGTCCACGTCGTAGCGGTTTTTCAGCAGGGCGAAGGTGTCGTGCTCGACGGTCAGCAGATGCTGCGCCTCCACCAGGGCGGTGAGGCGGGCGGTATCGCCGTCGATGGCGATGCGCGGATTGGTGACCTGGTGGGTGGTGTCCACCCGTCCCGCGAAACCGTCCAGGATGGTGGCGACAATGAAGTCGCGCCCGGTCATGAGGGGTGCACTACCGCCCCACTTCGCGGCGGCGGGCTGGAAGTCGAGTTCGGCGTCCACGGCGAAGGACGACGCGAACAGATCCTTGTCCCGCAGATCCTGTCCGAGGGCGAAACGGTACAGGGCGTCCACAATCTCGGCGCGATCGCGCAGTTCACGAACTACGGTGTCGGCGGAGGTGGCGGCGAGAGCGTGATTCTCGGTGACGTACATGGTTTCTCCTGTTCATACGGTGTGCTGTCGAGACAACCCTCCGTCGCCGTGCCACCGCCAGCAATGCCGAACTGTGCAATTATCGTCAAGGCAGGGTTAACGATCGAGGTGAGGCGCACACATGCTGGAACGGCACGAACTGGAGGCCTTCCTGACCCTTGTCGAGGAACTGCACTTCGGGCGCACCGCCGAACGCCTACACGTCTCCACCGCGCGGGTCAGTCAGACGATCGCGAAACTCGAACGGCGACTGGGGGTCGCGCTGTTCGAGCGCAGCAGCCGACGGGTGCGGACGACACCGGCCGGGCGGGATCTCTACGCCGAGTTGCGACCGGCGTGGGACCGGATCACCGTCGCGGTACGGCGCACCATGGATACCGGCCGTGGCCGAGCCGGGACCCTGGAGGTCGCCTTCGTGGATTCGACGACCGGGCAGTTACTCATCCGTGCCGCCGAGCTGTTCCGGGAACGGCTGCCCGAATGCGCGGTGCGGCTGCGCGAAGCCCAACCGGCGCAGGTGATTCCGTGGCTCCGCGACGGCGAGATCGATATCGCGCTGGATATGGTGCCGTTCCCGGAGCCGGGGATCACCACCGGTCCGGAACTCGTCGCCGCGGCCCGGCTGCTGGCCGTTCCGGCCGCACACCCCTTCGCTCGCCGCCGCTCGATCACCCAGTCGGACCTGGCCCGGACCACCATGCTCCAGTTGCCACCCGAACTGCCCCGGGCCGTACGCGAAACCCGCACTCCCCCGGTCACTCCCGATGGTCAGCAGATTCCCGCGGGTCCCGCCGCCGCCACCTACAACGAACTACTCACCCTGGTCGGCGCGGGCTGGGGCGTATTCCCGGTCAGCGCGCACCTGCGCCGCTACAACGCCCGGCCGGACGTGGCCTACGTCCCCATTCGCGATGCCGAACCGGTGCGCTGGGCACTGCTGTGGCGGTCGGGCGGGGAAACCGAGCCTGTTCGCGAATTCGCCCGCGCCGCAACGACTGCCGCCGATCGCACGGACTGAGCAATCAGGGCACGGGTTCGAAATCCGAGGCGGAACCGTCGATGACCTGGTAGCTGCCGCAGTTCAGATCGAGCGCGAGGACGGTACGCGCCGCCGCCTCATCGATATGGATGCGCGGGGCGTCCGGGAACTCGTCCGGATAGTGGGTTCCGGGGCCGTAGAACCGGCCGTAACGCAGCACCGCGCCACCGGCTTCGAGTACCGCGTTCTCCAGGAATTCCTTGGCATCCTGGCCGTCGCTGTCGAGCGTCCAGGCCACACTCTGCGCCAGTACCCGTTTCACCCCGGCCGCCCGCGCCGCGGCGAGCAGATTGGTGGTGCCCTCGGTACGCATGCGGGCATTGGCCGCGCGGCTCTCGGGCAGCTGCGCCGCATCGTCGGGAAGGTCGGTGAGCTGATGCATCACCAGATCCGGGGCGTAAGCGACGACGGCTTCGGTGAGAGCGGCCGCGTCGTAGACATCGCAGACGACGGGAGTGGCCCCGACCTCGGACACCGCTGCCGCCCTATCCGCCGAACGGGTCATACCCGCCACCTCGTAGCCCGCCGCGATGAGCAGCGGTACCAGTCGACTACCGAGAACTCCGGTCGCTCCGGCCAGGAAGATGCGCACGCCCCGAACATAGGCGACGGTGACCACCACCTTGCCGAACGGGTCGCCATCGCAGTGGCAGCGGGCCTGTTCGAGCCCGCAGCAGAGTTGGCAGGGTCATTACTCGGGCCAGGTGGGGTGGCGCTTCTCCAGAAAGGCGGCCATACCCTCCTTGGCGGAGGCGGTCTGCGAGGCCTCGGCCATGACAGCCGAGGCGATCTCGTAGGCGTCGGCCTCGGGGCGGTCCAATTGTGCGTAGACGGTGCGCTTTCCGAGTGCCTTGCTCACGCGGCTGCCCCGGGTGGCGCGCGCGAGTAGGTCGTCGACGGCGGCGTCCAACTCCTCGGGCAGTACCGCGCGGTTGATCAGGCCCCATTCGGCGGCGGTGGTGGCGTCGATGGGATCGCCGGTAAGTACCAGCTCCATCAATCGTTTTCGGCCGACCGACCGCGCCACCGGTACCGCCGGAGTGTGGCAGAACCAGCCACCCTTACCGCCGGGCAGTGCGAATCCGGCTGCGTCGGAAGCGATTGCGAGATCACACGATGCCACCAGCTGACATCCCGCCGCCGTCGCCAGGGCGTGTACGCGGGCAATCACCACCTGCGGCACCTCCTGAATGGTGTGCATCAACTCGGTGCACAGATCGAGGAGATCCCGCACACCCTCGAGATCGCGGCTCGCGACATCGGCGAAATCGTGTCCGGCGGAGAACACCGGCCCCTCGGCGGCCAGCACGATACCGGTGGCATCGGATTCGCCCGCCTCCTGAAAGGCCGTCAGTAGTTCCACCAGATGCTGGTAGGACAGGGCGTTGCGCTTGGCGGGGCGGTTCATGGTGATGCGAATGGTGGGTCCGAATCTTTGCACGTCAACCATGGTTTCTGACGGTACCGGACCGCCGCTGCGGACAGTGCTGGATTCGGAGGCTCCGATCTGCTTGCGGGCGAATACTCGTGGACGTATATTCGTATACGAGTAGGAGGTGTCGGGATGGCCCGCAAACGCAAGGTCGGGAATCTGATGGCACTCGCTGTGCTGTCGACACTGGTCGAGCGACCCATGCACCGCTACGAGATCGCCGCGACGCTGAAGCACCGGGGCAAGGATCGGGATATGGCGATCAAGTGGGGCTCGCTGTACACGGTTGTGGAGAACCTGAACAAGCACGGGTTCCTGGAAATCGTCGGCAGCGAACGCGACGGGGCACGCCCGGAGCGCGTCATCTACCGCATTACCGATAGCGGCCGCGCTGAACTCGCCGACTGGACAAGGGAACTCATCGCCAACCCGGAACCCGAGCAGCGCCGGTTCGTGGCCGGACTCTCCGTGATGTCGGGCTTGGCACCGGACGAGGTGACCGAATTACTGGGACAGCGACTGATCAAGCTGAATGCGGAAATCGAAACCGCCCGTGCGGAATTGACCGCGATGGACGGCGCACTCCCCCGCCTGTTCCTGATCGAGGGTGACTACGAGCTCGCCATTGCGGAAGCCGAAGCGGCCTGGGTGCGCGCGCTTCGCGACTCCATTGCCGACGGCAGTTTCCCGGATGTGGAGCTGTGGCGACGCTGGCACGAGGATGGGACACCACCCGCCGACATCGTCGCCGAAGTCGATGCCCGAATCGAGGAAGGAGCGCCGATCACACCGGCAACGGACTGAATTCGCAGTACGCCGGGGCGGCAACCGGCGAATGAGACCGGGTCCCGACGAGGTGCGGCAACACCTACGTCGAGACCCGGGAAAACACCTTCTCGAACCGACTCCGTGCAGGCGAACCCGCCTCGAGTTTGGCAACTACAGGATAACTGGGTTCCTTGCGCGCGCAGCGATTCGGGTATTTCACACCCGAGGAGAAACTCCCATGTCCATCCAAGACTCAGCCACTATTCGCACCGCGATCATTATCGGCGGCGGTATTTCCGGGCCGGTAGCCGCAATGGCGCTGCGCAAGGCCGGTATCGACGCCCGTGTCTACGAGGCGTACCCCGGTCCGGCCTACGGCATCGGCTCCGGGCTCGGATTGGCCCCGAACGGACTGGCCGCCCTCGACCTGATCGGTGCGGGCGATGCGGTTCGTGCCCTCGCCGCCCCCATGCGGCATCAGGTGATGAGTATCGGCGATAAGCGCATTTCCGCGCCCAGCCTCACCGATATCGAGCCGCTGCGGTTGGTCGACCGCTTCGCCCTGCATCAGATACTGCACGATCACGCGGTCGCGGCCGGGGTACCGTTCGAGTACAACAGGCGGCTGGTCGAGGTCGACGAGCATGCCGACGGGGTCACCGCCGCCTTCGCCGATGGCAGTACCGCCACCGCCGATGTGCTGATCGGCGCGGACGGAATCCGTTCCACCGTGCGCCAACTCATCGATCCGGCGGCACCGGGACCGCAATTCCTCAATATGCTCGGGTTCGGCGGGCCGTCCGAATGCTCGATCGAGGTGTCGGCGGAGAGCATGGTTTTCGCCTTCGGCAAGAAGGCGTACTACCTGTATTGGGCACTGCCGGACGGCCGTATCGGCTGGGGCGCGAATCTGCCCCATGAGCAGTATCTTTCGCTGACCGAGGCGCGGACCGTGTCAGCGGAGGAGTGGTTGCGCATCCTGCGCGAAACCTACGCCGAGGACAACCCGGGGGCCGAGCTGGCCGCCAATACGCGGCCCGATCAACTGGAAGTCGTTGGCGCACTGCAGGTCATGCCGCCCGTACCGCGCTGGTATCGCGGGCGCATGGTGCTGACCGGGGACGCGATCCACGCCCCGAGCAATACCTCCGGTCAGGGTGCGTCGCTGGCCATCGAGAGTGCCATCGAACTCGCCCGCTGCCTGCGCGATATCGCGGATCCGACAACGGCTTTCGCCACCTACGAGGCGATGCGTCGCCCCCGGGTGGAGGCAGTCGCGGCCCGGGTGGCACGGATGAACCAGACGAAGGCCGCCGGGCCGATTGCCCGCAAGGCCATGTACCTACTCATGCCGCTCATGTTCAAGGCGATGAACCCGGAGAAGACCTTCGGCCGCGAACAGCGCTTCCGCATCGACTGGGACGCACCGGTGCGGCCGGTCGCGGTGGCCACGTAGGCACCGAAACCGCCGATGGTCGCATCCGAATAGCTGGGTGCGGCCATCGCACCATCGTCGTCCCAGGTGGGCGGACTGGGCCGCGACAAGACGGGTCGAACCGAAACTAGTCATCCCGGCCTTCTTTTGGCCGGGATCCACATCCTTGGGCACATGAGCTGAAACGGTGGATTCCGGCCAAACGCACGCCGGAATGACGGGGTTGCCAGTGACGGGGCTTGCTAGCGAGCCGGGGTCACCTCGAGGCGATCCGCCTCGTCCAGGAGTTTGGTGGCGATATTGTCCAGCGCCTGGTCGAACAGTACGAGATCCTCGGGGTCGGTGAGATCCCAGTCGTCGAGCTGGGTTTCGAGCCAGCTTCGCCAGGCGGCGCGGATCAGATCCGTTTCCCCGCGACCGGCGTCGGTGAGAGTCATTCGCTCCCCGTGGTATTCGAGCAGACCCTCCTGCATGGCACGGTCATACACCGGTGAGATCACTTCCGGTGGAATCCAGTGCGTGCGAGCGATATCGGTGACCGTCGCTTCGCCGCGCAGGCGTTCGTACAGGCGCACCTGTCCCAGCGCCCACGCCTCACCCCTGGTCAGGGTGCTCCCCGCCGTGATCAGAATGTCCGGATCCGGCACCGCGCGGTCCCGCAGCTTGCGAATCACCCGGCCGATGGCATTCTCCAACTGCACCAACCGATCCGGGGAATCGGGCACCGAGAAGCCGCCGCCCACATCCGAGGTCTCGGCCCGCACGCTATCGCGCAGCGGTACCTGTTTCAACAGCCAGGCCACCAGGAATCCGATAATCGCCACCGGCACCACCCAGCGGAAGACGTATCCGATGGATTCGGCGTAGGCGTGCACGATCGGGGCGATCTCGGTGTAGGGCAGCCGCCACAGCGCCTCCGGGCTCTGCGCGACGGCGGGCGGTACCACCTGCGCCTCCTCCAGAGCCGATGCCAGATTCGGGGTGAGCTGGTTGGTGTAGAGGGTGCCGAAAATCGTTGTGCCGAAAGCACTGCCGATGGTCCGGAAGAAGGTCACCCCGGAGGTGGCGGTTCCCAGGTCGGAGTAGGGCACGGTGTTCTGCACGGCAATGGTGAGCACCTGCATGGTCAGGCCGATGCCCAGACCCAGGATCATCATGTACGTCGACATTTCCCAGAAGCCGGTGTGCTCGTCCATGGTCGACATCAGGTACAGACCCACCGCCATGACGCCGGTACCGACAATCGGGAAGATCTTGTACCTGCCGGTCCGGCCGACCACGATGCCCGAGAAGATCGAGGTGGCGAACAGCCCGATCACCAGCGGCAGGGTGCGCAGTCCGGAAGCCGTCGCGGTCACACCCATCGCGTACTGCAGGAAGGCCGGGAGGAAGGTCATCGCGCCGAGCATGGCGAAGCCGACGATAAAGCTGAGTATCGAGCAGATGGTGAAGACATTGCTGCGGAACAGATGCATGGGCAGCATCGGCTCCTCGGCCCGGAATTCGGCCACCACGAAGGCCGCCAGCGCCACCGCCGCGCCGACGAACAATCCAATGATCATGGTCGAGCCCCACGCGTATTCCTGTCCGCCCCATTCCAATCCGAGGATCAGGCAGGTGACGCCGATGGAGACCAGCGCGATACCCAGGTAGTCGACGATCGGCTTGGCGTCCTTGCGCAGCTGCGGAATGAACTTCGCGGCCATCACGATCATGATGATGGCCAGCGGGACGTTCACATAAAAGCACCAGCGCCAGCTCAGGTGATCGGTGAACAGGCCGCCGAGGGTGGGACCCAGCACCGTGGTCAGACCGAATACCGCACCGAGCGCGCCCTGATATTTGCCGCGCTCCCGTAGCGGAATGACATCGGCGATCAGGGCCATGGAGGTGACCATGAGGCCGCCCGCGCCGATGCCCTGGACACCGCGAGCCACAATGAGCAGGGTCATATCGTGCGCCATCCCGGACACGATCGAACCGAGGATGAATATCGCGCCGCTGACCTGAAAGACCAGCTTGCGGCCGAACAGGTCGCCGAATTTGCCCGCCAGCGCGGTCGCGATCGCCTCGGTCACCAGGTAGGCGGTCACCACCCAGGCCATATGCCCCGCACCGCCGAGGTCGGCCACGATGGTCGGCAGCGCGGTCGACACAATGGTCTGGTCGAGCGCCGCCATCAGCATGCCGAGCACGACCGTCGCGAAGACGAGGTTCACACCGCCTCGGCTCATCGCTATCGGCGCGGAGGTTTTGGCGGCGGTGGCACCGGTCATCGGCCCAGTATCTGGGAGTGAACACCGATACCCAGCAACGACACGGCAAATCAGTGGTACAGGTCAGGCGGCCCGCACGGCGTAGTACCCGAGTGACGGTTCGAGCAGGTCGAAGGCGGTGGTGAGGTACTCGATGATCGCGGGGGCGATGGTGTCGTTCGGTTCGCCGGAGACGGTGCGGCGCAAGGTTTCCTCGAAGAGCACCCGGTGGACTCCGGCGAGTAGCGCCGCCGCGGTAACGGGTGTGATGTCGTCATCGGCGGCGGTGACGCCGGTTTCCGCCGCCAGTGTCTCGGCGAGGGCGCGTTCACGCTCGTCGTGAAATTCCCGCAATCGCGTGAGGAGCGCCGGGCTGCCGGTAATGAGGCGACCGAATTCCGGGCCGGAGAAACCGATGACGGGGTTCTGGGCGGTGGCGTCGGCGAGGTAGGCGCGGCGCAGGGCGGCCAGGGCGGATTCGCCGGGTCGCCGCTCGCGCACCGTGCGTCCGAGACCCACGACGAACTCGTCCTGTAGGTCCAGCACCAGGTCTTCCTTGCGCGGGAAGTAGTTCGTCACGGTCATCTTGGCGACATCGGCCACCGCGGCGATCTCGGCGATCGTCACATTGTCGAAGCCGCGCTCCAGGAACAGCGCGGTCGCGACATTCGAGATGTTCTGCCTGGTCTGCTGCTTTTTCCGTTCCCGCAGACCCGGGGTGGGGGCCTTCGGAGGGAGGGTCTGTGCACTCATGTCGACCAGCATATCTAATCTCGTCCAAACTTCATTATTGACATATTTTTAGGTCTGATCTAATTTTGTATGCGTTGCCGCACCGGCGACCACGAACGAAGGACACCACATTGATCAACGGCCCCCTGGCAGCCACCTCCCTCCGCACCACCTTCACCACCCGACAGGAAGCAGCCCTCATGGCCGAGATGACCCAGACCACCGCCCGCCTGATCGAATCCGGCCGTACGGCAACCGGATTCCCGAACCAGGCCCCGCGGCGCGGCCGTAAACCGGAGCCGACACGGCGGGTGGCCAACCAGCACGTCCAGCCGCGGCACCACTTGCGCATCCCCGGCCGTCGCTGAGCGCGAATCTCTCTGCGCAACAACCCGTTTCAGCACACCGCGACCACAGGAGATTCCATGACCAGCACCCTCACCCGCAGCACCGCCACCCTCGGCGTCGATTCGGTCCGGGACTACCTGCGGGCGATCGGCCGCACCCCGCTGCTGACCGCCGAGCAGGAGTACCAACTCGGTGCGCGCATTGCCCAGGGCGTGCTCGCCCAGCAGCGGCTGGATGAAATCGGCTCCACCGCGGTGGAACTCACCGCCGATGAGCGTCGCGCGCTGCATCGGACCGCCGCGGACGGGCGCCGGGCCACCGACCACATGGTGCGCGCCAATCTGCGGCTGGTGGTCTCGATCGCCAAGCACTATCCGATTCCGGCCGGATGGTCGCTCCTGGACCTGATCCAGGAGGGCACGCTCGGCCTCATGCGTGCGGTGCAGAAGTTCGATCATGAACGCGGACTGAAGCTTTCGACCTATGCGACCTGGTGGATCAAGCAGGCCATCGGTCGGGCGCTCTCGGATCAAAGCCGGACAATTCGGATTCCGGTACATGTGGTGGACGTGCTGAACCGGGTGCTGCGCACCGAGCGGACACTGTCGCAGCAGCTCGGACGCGATGCCACCACCGAGGAGATCGCCGCCGAGGTGGAATTGACGCCGGAGAAGGTCCGCGAGCTGAAGCGGCATGCGCGCGAACCGATTTCACTGCACCTGCCGGTCGGTGAGGACGGTGAACTGGGCGCACTCCTCGCCGATCGCGCGCCGGGTCCGTCGGAGACGGTGACCGAATCCGCCCTGCGCGGGCAGCTCGCCAAGGCGCTGCGAACCCTGCCCGAACGCGAGGCCCAGGTGATCGCACTGCGCTACGGACTGGACGGCCATGAGGCGCGCACCCTCGAGGAGATCGGCCGACTCTTCGGCGTGTCACGCGAGCGCGTGCGACAGATCGAAGCCAAGGCCATGCAGAAGCTGCGGCAGCCGGGCCGCAGCTCACTCCTCGCCGACCTGCTCGGATAACCCCCACCAGGGCGGGAAGCCGGGTGGTGATGGTGGTGTGCGAGCCGTCGCGCAGCAGCCGCAGCGCGACGTACACGCCTCCACCGCACAGACAGGACGGGTCCCAAGCTGGCGGCTCATGACCGGCGTCGTATCCGGTGCACAACCCCGGACCCACCATCTCGTAGGTCCAGGGCGGGCAGCTGCCGCCCCTCGCCACCGCCCTCGGCCAACTCAGCCGCAGCCGCTGACCTGGGCACGACAGCCGCTGCCCTTCACCCTCGACCGCCGTCCGCTCGGTACTGCGACGGCACATCCCGTCATTCCGGCGCGCTTTGGCCGGAATCCACACGATCCGGTGCGGTACATGAGGGTGTGGATCCCGGCCAAAAGCATGCCGGGATGACGAAGGACGAGCGGGGTGCAGTTGCAGCATCTCCCCCATTGCGCCCGACACATCAACGGCAGCACGAGAGCCGTATCCCTCCTCGCCCATCGTGCCCCGTTGCGTCAGCAACGGGGCACGAGATCCCAGAGTGGGCCCGCCCAACTCTACCGCTGAAACTTACTCTGGAGTAAGGTCGAGGTGCGGGTCGCTACCAGCGTTCCGCACAACGAACCCGGAACCCAGTGAGGTCTGACCCATGGCGTGGAAGCCCAGCGAAATCTCGGATCAGTCCGGACGCACTTTCGTGATCACCGGAGCCAACGGCGGAATCGGCGAACAGACCACCAAGGTCCTCGCGGGCAAGGGCGCCACCGTCATAATGGCGTGCCGCAATACCGCCAAGGCGCAGGAAGTCGCCGACCGCATCGAGGGGGATGTGCGGGTCGGCGGGCTGGACCTGGCCGATCTGAGCTCGGTGCGCGAATTCGCCGAGAACACCGGCGAATTCGATGTGCTCATCAACAATGCCGGTCTGATGAATATCCCGTTCTCGCGTACCAAGGACGGATTCGAAACCCAGTGGGGCGTCAACCATCTCGGGCATTACGCGCTGACCGGCCTGCTATTGGACAAAATGCGTGATCGAGTGGTGACGCTGGCCTCCATCGCGCACCGGCAGACGCCGAAGCTGTGGATCGACGACCTCAATTACGAAAACCGCCGGTACCAGCGCAATCTCGCCTACGCGCAGTCCAAGCTGTCGAACCTCATGTTCGCGCGCGAACTACAGCGGCGACTGACCGAGGCCGGCGCCACCAAGCGCTCCTACGGCGTGCATCCGGGCGTCTCGGCCACCGATCTCTTCGCCCGTACCGAAACCCCCCTTGACAAGATCTCCAAGCCTTTCGTCCGCCTGATCGGCCACTCCCCCGCCCGCGCCGCCCATTCCTCCCTGTTCGCGGCCACCGATCCCGACGCCGATCCGACCATCTACTGGGGTCCCACCCGCTTGCGCGGCAGCCAGGGCCCGGTCGAGCCCGCATCGTCGAGCAAGCTCTCGCAGAACCGCGACCTGTGGAAGCGGCTGTGGGAGGAGTCGGAGCGGTTGACCGGCGTCACATACAAATTCTGAGTGACCGACCCCGGCCGATTCCCCGCTTCGATCCCGCCGCGATCCGGTCACGGCGGGATCTTCTTTCAGCCCACCTGCCTACTACGCGGCGCGTAGTAGGCAGGTACCTTTGAAGACGTGTCCGCTCCCCACCGCCGCCCGGCCCTGATCATCTTGGTGGTCGCGTCGGCTGCCGTCTGTTTGGCGCTGGGGTATTGGCAGTGGTCTCGCTTCGAATCCGGTAATGGCACCGGGCAGAATCTCGGCTACGCCCTGCAGTGGCCGCTGTTCGCGGGCTTCGCGGTGTGGTCCTACTTCCGGTTCGTGCGGTTGGAGAAACAAGCCGAAGCCGAAGTGGCCGCGTCGTCATCGGACGCTCCCGCGAAGGCCGGGCGCAGTAAATCCGCCGCGCCGCGTGAAATCCCGGCCGGACTGCTGCCGGAACGGCCGAAGGCCGCCCGCGACGACGATCCGGTACTCGCCGAATACAACAAATACCTGGCCGACCTGCACGCCCACGATATCGAGGAACAGATGCGTGACGCGGGCCTGCACACCGACACCGAAAGGAGCGCCGGGTGAGCACCCGCGACAACTCCGCAGAGACCACCCTCGCGCCCCGACCGATCGGCGCGGCCGCCCCCGAGAAGATTCGCGGCGCGCTGCTGCGCTACCGGGTGCTGGCCTGGATCACCGGCCTCTGGCTGCTGGTCCTCACCGGCGAGATGATCTACAAGTACCTCCTGCTGGAAGATTCCAGCACCGCCCCCGAGTGGCTGTTCTACATCGGCCAGGTACACGGCATCTTCTACATGCTGTACCTGGTCTTCACCATCGACCTGGGTATCAAGGCGCGCTGGAAGCCGATGACCACCTTCGCCACCGCGCTGGCGGGCACCATCCCGTTCCTCTCCTTCGTGTTCGAACACAAGCGGACCCAGGACGTCAAGGAGACCTTCGGTCTCTGACCCCGAAAGCAAATGACTGTGCCCCTGCCGAATCGGCAGGGGCACAGTCATATCCGGGGCGGGGAGAAGCTCAGCGCCGTCAATCGGCCTGTGCTCCCCCGTTATTCGGCCTGAGCACCCCATTATTCCGGCCTGAGCACCCCTGTCATTCCGGCGTGCGCTCGGGATGAAGGGGCTCCAGCCGGAATCACGAGGGCTCCAGCCCGGGATGACGAAGGCTCGGGCCTGAATTCAGTTGTCGGCCAAGGCCGCCAGCGTCGGGAGCAGCTCGCGCAGGGCGCGGCCGCGGTGGGAGGCGGCGTCCTTTTCGGCCGGGGTGAGTTCGGCGGAGGTGCGGGTTTCGCCCTCCGGGGTGAACAGTGGGTCGTAGCCGAAACCGCCGTCGCCCACGGGCTTGCGGCCGATGGTGCCGGGCCATTCACCGCGGACGACTTCCTCGACACCCTCGGCGACCAGGGCGCACGCGGAAACGAACTGTGCGCCGCGGCGGTCGTCGGGGACGTCGTTGAGCTGCGCCAACAGCAGGATGTTGTTGGCGGTGTCGTCGCCGTGCTTACCGGCCCAGCGGGCCGAGAGGACGCCGGGCATGCCATTGAGAGCATCCACCGCGATGCCGGAATCGTCTGCGACGCAAGGCAATCCGGTCGCGGCGAAACCGTCGCGGGCCTTGGCCAGGGCGTTCTCCTCGAAGGTCGCGCCGGTTTCGGGGGCCTCGTCGTAGGGTGCGACGTCGTTCAGGCCGACGATTTCGATACCCGCGATACCGGCCTCATCGAGGATGCGGCGCAATTCGTTGAGCTTCTTGGCATTACGGCTGGCGACCAGGACACGGCGGGTCATCGCTTCTTGAACTCCGACGGATCCGGCAGGGTGCCGGGGTACGGCAGTGCGAGGGCTTCCTTCTGGATGGCGAAGATCCGCTCACACCCAACGAGGGCGGAATCGAGCAGCTTGTCCAGGGTGGAGCGTGGGAAGGTCGCGCCCTCACCGGTGCCCTGGATTTCCACCAGGGTGCCGGTATCGGTGGCGACCACATTCATATCGACCTCGGCGCGCGAATCCTCCTCGTACGGCAGGTCCAGACGCACCCGGCCGTCGACCACGCCGACGCTCACCGCGGCGATGGCGCAGGAGATGGGCTGCGGATCGGTCAGTTGCCCGGCCGCCGACAGGTAGGTGACGGCGTCGGAGAGCGCGACGTACGCGCCGGTGATCGCGGAGGTGCGGGTGCCGCCGTCGGCCTGCAGTACATCGCAGTCGATGGCAATGGTGTTCTCACCGATGGTGGACAGGTCGATGCAGGCGCGCAGCGAACGGCCGATCAGTCGGGAGATCTCCTGGGTGCGACCACCCACCTTGCCCTTGACCGACTCGCGTCCGCTGCGGGTGTGGGTGGCGGCGGGCAGCATCGCGTATTCGGCGGTCAGCCAGCCCAATCCGGAATCGCGGCGCCACGGCGGCACGCCCTCGGTCACGCTCGCGGTGCACATCACCCGCGTCTGCCCGAATTCCACCAACACCGAACCTGCTGGATGCGTGGTGAAACCCCGGGTTATGCGGACCTCGCGGAGCTCGTCGTCCGCCCTGCCATCGGCTCGTTTAGACACAGGGGCAGGCTATACCGCCTCCCCGAGACTTCAGCGGGCTCCCCCGCCTCCGCTCCCCCGCCTCCGCTCCCCCGCCTCCGCTCCCCCGCCTCCCCGAGACTTCAGCGCACGGCTGAGAGCCGTTGACCGTCATGCGCGCGTGCCGCCGGTTAGGAACCGAGCCGATTTTGGGCGTACCCGGTGAGTTACCCCGATTCTTACGAAATCAGTTGTCGCCTTCAGATGTCGAAGGTCTCGCCCGGTGTAACCGTGTGCACCGGGCCGGTGAATACGGCTTTGGCCTCGGCGATCACATCTTCGCGCGAAGTCCATGGGGGATGTTGGGGTGAGCAGGAGTTCGCCGACTCCATTCTGGGCGTGCTCGATGAGTTACCCCGCCATGTGCGAAATCAGAGTCCGCCTTCGCTAGATGTCAGATGTCGAAGGTCTCGCCGGGTGAGACCGCGTGTACCGGGCCGGTGAATACGGCCTTGGCCTCGGCGATCACATCTTCGCGGGAGGTCCACGGGGGGATATGGGTGAGCAGGAGTTCGCCGACTCCGGCTTCGGCGGCGATCATTCCCGCCTCGGTGCCCGAAAGGTGAATGCCCGGTGGGCGATTCGCGGGATCGTGGGTCCAGGACGCCTCGGCCAAGAGCACATCGGCACCGCGGGCCAGTTCGTAGACCTCGTCGCAGATGGCGGTATCGCCGGTGTAGACGAAGGTGCGGCCGGCGGCGGTGGCGATACGCAGGCCGTAGGACTCCGGCGGATGGAACATTCGGCGGGCCTCGACGGTATGGCCCGGGCCGAAGGGAATGGGTGCGCCGACGGACCACTGGCGCATATCGATGACGTCGGACCAATCGTCACAATCGCCGCCGATCTCCGCGGAGGCATTACCGATCCGGAGCGAGGTATCGGAGGGACCGTAAACAACGGCCTTACCGGTCGGCGGATTCGGATGGTAGCGCCGCCACACCAGCAAACCCGGCAGATCCAGGCAATGATCGGCATGCAGGTGGGTGAGGAAGATATCGACCTCACCGGGATCCAGATATCGCTGCAGCGCACCCAGCACGCCGGGCCCGAAATCGATGACAGTGGGAGTCATATCGGGGCCGGTGAGCAGATAGCCCGACGCCGGGGAATCCGGGCCGGAAACACTGCCCGAACACCCGATCACGGTGAGGCGCATTCCCCCATGCTGCCACGCTGCTGACTCATTCAAGGAGGGATCCCCCATATCGCCGACCGGGTCCGCTGTCACCCCGACGACGCAAGACGGCCGGCGTTAGCCCCGCGACGATGACGACGTGCATCACCAGAGAGTACCCACCCGGCAACCAGTCCACCCACCGCCCCGAAAAGATGGCCTTGCCAAGAGATTCCGTCCTGTCCCGGCAGAACTCCCCACAAAATCGAGCCGTACAGCAACCCCACTACGAGGCCGATCGCGATCTGAGCCACATTGCGTGCGAACAGGCCCCGCGAGATCAAATATGTGAGGAAGCCGAATATCAATCCGGACGCGCCGATGTGCACCGAGTTGTCAGCGCCGGTCAGCCAGGTACCGAAACCGCCGATCACCCAGATAATCGCGGTCGCCGCCAGCCCCCGCCCGATTCCGGAGAGCAGGGTCAGCAAACCCAGCACGATGAGCGGCATGGTATTCGCGATCAGATGATTCCAATCGGCATGCAGTAACGGCGCGAACAGAATTCCGCTCAAACCGTCGGCCTCGCGCGGCTCGATACCCGAGTATTCGAGCTGATGCCCGGTGGCGGAATCAATGCCCTCTATCCCGTAGAGCATCGCCGTAAACGCGAGAATGATCGCAATCGCGCGCTGCCACAGCGATTTCAACGCGCCTGTGCCGCGCGTCACTGTTTGGGGATTGGTCAACCCGGATCGCAGCCGCCCGATCCGCTCCGGATCGAATGACGCGCCCATTCCGGTACCGCCGCTCATGGAACCTCCTAGCGCAGTCCTCGTCTCCGAGCGTACCTGTGCCGACGGCGGCACCAGCCCGTCATTCCCGGCCTGATCGCTGCGCCGCGGTCCGGCGGCCGCGCCCCTCTCATTCCGGCGCGCTTTTGGCCGGAATCCACCTTTGGCGCGTAGTGGATCCCGGCCAAAGCATGCCGGGATGACGGGAGATGAGAGCACGCCGGTACGACCGGAGGTGAGAGCACTCCGGTACGACCGGGAGAGCACCCGGTGCGGGGTGTCAGGCCCAGAGTTGGCCGTCGAGGCGCTCTTCGGCTTCTTCGAGGGTGCCGTCGTACGCGCCGGTGGACAGGTATTTCCAGCCCGCGTCGGCGACGACGAAGGCGATATCGGCGCGCTTGCCCGCCCTGTGCGCCTTCTTCGCGACGCCGAGGGCGGCGTGCAGGATCGCGCCGGTGGAGATACCCGCGAAAATGCCCTCTTCGCCGACGAGTTCACGGGTGCGCCGGACCGCATCGTAGGGGCCGACCGAGAAGCGCGAGGTCAGCACCGACTCGTCGTAGAGCTCCGGGACGAAGCCCTCCTCGAGATTGCGCAGGCCGTAGACCAGTTCGCCGTAGCGCGGTTCGGCGGCGACGATATCGATATCGGGCAGCTTTTCGCGCAGGTAGCGGCCGACGCCCATCAGGGTGCCGGTGGTGCCGAGTCCGGCGACGAAGTGGGTGATCTCCGGCAGGTCGGCCAGGATTTCCGGACCGGTGCCCTCGTAGTGCGCGAGCGCGTTGGCCGGATTGCCGTACTGGTAGAGCATGACCCAGTCCGGGTTCTCCGCGGCGATCTGTTTGGCCAGGGCGACAGCCTGATTGGAACCGCCCGCGGCCGGAGAGTCGATAATGCGCGCACCGAACATGGTGAGCAACTGCCGCCGCTCCACCGAGGTGTTCTCCGGCATGACGCATACCAACTGATAGCCCTTGAGCTTGGCGGCCATTGCGAGGGAGATACCGGTATTACCGCTGGTCGGCTCGAGAATCGTGCACCCGGGTGTCAACCGTCCCTCGGCCTCGGCCTGTTCGATCATGCGCAGCGCCGGGCGGTCCTTGATGGAGCCGGTCGGATTGCGGTCCTCGAGTTTGGCCCACAGCCGCACATGGTTGTCCCCGTCCCACTGCGGGGACAGGTTGCGCAGTCCGACCAGTGGGGTATCACCCAGCGTCGCGATCAGCGACTCGTAGCGCGCCACGGTTAGCGCGCGCCACCGGCGACAGCCGGAAGGATGGTGACGGTGCCGTCGGCGGGCACCTCGGCCTCGAGTCCGCCCGCGAAGCGCACATCCTCATCATCGATATAGATATTGACGTAGCGGTTCAGTTTGCCGTCCGACAGCAGCTTCGCCTTCAGACCCGAGTAATTGGTGTCCAGGTCGTCGATGAGGGCGGCGAGGGTGGATCCCTGTGCCTGCACGCGCTTCTCACCACCGGTGAGGGTGCGCATGATGGTCGGGATGGACACGGTGACCGGCATGGATGCTCCTTAGGCTTCGTACGAGGTGACGATCCGGACCGGCTCTTCGGTGACCTGGCCGTCGATGATGCGGTAACTGCGCACCTCGTGCTGCTGCGGATCGCGCGTGGAGATCAGCACGTAGTGGGCGTTCGGCTCCGACGCGTACGAGATATCGGTACGGCTCGGATATGCCTCGGTGGCGGTGTGGGAGTGGTAGATGACCACGGGTTCTTCATCGGCGTCATCCATACCGCGCCAGACCTTCAGCTGTTCGCCGGAGTCGAAGCGGTAGAAGGTGGGTGAGCGTTCGGCATTGACCATGGCCACGAATCGCTCGGGCCGATCGGAACCCTCCGGACCGGCGATGACACCGCAGGCTTCGTCGGGATGATCGGCGCGCGCGTGCGCCACCATCTGGTCGACGAGGTCGGCCTTGATCACCAGCACAGTCGAATCCTTCCGCTCATAGCCCGCAACAGACGAGAATATTCGGCTATTCCCGGCAGGGCGCAGGAGGGGTTGGCCGAGACTCTCGGAGGGTCTCAGGGGCTTCGCCCCCGAACCCCCAAATGGCGGAACAGGTCGAGAGGGTCTAGTCCAGCGCGGCTTCACCTCGAACCTCCGACTCCGACTGCGGGGCAGGTCCGTAGCTCGCGCGGTCAGTTGGCGAAGAGGTCGGTGTAGGACGGGATGTCCGCGACCGCGGAGGCCGACAGGATGGCGTCGACGATTGCCCGCTCGACGCAGACGGCGGCGGCGGTACAGAGCTGATCGAGCATGAGCAGGTGGGCGGGGAAGGCGGGCGGAAGCGGGAAACTCTGGTCCACGGTGGCGGTTCCGGTGGCGATCGCGAACAGCGTGTCGCCGTCGAGGGGGGAATGCGCGGGGCGGATGGCGCGGGCCAGACCGTCGTGACCGGTGGTGGCCAGACGGCGACAGGCGGCGGGATCGAGGGCTGCGTCGGTGGCGACAACTCCGATGGTGGTATTGAGGACAGTGCCCTTGACCGGTAAAGCGTTGGCCATGGCCAGCTTTGCCGGATCGACGGGCCGCAGTCCGAAATACTCCGCGCCATCGGTGCCTGTGCCCCAGGGCAATCCGGTGCGCGGGTCGAATACCGAGCCGACCGGATTGGCGACAATCAGCGCCGAGACCGTGATCCCGGCGGCTGGACCCTCGGTGAAACGCACACTGGCGGTGCCGATTCCCCCTTTGATGGACCCGGCGCGCGCACCCACACCCGCACCGACCGAGCCGCGCTCGAAATCGACGGCGGCGGTCTCCGCGGCCAGGAAGCCGAAGTCGGCGGTGGGCCGAATATCCCACGCCCCCACCGGAAGATCGAAGATGACCGCACCGGGGACAATGGGCACCACCTTGTTCGGATCGGTGGGGTCCATCGGAATGCCCTCGCCGTGCTCCTCGTGCCAGCGCATCACCCCGTCGGCGGCGGCCAACCCGTACGCGCTGCCACCGGTCAGCACAATCGCATTGACCTGCCGCACGGTATTCGACGGATCGAGTAGATCGGTTTCCCGGGTCCCGGGCCCACCGCCGCGCACATCCACGGCGGCGACCGCCCCGCCGGGCGCGCGCACCACGGTGCAACCGGTCGCCGCACCCGAACCGATGGTCGCATCGGGATCGAGCACAGAGTGGTGCCCGACCAGCAGGCCCTGGACGTCGGTGAGCGAATTGCGCGGTCCCGCAGCACTGTTCACGGGCTGCACCCTAGCCCGCGCATCGGGAGCGCGCTGAACGCGACGCGGCGTGTGCGGGCCCTTTCATGAACCCGCCATGTTCGCGAGCCACCGTCGCTATCCGGCGCGCTTACCAGCCACCTTGGTCATCCCGGCGCGCTTACCAGCCGCCGTCGTCATCCCGGAATGCTTGCGCGCCACCGTCGTCATCCCGGCGTGTTTTGGCCGGGATCCACCACTTCGATAGGTGTGGATTCCGGCCAAAAGCACGCCGGAATGACGGGGTGTCGGGGGATGACAGGGGGTGTCGGGGAGGACACGGCAGGGCCGGGTTCCCGGGTGCTGCGTCAGGGAGCGAGGGCCTGGAGTAGCGAATCCTGCATCCACGTCAGCCAGTGGTAGACGTCCAAGTGCGGGGCGCGGGGGTCGTCCGAATCGAAGCTATCCGGTGTTTCGGTGCTGATGTCCAGGGCCGTGCCGAGGGCGAGGCGAATGTCATTGACGGCGGTGAGCCAGGCGTCGGCCTGTTCGGGACTGAGCGTGACCTTGCCGCCCTCCGGCGGCAGGGTTTCCAGCACCACCTGCCCCGCGGCCACCTTGGCCTCGATGATGTCGGGTTCGTGCAGGCTGCGCAGGGCACTATTGAGATCGGCGCGGTCGGCGTCGGGAGACCCGGGCTCCTTGCGGTGGAATTCGGGGAGCAGGCGGCGCAGCCGGGGGTCGTCGGGCGGGGTGGTGTTGCCCATCTGTAGCCCGGTCAGCGCGGCCAGGTCGTCCTCGGGTGCCGCACGGGCACGGTCGGTCAGCAGTCCGGTGACGGCACCGACGAGGGAGCGCAGTACCTCCGCCTCATGGGCGTCCATTTCGGACCGCAGTTTCAGCCCGCCCAGCGAGTTCTTCCTGCTCCACTTCCGCACGGGCCTACCGTAGTCGCCCTCGTCAGTCGTCACGCTGCATGGTCGCCCACAGGCCGGCCGAGTGTAGGCGTTGCACGTCGTGTTCCATCTTGTCTCGCGACCCGGACGACACGACTGCCTTGCCATCGTTGTGCACCTTCAGCATCAGCTCGGTTGCTTTCCCTTTGCTGTAGCCGAACAGCTTCTGGAAGATGTAGGTGACATAGTGCATGAGATTGACCGGGTCGTCCCAGACCACGGTCACCCACGGCCGATCCTCGGCCTCCAGAACCTCGGTGTGCTCGATCGCCTCAGGCGTCGCTTGTGCCGCCGACAGTGTCACGTTCGTGCCGACCGGACCGGCGGCGACCCGGACAGCGTCTTCTGTGCACAGACCCATAACAACCAGGGTACGACTCAGCTCCGGAGAAACAACAGCCCATCCGACACGCCGGGAGTGGCGCGTTATGCGATCCGGCGGTCGGGCGTGGCTTGAAACACCGAGACTGGTCGGCTTGTGCCTACAGTGGGCGGGTGAAGATCGCTGACGGCGTTACCAGCACCGCACTACTGACCGACCAGTACGAGCTGACCATGTTGGCGGCGGCGCTGGCCGATGGATCAGCGCATCGGAACTGCACCTTCGAGGTATTCGCCCGCCGCTTGCCGCACGGTCGACGCTACGGGGTGGTCGCGGGCACCGGGCGCCTGCTGGCGGCGCTGGCCGAGTTCCGCTTCGGCGAACCCGAGCTCGCGATCGTGTCGAAGTTCCTGGATACCCGGACCGTGGAGTGGCTGCGCGACTATCGATTCACCGGCGATATCGACGGCTATCCGGAGGGCGAGCTCTTCTTCCCCGGCTCCCCCATCGTCACCGTGCGCGGCACCTTCGCCGAATGCGTACTGCTGGAAACCCTCATCCTGTCGATCTACAACCACGACAGCGCCATCGCCGCGGCCGCCGCGCGCATGGTCAGTGTCTGCGGGGGCCGCCGCATGATCGAAATGGGGTCGCGACGCACCCACGAACTGGCGGCCCCGGCCAGCGCCCGTGCCGCCTACCTGGCCGGATTCGACGCCACCTCGAATCTGGAGGCGGCCCGCACCTTCGGGGTGCCGACTGCGGGCACTTCCGCGCACGCCTTCACCCTGCTGCACAGCGGAGCCGATGGCGCCCATGAGGCGGCCGCCTTCCGCAGCCAGGTGGATGCACTCGGTGTCGGCACCACCCTGCTGGTGGACACCTTCGACATCACCAATGGCGTGGCTACCGCCATAGAGGTCGCCGGACCCGAATTGGGCGGTGTGCGTATCGATTCCGGTGATCTCGGCGTACTGGCGCGACAGGTGCGCGAACAGCTCGACGCACTCGGTGCGACCCGCACCAAGATCGTGGTGTCGGGCGATCTGGACGAATACGCCATCGCATCACTGCGCGCGGAACCCGTCGACGCGTACGGCGTGGGCACCTCGCTGGTTACCGGCTCCGGCGCGCCCACCGCGGGCATGGTCTACAAACTGGTCGAGGTCGACGGCGTACCGGTGGCGAAGCGCAGCTCCCACAAGGAATCTCGCGGCGGCACCAAGGCCGCCATCCGACTGGCGCGGCACACCGGCACCATTGTGGAAGAGATTGTCTACCCCGCTTCCGCCGCCCGCCCCGAACTCAATGGCTACGAGGTCCGCGAGCTGCGGACCCCGCTGGTCCGTGGCGGCGAGGTGCTAGCCGATCAGCCGACCCTGCGCGAGAGCCGCGAGCTGCTGGCGCGCGGACTGGTCAGCCTGCCCTGGGAAGGCCTGAAACTCTCCGCCGGCGATCCGGCGATTCCGACAACCTTCGTGCGCTGAGCCGACGCACCGAGTACCCGCGAGGCGGAATCGGCTTCTCGTCGCACACCGCGGCCGCACCCGAATTCGGCCCCGTGGACCGGGCGCTGATGGCGGGGCAGAATGCAATTAGCAGGCATAACGCCACAGTTTCACCCGGGAGGTGCACCCTATGAGCCGAGCCCTGATCGTCGTCGATGTGCAGAATGACTTCTGCGAAGGCGGAGCGCTGGCCGTCGAAGGGGGCGCGGCGGTAGCGGACCGCATTACCGAATATCTGGCGGTCTCCGACTACTCCGCCGTCGTGGCCACCCGCGACTTCCACATCGACCCGGGACCGCACTTCTCCGCCACCCCCGACTATGTCGACTCGTGGCCGCCGCACTGCCGCGCGAACACCCCCGGGGCCGAATTCCACCCCGACCTGAATCTGAAGCCCATCGAGGAGATCTTCTCCAAGGGTGCCTACAGCGCCGGGTATTCCGGCTTCGAAGGCACCGCGGCCGATGGCACCGCCCTCGCCGACTGGCTGCGCACCCACGGCATCGACGCCGTCGACATCTGCGGTATCGCCACCGACCACTGCGTCCGCGCCACCGCCCTCGACGCCCAGGCGGCAGGCTTCGAAACCCGCGTGCTCCTCGGCCTCACGGCGGCCGTCGCCCTGGACACGACCGAGCGGGCCATCGACCAATTGCATTCCGCCGGAGTCGAATTGGCGGGCACACTGGAGCGCTGACGGCGTCGCACGATCTCCGCCACCCGGCACGCGACCCGTCAGCCACTCCGGCACCCACACCCGTCCGCCACCGCCGTCAACCACACCGTCACCGGCCGTCTGCCGGGATGCCCTTCCCTCCCCGTCATCCCGGCGTGCTTTTGGCCGGGATGACGAGGGCGGCCACACGCCGGAGAGAACGCCACATGCCGGAGAAAGCGCCTCACGCCGGAATTACGCGAGCGATCACACCCCGGAGAGAACGCCTCACGCCGGAATTACGCGAGCGGCCACCCGCCGGAACTACAGGAGTGGCAGCACGCCGGAATTACGCGAACGCGCGTGCCACACGGACGGCATGCCGGGGCGTCGGGACTTTCAGCGCGCCGCCAGCGGAATGCCCGCTGTCTCACGGGAATACGGCAGCGGCAGCAGGTACCAGGAGTCGTCGCGGTGGTAGTCGGAGCGCGGGGAGGCGTCCGGGTCGGCGGCCAGCCCTTCGACGCGGGTCGGTTTGCCCTCACCGGACCAGATCTGGTCGGTGTAGCGGTAGTGCAGGTGGCCGTGGAAGAGCACCGCGGGGTGGAGGGTTTCCACTACGCGCTGGATGCGGGCCTGGTTCGGCAGGCAGTCGGGATGCTTCTTGCGGTTGAAGTCGGGGTGGGAGTCGCGGGGCTTGTCATGGGTGAACAGGATGTCGGCGGGTGAGCTGTCGGCCTCGAGCAGGGCGTCGAGTTCCGCGTCGGTCATCTGCTCCTCGGGGAACCACAGCGAGCCCGCGGTGACGCGCTCGCGCGATGTGCCGTATCTGCGGCGCTCGTTCGGCTTGGCCGCGCGCTGCGCCTCCCAGTCCAGTCGCCGCTGCTTATCCACCGAGTACGCGCCGCCGAAGGCCGCGAACCGGGTGTCGTCCCAGGTCCACCGGTGGCCGCGGGGGGCGTAGCGAATATGGCTGCGGCAGGTGAGAAAGCCCTCGTCGTCGCGTTTCTCGTCGTAGAGCTCGTGAATGAGCGAGGTCTTGTCGTGATTGCCGTCGAGGAAGTACACCCGCACCCCCTCGCGACGGGCGGCCTTGTTCACCACTTCGAAGTAGCGTCGCCCCGAGGGCACGTGCTCCCATGCCCCGAAGTCGCCGACCGCGAAGATCCGATCGCACCCCTGCTTCTTCGCCTCGCGCAGCAAGGCCAGGGCATGACCGGTATTGCCGTGTAGATCGCCGATGACGAGTAGCTTCCCCATTCGCACCATCCTCCCAGTCGTGGACGGTCCGGTCATCCGCAATATCGCCATTTCGGCTCCCCCGACACCCCGGCAGGCTTGTGGCCGGGACCCACACCTCATGGCGCGTCAGCCCATCGCAGTGGATTCCGGCCACAAGCGCGCCGGAATGACGAGTGGTCGTACACGCATCCGCTTGTCGGCCCGGGTCAGTAGTCTGGCGGCCGTGCCCGAACTCCCACCGGTTCCGAAACTGTTGTCCGCTGCCGTCGAGGCACTGGGTGGAAAGGAGCGCACCGGCCAGCAGACCATGGCGGCGGCGGTAGCGCACTCCATCGACACGGGCGAACATCTGGCGGTACAGGCCGGCACCGGCACCGGTAAGTCGCTCGCCTACCTGGTGCCGAGCCTGCGCCACGCGGTACGCACCGGACGGACCGTGGTGGTGTCCACCGCGACCATCGCCCTGCAACGACAGCTGGTGGACCGGGACCTGCCGCGGTTGTCCGAGGCGCTGTCGCAGCAGCTGGGCCGGGTGGCGAAGTTCGCGATCCTCAAGGGCCGCAACAACTATCTGTGCCTCAACAAAATCAACAGCGTCATTCCGGACGAACCGGCCGAGGCCGAACTGTTCGACGCCTTCGCCATCTCCCGCCTGGGCCGCGAGGTACAGCGGCTCAATGAATGGGCCTCCGATACCGAGACCGGCGACCGCGACGAACTCGCCCCGGGTGTGACCGATCGGGCCTGGCGACAGGTCAGCGTCACCTCCCGCGAATGCGTGGGCAAATCCCGCTGCGCCTTCGGCGTGGACTGCTTCGCCGAACGCGCCCGCGCCGAATCCGGTGCGGCCGATGTGGTGGTCACCAATCACGCGCTGCTGGCCATCGACGCCATCAGCGGTATCCAGGTACTGCCCGAACACGATGTGGTGGTTGTGGACGAGGCACACGAACTCGTCGACCGGGTGACGGGCGTGGCCACCGCCGAACTGTCCACCGCCGCCATCAGCGCCGCCGCCAAACGCTGCACCAAGCTCGTCGACGAGCGCGAGGTGGACCGCCTCGAGGGCGCGGCGGAGGCCTGGCACACCTACCTCGACGAACTGCCCGCGGGCCGCTGGGACACCCTGCCCGACGGCGCGGCCGCGGTGCTGGCGCTCATTCGCGATGCCGCCTGGAATGCCCGCACCGCATTGAACCCGCAGGGTTCCAGTGCGCCACAGGGCGATCCGGAGGCCGCCGCCGCCCGCAACCAGGCCGTGGCCGCCGTCGAGGATGTGCACGATGCCGCCGTCCGCGTCCTGGAAACGTTCACCGAATCCGACCCGGCCGCGCACCGCGATGTCATTTGGCTGGCCGTGGACGAGATGCGCGGTATCCCCCGCCGCACCCTGCATATGGCCCCGCTGTCGGTGGGCGGTCTGCTGCGCAGCCGCCTGTTCGGCACCGCCACGGTGATTTTGGCGTCGGCCACCCTCCAGGTCGGCGGCTCCTTCGACAATCTGGCCGTCACCTGGGGCCTGCCGCCGCAGTCCGGCGGTCGAGTGGATCCGGCCCTGGCCAATGGCGCGCAGGCGCCCTCGGATGCGGAGCAGGTGCGGTGGAACTCCCTCGACGTGGGTTCGCCCTTCGATCACGGCAAGGCCGGAATCCTGTACGTGGCAAAGCATCTCCCGGCGCCCGGCCGCGACGGCCTGCCCACCGCCTATCTCGATGAGATCGAACGCCTGGTTCGCGCCGCCGGTGGCCGCACCCTGGGTCTGTTCTCCTCCATGCGAGCGGCCAAGGCGGCCACCGAGATTCTGCGCGAACGCCTCGACACCCCGGTGCTGTGCCAGGGCGACGACGCCACCGGCGCACTGGTTCGCAAATTCGCCGACGATCCGGAGACCTCACTATTCGGCACGCTGTCGCTGTGGCAGGGCGTGGATGTGCCGGGCCCCTCGCTGAGTCTGGTGATCCTGGACCGTATTCCGTTTCCCCGCCCCGACGATCCGCTACTGGTGGCGCGCCAGCGCGCGGTGGAATCGCGGGGCGGAAACGGCTTCCTGTCGGTGGCGGCCAATCACGCGGCGCTCCTGCTGGCGCAGGGCACCGGGCGACTGCTGCGCAGCGTGGATGATCGCGGCGTCATCGCCATTCTGGATTCGCGGTTGGCGACGGCGCGATACGGCGGATATCTGCGCGCCTCACTGCCGCCGTATTGGGAAACTTCCGATCCCGAATTGGTAGCCAAGGCATTGCGACGATTGACCGGAACCGCCGTTCCGGCGTCGACGTAAACGCACAAAGCGGAAACCACCGCTGTGAAACCAATCACAGCGGTGGCTCTTACTTCCGTATAGAAGTAAATTGACTGGCGGTACTCCGATGCACCCCAATTCCCACATCGAAGTATCCGTGGTCCCCGCGCCAAGCCCTGCACGCGGCGCGGGGACACATTATGTCCCTCGAATTCAGAGAGCGGCCTTCAGGATCAGCGTGAGCACGCCCGTCACGACGGCCAGGGCGACTGCGGCCAAGCCCCACAGCACACCCTGACGAGCCCACGGCCGACCGGCATCCAGCGAGTACCGGCCCGGACCGGTGAAGGCGATAGCGGCGGCCGCCAGCGCGAACAGCACACCCATCTCCCACACGGCGAACCCGGCGGACCAGGTCACATTGACGATATTGATCGTCGTGCCCAGCACGATGGCCGCGGCCAGCGGGGTGAACAGGCCCAGCAGCAACAGCAGGCCGCCGCCCAGTTCGGACAGGCCCGCGAGGGTACCGAAGAGCTTGCCCGGGTTGTAGCCCATGCCGTCGAACATGCCCTGGGTGGCTTCCAGGCCGTAGCCGTTGAACCAGCCGAAGAGCTTTTGCGCGCCGTGCACGGCGAACAAGCCACCGAAGCCGATACGCAGGATGAGCAGGCCGATATCGGTCGCGGTGGCGTCGATGCCATCGCGCGCTGCCAGCGCGTCGCGAAGTGCGGTGGTCTTGTCGGAGGTCGGTGCGGTCATGATCAGTTCCTCATCTGGTCGACTGCGTTTCACGCGATCAAGCGGACCGTAGTCCGCTTAACCATCTCGCTCGGTACCCAACTACCGAGCACGGCAGCCTATTCCGCCACAGGTGAAAAACAGTGTAATCCTGGTTACACCGCAGCGACGAGGAGCCGAAAGCTACTCGGCGAGGAAGAAGAAGTAGGCCAGGAATACGACCACCAGCGCCCACATGACCGGATGCACCTCACGGGCGCGGCCTTTCGCCACCATAATCACCGGGTAGAAGAGCAAACCCATCGCAATGCCATTGGCGATGGAGAAGGTCAGCGGCATCATGATCACGGTGATAAAGGCCGGGACCGCGTATTCGAGCTTTTCCCATTCAATCTCACCGAGTGCCCGCGACATGAGCACGCCCACCACGATCAACGCGGGCGCGGTCACCGCCGGTACACCCGCCACCACCGCGAACAGCGGGAAGAAGAACATGGCGAGCAGGAACCAGAAGGCCGCGGAAACCGCCGTCAGACCCGTGCGGCCACCCGCCGAAACACCGGCCGTGGATTCCACATAGGCGGTGGTGGTCGAGGTGCCGATAATCGCGCCCGCGGCGGTGCCGATCGAATCGGATGCCAGCGCCTGACCGGCCCGGTCCAACTTGCCGTCCTTGGTGAGCAGCCCGGCGTGGTGCGCGACCCCGATCAGGGTGCCGGCGCCATCGAAGAAATCGACGAACAGCATCGTCAGTACGACAATGACCATCTTCTCGTTGGTGAAGACGTTCGGCAGATGGATGACGGCCTGCCCGAAGGTCTGATCCAGGCCGTGCGGCAGCGATACCAGCCCGTCGGGCAGCTTCACCAATCCGCTGATCATGCCGACCACGGCGGTGGCGAGAATGCCGTACAGGACCGCACCGTGCCACTTCAGCACCATGAAGATGACGGTCAGCACCAGGCCGAGCAGCGCCAAAAGGGTAGTGCCCTCGTGGAAGTCACCCAGGTGTACGAAGGTCGCCTCGTTAGCCACCACGATGCCCGCGCTCTTCAGGCCGAGGAAGGCCACGAACAGGCCGATACCCGCACCCACCGCCAGCTTCATCTGCATGGGGATGGCGTTGATGATCTTCTCGCGGACCTTGGTAATGGCCAGTACGAAGAAGATGATGCCGGACAGCAAGGTGCCCGACAGCGCCTCCTGCCACGGAATCCCCATGGAGAGCACGACCGTGTAGGCGAAGAAGGCATTGAGGCCCATACCCGGGGCCAGCGCCACCGGGTACCGCGCCCACAGGCCCATCACCAGGGTGCCGACCACGGCCGCCACGGCGGTCGCGGTGAATACGGCCTGCATGGGCATGCCCTTATCGCCCAGAGGACCCGCGTCGCCGAGCACCATCGGATTGACGGCGAGAACGTAGGACATCGCCAGGAAGGTGACGGTTCCGGCCATGAGCTCGCGCTTCACGGTCGAACCGTGGCCGCTGATGCCGAAGTACGCGTCGACTCGCCCCTTGGCCCGCGCCAAGACGTCGGTGGTCATGTGGTGTTTTCTCCAGTCGGCCGGAAGATACAGCAGGTGCCCAGGGCACCGTAGCTGTCGCGTACCGGTCGCCCGCATCCGACCCGGCGAATTGTGAGCAAATCCTGTGACCTGATACGGCCACGGCACACCCGTCATTCCGGCACGCTTGTGGCCGGAATCCACACGATCCGGTGTGATACATCACGGCGTGGATCCCGGCCGAAAGCACGCCGGGAGGACGCGGTGCGCCGCTACGGGCTGGGTGAGGCGATCAGTCCGAGCTCCGCGTCGGTGGCCAGCAGGTCGTGGTGCGGGAGGATGCGGATGGTGTAGCCGACCGCGCCCGACAGCGGGACCGGGGTTTCCACCTCGAAAATGTCTGTGCCGGACTCGGATCCGGTGTGAATCATCGGTGCGGTGGTGACATCGGAGAGGTCGTCGGTGGTCGAGACGCGCCCGAGGACGGCCTGCACCGAGATATCGGCCGGAGTGAGGCCGCCGAGGTCGATGCGGGCCCGGAGGAACAGCGTCGCGCCGATGATCGGGATATCCGGCAGACCCGAGCTGTCCACCTGAATGAACTTCACTCCGGGCCAGGCGGATTCGATGCGGCGGCGATACTCCGCGAGCGCGCTGGCTCCGGCGAAATCATCCTGCGCGATCGCACGGAATGCCGTGGCCGCGGGCCGGTAGTACTCGACCGCGTAGTCACGAACCATGCGCGAGGCCAATACCTTCGGCCCCAGGGTCTGCAAGGTGTGGCGGACCATTTCCATCCAGCGCACCGGCATACCGTCGACACCGCGGTCGTAGAAACGCGGCAGCACAGCGCGTTCCAGGAGTTCGTAGAGCGCCGCGGCCTCCAGGTCGTCGCGGCGGTGGTCGTCGCGCACGCCGTCGGCGGTGGGGATGGCCCAGCCGTTCTCGCCGTCGTACATCTCATCCCACCAACCGTCGCGGATGGAGAGATTCAGGCCGCCATTGAGCGCCGATTTCATTCCCGAGGTACCGCACGCCTCCAGCGGGCGCAGCGGATTGTTCAGCCACACATCGCATCCCCGGTACAGGTACCGGGCCATGGACATGTCGTAGTCGGGCAGGAAGACAATGCGATGGCGCACCTCGGGATCATCGGCGAAGCGCACGATCTGCTGGATGAGCGCCTTACCGCCATCGTCGGCGGGATGGGATTTACCGGCCACCACCAACTGCACCGGCCGGTCCGGATCCAGCAGCATCGCCTTCAACCGCTCCGGATCGCGCAGCATGAGGGTCAGCCGCTTATAGGTGGGCACGCGTCGAGCGAAGCCGACGGTGAGCACATTCGGGTCGAAAACCTCATCGACCCAACCGAGTTCGGCCGGGGCCGCGCCACGTTCCAGCCAGGATGCCCGCACGCGGCGGCGAACCTCGTCGACGAGGACGGCGCGCAGGGTATTTCGCGTCGACCACAGTTCGCCGAGATCGACGGTGCCGATCTCCTCCCAGCCGCGCGCCTCCTCCACCAGTTCGTCGCCGATGAGTTCGCGGGCCTTGTCGATCCATTCGCGCGCCGCCCAGGTGGGCGCGTGCACACCATTGGTCACCGAACCGATCGGCACCTCGGTGGCATCGAAACCGGTCCACAGCGGCGCGAACATATTCCGGCTGACCTCGCCGTGCAGCCGCGAAACGCCATTGGCGCGCTGTGCCAGCCGCAGCCCCAGGTGCGCCATATTGAAGATCGACGGGTCGGCCTCGCGACCCATGGCCAGAATGCGATCCACCGAAATACCCGGCAGCAGCACCGATTCACGGTCTCCGTGCGCACCGCCGAAGTAGCGGCGCACCAGCCCGGCCGCGAACCGGTCGATACCGGCCGGAACCGGGGTGTGCGTCGTGAATACGGTTCCGGCCCGCACCGCGGTGAGCGCGGCGTCGAAATCCAGTCCGGCGACCATGAATTCGCGAATGCGCTCGATACCGAGGAAGCCGGCGTGGCCCTCGTTCATATGGAAGACATCGGGGTCGGGCAGACCATTGGCTCGGGTGTAGGCGCGCACCGCCCGCACCCCGCCGACACCCGCCAGAATCTCCTGTTTGATGCGATGGTCCTGGTCGCCGCCGTAGAGCCGGTCGGTGACGGCGCGCAGTTCCGGATCATTGTCGGCGATATCGGAATCCAGCAGCAGCAGCGGAATTCGACCCACCTGCGCGACCCACACCCGCGCCCGCAGCACGCGGCCCTCCGGCATGGGCACGTGCAGCAGCACCGGCACCCCGCCATCGGTGAGCTGGCGCAGCGGCAGCCCCTGCGGATCCAGTGCCGGGTAGTGCTCGGCCTGCCAGCCATCGGCGGTCAGCGATTGCCGGAAGTAGCCGGACCGGTACAGCAGTCCCACCCCGATGAGCGGCAACCCGAGATCCGAGGCCGCCTTCAAATGGTCGCCGGCCAGAATGCCCAGCCCGCCCGAATAGTTCGGCAGCACCTCGGTAACGCCGAACTCCATGGAGAAGTAGGCGATTCCGGTCGGCCCGCCGTCCTGGCGCTGGAACCAGCGCGGTCGTGTCAGATAGTCGTGTAGATCGGCCGCGGCGGCGTCCACCCGCCGCGTGTAGCCCGCATCGGCGGCGAGTTCATCCAGCCGCGCGGCGGGCACCTCGCCCAGCATTCGCACCGGATCGCGTCGAACCTCGACCCACAGTTCGGGATCCAGTTCGGCGAACAGATCCTGCGTCGGCCCGTGCCAGGACCAACGCAGGTTGGTCGCCAGTTCGGTCAGCGCGGTGAGCCGCTCGGGCAGATGGGCGCGGACGGTGAATCGACGCAGTGCCTTCACCCGAACGACAGTACCGGGTCGGACACCACCCGCAGTCCGATACCGCGTGGTAGCGCTCACCACCGACAATGCGGTTCCGGGGCAGGGTCCGCGCGAGCATCCGACCGGCAACCGATAACGTGTTCTTATGACTGAGCAGCAGGTCGAGTCGACGCCGACCGCCGAGCATCACGAAGGCGGATTCCGGCCGATCGAGGAGCTCGGGCGGGACAACTCCGTGGGCGGACCGCATTACGGGGAGCTCATCGAGCAGGTGCGTGGACTGATGGATCGGGTCCGGCTCTCCGCCCCGACCGATGAGGTGGCCCTGGATGCCATCGCCATGTTGAAGCAGCTCAATGACCGGCTCGACGAATCGGTCGTCGATGAGTGGTCGACCCCGACCTGGCGACGCCACGACCTGCCCTCGCGCGGCAATATCACCCTGCCGCCGTTCTGGATCGATCGCGCGGGCAGCGACGGCGTGGACGCCCGCATCACCTTCCGCACCTTCCACCTCGGCGGCAATGGCGCGGCGCACGGCGGACATATCGCGCTCGGGTTCGATGATCTGCTCGGTATGACGGCGGCGGTACACACCAAACAGGTCACCCGCACCGCCTCCCTCACCATCGACTACCGCTCGATTACGCCGCTGAACACCGAGTTGCAGGTGCATGCCTGGGTCGAGCGGCAGGAGGGCCGCAAGGTCTACGTGCGCGCCACCCTCGCGGACGGTGAGCGGCTGTGCGCCGAGGCGCACGGCCTGTTCATCGTGCTCAAGCCCGGTCAAGCGTAAAAATCGCGTTGCGCATCACTTTATTGGTCAAGTGAACAATTCCTTAAGGGTATTCACTCACCATTCACAGTTCCGTCCCATTTGTCCGATTAATACGGGATCGCGCTGAGCGCTGGGTCACATTTCGGTCCTGCGGCGGCCGACCGAACCCTGCTGTGACCACGCACACCCTGGAGTAGGACGACACGCGGTCGTATGTTCTAGCCACGCGGTTCGAAATGGAACCGATATTTCTCGAATTTCATCGTTCTCCGCCGACCACGGAAGTTCGGCAGGAACTCCCCGGCAGTATGCCGACGCCTGCGAATCCCTCTCGCGCGCCGCCGTAGACGCGCGTCGACAATCAGGAAACTCGATGGAATATACGCTCCTCTCGGATTTCGAAATTCGTCCCGGCCGACTCACCTTCTGGAGTGCCACGAATACCGCGGAATGGGCTCCCGATCCACGACCACTGTCCACCGCGCATACCGAATATTGCGCGAGTATCGATAATTCCGATTCCCGACCGGGACGCGGTCGCTGGATCGGCACGATCTTCGAAATGGACGCGCCGTTCGACCACGACGCGGTGCACACCATGACCCGGTGGTGGCACGCCCGACACGAGGGTCTGCGCACCACCGTCCACCGCGCCGCCGCCGAATGGCAGCGCCGCACCTGCTCCGAGACCGGTATCGAGGTCCGATCGGAGGGCGTCGACACCGTCACCGACTCCGAGGAACTCAATGACTTCCTCCGCGATGCGCTGGAGCTGCGACTGTCCCCGCTGATCTGGCCGCACTGCCTGATCGCCACCGTCGAACATGCCGATTCCAGGGATTTCACCGTGCTGGTCGCCGCCGACCACTCCGTTATGGATGCCTACGGTCAGCTGCTGGTGATCAGCGAGCTGCGGCGGCTCTATCACGCCGCCCTGGCCGAAGCTATTGTCCCGCCGTCGGAAACATCCACGGCCTCGGCCGAATTCGCCGCGGTGGAACGTTCGGCCGCGGCGGCGCTGACACCGGAATGCGAGGCGGTCGCCGTCTGGCGGGAGTTCCTGGCCGAATCCGGCGGTACCCTGCCGCGCTTCCATCCGGGCCCGGTCACCGCCGTTCAGGACCCCGACACCGCGGACGCGGCACAGCACAGCGTCTCGCGCTGGCTCCTCGACGCCGCGGAGGCCGACGCCTTCGAGGCGGCCCTGGATGCCGTGGGACACCGTGCGACAACCGGCGCCTTCGCCGCGCTCGCCCTGGCCGCACGGCAGCTGTTCCACACCTCGAATTTCCGCACCGTCATGCCGGTGGCGACCCGACCACCGCAGTGGGCGGAATCAATGGGTTGGTTCGTCAATATTCTGCCGGTCGATATCGAGCTGGGCGACCATACCGATTTCCGCGACGCATTGGATATCGCCCGTACCGCACTGAAACGGGCAAAACCCGCCGCAATGGCTCCCGCGTCGCGAGTATTCAACCTACTCGATATCGAGGACCGGCCGCGATTCGGGGCATCATTCGTGGATACGCGACGACTGCCGAATATCCGGACACTGGAGCGACTGCGCTGGCGGGCCCTGCGGGCAGACTCGCATTCCGCCGACGAGGTCTACTTCTGGATCAATCGGACCGTGCAGGGGCTGAATATCTCGACACGCTTCCCCGCTGCCTACTCGGATACAGCTATGCATCGCTATATCGATGAGATCGCGTCGATCCTTCGAAATTTCGGGGCCGCCGAGGCCGCTGGGCCGCGCGCCCTGCGCACAGAAGGAGCGGCGTAATGCGATTGGGCAGCCCCTCCGAACTATTGACCGCCGCCGTGCGGCCGGTCCTGCTGCGGCCCACCCCGGCGGCACACGCCGCCGCCGGTCGGGCGCCCGCCTCCAGCACGCCGCCATCATTTCTCCAGATGGATCATCTGCGTGCGGCGGCCGTCGATCCGGCGACCGCCGGGTCCGCGCAGCTCGGCGTTGTGGCCCGGATATCCGGCGACCCGGATATTGCCGCACTGACGGCCGCGACCGCCGACTTCGTCCGGGCACACGACGGTCTGCGCACCTGGTTCGCCCCTGTCGACGGTGGTTTCCTCCGATATATCGCCGCGCCCGAGGAGATGGCATTCGAGGCCGTGCCACTGCCGGGTCCGACCGATACGGCGTGGGCACCCGCCCTGATCGACCATTTCGCCCGCACCCTGAGCCCGTTCGCGTGGCCGTCGATCGGATTCGCGGCGGTGCCCGGCGTCGGTGGCTTCGATGTGGTGTACGTGGCCGATCACGCGTTCAGCGACGGCATTTCGCAGGCCGCGGCCGCGCGCGAGCTCACCGATCGCTACTACGCACATCGCGACGGCACCGTAACCACGTGGCCCGCGATAAATCCCGGTTCGGCGGCCCGGTACGCCGATACCGAGTACGCCCGCGCCGCCGACCGCGTCGAGGAGCTGTCGCCACACTGGCTGCGGGTACTGGCGGAGACCGGTTTCCGGTTGCCGCCACCCGGTCCGGAGCATCCGGAAATCACTGATGGACAACGCTATCCACGCTTTTTCCACACCGAGGTGCTACTCGAACCGGAAAAGGCACGGCGCTTCGACGCAGTGCTCGCCACTGCGGGGATCCGGCCATCGGCAGCGCTTTTCGCCACGCTCGCCCTCACCGATTTCGCCCGCATCGGGCAGCGGCGGTACACGGCACTCAATGTGGTGGCCACCCGTCGCGATGGCTACGCGACCGCACAGGGATGGCTGTGCAATTTCGTGCCGGTCACCTTCGCACTGGACGCCGATCCGGATTTCGCCGGTACCGCGACGGCCGCACGCACCGGTCTCGACCAGTGCCGCGCACTCGCCGCACTGCCCGCGCACGCCGCCCTCGCGCGGCTACTGGCGACCGGCCAGGGCAGCGAGATCGTCACGCGGGAACCGGGATTCGTCACCCTGATGGACGCGGGGACTGACGAGGATTCGGCTGCGGCGGATATTCGGATCTTCTCCGGGGAGGGGCTCACCTCGACCGTATCGAGCTGGCTCGTCCGTACCGACAGCTACTCGGTCACCTTCGGCGCACCGGATATTCCGGCGGTGCGCACTCGGCTCATCGACTACACGGCGGCGCTGCGTCGCACCCTCACCGCGGTCGCCACCACCGGTGAGTACCGCCCCGGCCTCCGTTCCGCTGACCAAACCATCGGCACGGCAGGCGAATCCGGGAAACCCAGACGGGAAGGCAGGGCGGCATGAGGATGCTCCTGGCTTTCGGCGGCAGTCGCGGCGATGCGCAGCCGGGCATACTCATAGCCCGCGAATTGCGCGAACGCGGCCACTGGGTGACGCTCGCGGTATCACCCAATCTGGTGGATTTCGCCGCGAGTCACGGGGTTGCGGCGCACGGATTCGGTCTCGACACCGGCGAACTGCTGCGCAGGCAATTGGCCACACGACGGCGTACCGCGAATCCGGTATCCCGGATCTCGGCCCTGCGGCGGCTCAACCAGCAGGGATTCACCGAGGCCGCCGAGGATCTGCTGGAATTGGCCGCCGGAACCGATGTGGTGGTGGGCGGTATGGCCAATGAGGAGGTGGGCGATGCGATTGCCGCGCACGGCGGGGTGCCGTTCGCGGCCGTGCATTTCTTCCCCATCCATCCCAACCGAGCCGTCGCCGTGCTGCCGAATCGGTTGGGCGCGTTCCTCCCCGGCGAGCTGAACCAGCTGGCCGGGTCCGCTGTCGTCCGGGCCCGCGCGTGGGCGCTGGCGCCGCCGCTGGCCGAACTGGCGCGGCGCGCTCCGGAGGCGGGACAACGCGCACCGCGTCTTGCCATCCAGGCGTTCGACGAGCGGCTATTTCCGGGTCTCGCCCAGGAGTGGGGTCCGCGGCGGCCCTTTACCGGTTTCGTCGTTCCCACCGCCGACGCACCGGCTTCGGCCCCGGATACGGCGCTCGCACAGTGGCTTTCGGCTGGCAGCGCACCGGTCTACGCCGGGTTCGGCTCCATGCCGGTGGGCGATACCGGTGCGCTGGTGGTGCTGCTGCGCGCGGCGTGCCGGAGTATCGGGCGGCGGCTGCTCTTCGTCTCCGGCTGGTCACGGACCGCACCGACCCTCACCGAGGATGTCGCGATCGTGCCCGCCGTCGACCATGCCTCGGTTCTGCCCCAATGCCTGGTGGCCATCCATCACGGCGGAGCCGGAACCACCGCCGCCGCCCTGCGGGCCGGGGTGCCCTCGGTGGTGTGCTCGTTCCTCGCCGATCAGCCCTACTGGGGGCGGCAGTTGCGGGTGCTGGGATTGGGCGCGACCACGCGATACTCCCGGCTCGACCGCCCCCGGCTCGAACGACTGCTCGGCTTCGCGTCCAGCGCGCCCGTCCGGCAACGCGCGCACGCCTTCGCCGCCGACTTCCGCGACGACGGCGCCCGGTGCGCGGCCGATGCCGTCGAGGCACTGGCCGCCGGGCATATCCTCCGAACCCATTCCCGTGCACTCACAGTCGCACCTGCCGAAAGGGAGCGGTTATGACGCCGAATCCAGCGATCGAAGCGCACGGCCTCGGCAAGAGTTTCGCCGCCGTCGCCGCGGTGGACGGTATCGATCTACTCGTGCCCGCCGGTTCGGTATTCGCACTGCTCGGACCGAACGGCGCGGGGAAGACCACCATGGTGCGCCTGCTGGCGACGCTGTTGCGTCCCGATCGCGGGCATGCGGAGATCTTCGGTCACGATCTGGTCCGCCAGGCCACCGCGGTGCGCTCCATGATCGGGCTCACCGGCCAGTACGCGGCCGTGGACGAAAGCCTGTCCGCCGATGAGAATCTCCGGATTTTCGGCCGCTTGCTCGGACTGTCGCGCCGGGCCGCCGCCGCCCGCTCCACCGAATTGCTGGAACAGTTCGATCTCACCGCCGCGGCCCGCCGCCCGGCGCGTACCTTCTCCGGCGGTATGCGTCGTCGCCTCGACTTGGCGGCGACGCTGATCACCCTGCCGCCCTTGATATTCCTGGACGAACCCACCACCGGACTGGATCCACGCACCCGGCAGAGCATGTGGTCGACGGTGCGGGAGCTGGTGGCGGGCGGTGCCACGATCCTGTTGACCACCCAGTATTTGGAGGAGGCCGACGCACTGGCCGACCGGATCGCGGTCATCGACCACGGCAGCGTGGTCGCCACCGGCACCGCCACCGAACTCAAGGATTCTCTCGGCGGACAGGTGCTGCGCGTTGAACTCGGCGATGCCACCCGGCTGGCCGCGGCCGTCGCGGTGGCCGAACGCCTCACCGGGACAACGGCGCGAATCAGCCCGGAGGGCGCGGCACTCGCGGTGGCGGTTCCGGATGCCGAAGCCGCCATGGCGGTCCTGCTCGAGTACCGCCGCACCGGAATACCGTTGCGCGGCTTCGGAATGGACCGTCCCGACCTGAACGAGGTGTTCTTCGCACTCACCAATCGGTCCTCGACGAAGGGAGCGGCATGACCGCCACCATTGCTGTCCCGACCACCCGGGTGACGCGAATCGACCGGCGGCCCCGGGTAATTCGCGTCGGCGCGGGGTCGGCGGCCCGGCAATCGATGATTATGGCGCTGCGCGGTCTGCTGGTATTCCGCCGCAGTCCCCAATTGCTGTTCGACGCCGTGCTGCTGCCGATCGCCGCGCCGGTCCTCTTCGGCAGTGTCTTCGGAACCGCCGTGGCGGGCAGTGTGACCGACTATCTGCCGATCCTGATCCCCGGGGTACTGGTGCAGATCATGCTCACCATGTCGGTGACCACCGGGGTGCAGCTCTGCGAGGATGTGCGGTCCGGTGTCTACGACCGTTTCGCCGCCATGCCGGTGGCCCGGCTGGCTCCCATCGCCGGTGCGCTCACCGCCGGGGTGGTGCGCTACACCATCGGGGCCACGGTGGTACTGCTGGTCGGCCGGGTCATGGGCTACCGCCCGGACCATCCACTCGGGCTGGTGGCCGCCGCAGTGCTGGTGGTATTCGTAACCACCGCGCTCAGTTGGGTTTTCGCGGTGGTCGGGGTTTCGGTGACACGACCGGCCGCCGTGCAGGGCATTTCCGGCCTGCTGCTCATGCTGCTCACCTGCGCCTCCAACGCTCTCGTCCCGACCTCGGCCATGCCCTCGTGGCTGCGCGCCATCTCCGACGTCAATCCGGTATCGCATCTGGTCTCGGCGGTGCGCACGCTCGCCGATACCGGTCGATTCGGCGGCGACGCCGTCTGGTCGGTGGCCACCGCACTGGTGGTCATGCTCGTATCGGCTCTTGTCACCGTGCGCGTGCTGCGGCCGCGCTGACCCCAGGGACCACTCATGACCGAGATGAATCGACTGACCGCCGACGACGACCTGTTCTGGAAGGTGCACCGGCTGTACGGGCCGCTGCTGGTGGTGCAACTGGCCTGGCTGTTCGACGAACCGCTGGAGCGCGCCACGGTGCAGCGGTTCCACGAGCATCTTTCGTACGGATTCCTGGCCCGGCGTGTGGTTACCACGCGGTTTCCGCTGGCGCGGCCCTGGTGGGCTCCCGCGCTGCGGGCGCTGCCGCTGGACTGGCGGACCGAGCCGGTGCGCGCCGACCGGGTACCGGATTGGCTTGCGGCACAGACCGATACCGATCTGGACCCGATCACCGGTGAGGTGTGGCGGCTCTCGGCCGCGCCCACCGCGACCGGTGGCACGGTGCTATCGCTGGTCGCCTCCCATGTCGCGGTCGATGGCGGCGGTGGGCTGTTCGCCGTCGCCGACGCCCTGGAAAGACTGCGTGCCGACGCCAGCCCGGACCGGGCGGCCAGTGCCGGTCGTCTGGTCGGGGACACCCTTTCGGCCGGTCTGCTGCGCGCCCATATCGCCGATGCCGTCGCACAGGTGCGGGCGGTAGCCGCCGGTATTCGCGGGGCGATTCGGGCGCGGGCGGTCCACGAACCGGTTCGCCAGCCCCGGCCCGAGACCACACCGGTGGCGCTGGCCAATCCCTTCCAGCCGGCGGATCTGCTGGTCTCGGTTCCGGCAGCGGACTGGAATCGGGTGGCCGCCGCGCATTCCGGAACCGCGAACGGGCTCATGGTGGGGGTCGCGGTCGGTGTACTCGGCCGCAGCGGCCGGGTCACCGACGGTGCGGTGCGGGTGGAGATCCCCCGCTCCATGCGCGGCCTCGACGATCCGCGGGGCAATGCCAGTACCGGTGTCGCCGTCGCGGTGCCGTATCGGCACGGCGAACGCACCGATCTGGCGCGATTGCGGGCGGCCACCAAACGCGCGGTCACCGCACACGACGATCCCGCCACCACCCCGCCGCTGCAACATCTGCAACCGGTGCAGGTGCTGCTGCCCGACGCCCTCACCCGCCGGTTCGTGCGCACCTCGAAAGCGCCGATCTGCCTGTGCACCAATCTGGGTGACAGCGCGAAGCTGGTCGCCGATATCGCCGGAATCCGCGCCCGCGCCGTGGTGATGCGGCCGGTGGTGCGGGCCGGTGATCCGGAGTTCTTCCGTCGCGCCGAAGCCGGGCTGACCGTGGCCTACTCCGGGGACGGGGAAACGGTGACGCTGGCTGTCGCCGGGGTCGATCCCGACCGGTTTCCCGACCGCGACACCCTGCGCCGCCATGTGGCCGCCGAACTCACCGCGTGGGGATTGCGACCCAGGTTCTGGTGAGTTCCGCGCCCGCCGCCGCGCCGGGCGGCGGCCGCTGCCGGTATGTTCGACTCCGTGACCGGCCGCATCGCCATCGATGACACCGCCCCCGCCATTCCCGGTGGCCGACCGGCGAAAGCCGTGGTCGGAGAGGTTTTCCCGGTACGTACCGTGGTGTGGCGGGAGGGGCACGACGCGGTCGCCGCGACGCTGTCGGTGCGCGCGCCCGGATCCACGCGGCCCCGTCGCATTCGAATGACGCCCGATTACGAGCCCGATGTCTTCAATGCCGTATTCACCCCCACCGAACCGGGGCTGTGGAGCTACCGCATCGAAGGGTGGAGCGATCCCATCGCCACCTGGCGGTCGGCGGTGGAGGCGAAACTCGCGGTCGGCCAGAGTGCCACCGATCTGGCCAATGATCTGGAGATGGGGGCGCGACTGCTGGAGCGGGCCGCGCAGGCGGTGCCGAAGAAACAGTGGGAGAGATTGCGCGACGCGGCCACCGCACTGCGCAGTGATGCCCAATTGCCCGCCCGCGTCGCGCCCGCCTTCAGCACCGAGGTGAGCGATATCCTGCGCGTCACCCCGCTGCGGGAATTCGTGGCGCGTGGCCCGCAGCATCTGGTCCATGTCGACCGGCAGCGTGCGCTGGTCGGGTCCTGGTACGAGTTCTTTCCGCGCTCCACGGGCGGCTGGGACGCCGAGGGCAAGCCGGTGCACGGCACCTTCGCCACTACGGCCAAGGAGCTGCCCCGCATTGCCGCCATGGGTTTCGATGTGGTGTACCTGCCGCCGATCCACCCGATCGGGAAGGTGAATCGCAAGGGCCCCAACAACTCTCTGACCGCCGAGCCCGGCGATGTGGGTTCACCGTGGGCCATCGGCTCCGTGGAGGGCGGCCACGACGCCATTCACCCCGATCTGGGCACCGAGGCGGATTTCATCGACTTCATCTCCGCCGCCGGGCAATTGGGCCTGGAGGTGGCCATCGACCTGGCATTGCAGTGTGCGCCCGATCATCCGTGGGTGGCCGCGCATCCGGAGTGGTTCACCACCCTCCCCGACGGCACCATCGCCTATGCGGAGAATCCGCCGAAGAAGTATCAGGACATCTACCCGATCAATTTCGACAATGATCCCGACGGACTCTACGCCGAGATCCTGCGGGTGGTGCGGCACTGGATCGGCTTGGGCGTCAAGATCTTCCGCGTCGACAATCCACACACCAAACCAGCGGACTTCTGGGAATGGTTCATCGCGCAGGTGCATCACGACCACCCCGATGTCATCTTCCTGTCCGAGGCGTTCACCCGCCCGGCCCGGCTGTACGGACTGGCCCGGCGCGGGTTCAGCCAGTCCTACACATATTTCACCTGGCGCACCACCAAGTGGGATTTCATCGACTTCGGAAACGAGTTGGCCGCCAAAGCCGATGAGGCGCGCCCCAACCTCTTCGTGAACACCCCGGACATCCTGCACGAGACCCTGCAGCACGGGGGCCCGGGTATGTTCGCCATTCGCGCCGTACTGGCCGCGACACTCGGTCCGACCTGGGGCGTGTACTCCGGTTTCGAGCTCTACGAACACCAGGCCCCGCATCCCGGCAGCGAGGAATATCTGGACTCGGAGAAATACCAGTTGCGTCCGCGCCGCTTCACCGAGGCCGCCGCACGCGGAGAATCCCTGGAGCCGTGGATCACTCGCCTCAACGAGATCCGGCGCTCGCATCCCGCGCTACAGCAGCTGCGCTGCATCCACTTCCATCACACCGATAACGACTCCCTGCTCGCCTACTCCAAATTCGATCCCACCACCGGCGACGCGGTGCTGACCGTGGTGAACCTCAACCCCTTCGGGGCCGAACAGGGCATGGTCTCCCTCGACCTGCCCGCCATCGGCCGCGAATGGCACGATCGGCCGGTGGTGTACGACGAGATCAGCGGCGAGGAATACCACTGGGGTCAAAGCAATTACGTGCGACTGGACCCGGCGCACGCGGTCGCGCACATCCTGGTGCTGCCGCCGGTGCCGATGCACGCCCGCCAGCAACTGGCCTTCCGCCGCTCATTCCACTGAATGTCCCCGAGCCGGATCACTGAGCTCGAACGAGCGGTATCGCACACCCTCTCGTCAGGCGACATCACGCGGAGAATCTCAGGGCACCGCGGTCTGAGAGGCAGCGGCTGCGGCATCCAATTGCGCCAGCGTGAGCAGTTGTTTCGGTGCGGAATCCGAGACGGTGATCGAGCTGACGCTCAGCCGGGCGTCGACGTGCAGCAACTCTCCCGGCGCCAGTAGCCGCCAGGCCGGGTCCGCGTCCAGGCGCTCACTGGCCACGACAACGGACGGGTAATCCGCGAGCGACGCGCTGTGTACCCGAATGCCCGCCTGCCCCTCATGCACGAGATGGCGACCGCCATTCGCCCCACCCGCGGCGCGTTCCAGCACGAACAGCTCGTGCGTATCGGGATAGCGCAGCGCCCATAGTTCGGTCGCGGTGGTGAGCACCAGATTCAGCGCGTACACGGGCAGTCGGTCGGCGATCCAGCGCACGGCGTCGGTGATACCCGCGGTGATGTCCCCGCCGTGTCGGTCGATGCGCTCGGTAATGAGGGCGAAGTACCGCTCGGAGTCCGTATCACCGTGCACCAGTTCGCGATAGGCGCCGAGTTCGGCATCCAGTTCGTCGAGTCCGTGCAGTACGCCATTGTGGGCGAACAGCCGACCCCGCTGCTCGAAAGGATGCGTATTGCGCGTTTCCATGCCGCCGGTGGAGGCGAACCGCACATGCGCGACGAAGGTCTCCGATTCCCGTTCCCGCGCTTCCTCGGCGAAGTCGGCATCGGAGAACGCGGCAATCGGCTGCTTCTCCACCCGCGGTGATCCGTCCGGGTAGAAGGTGCCCAGCCCCGCGCCGTCGGGATTGTGCCGACTCTGCAGCGACAGGCTGTCCGGAGCGTCCAACAGCCAGAAGGTAGCCGTGACCCGCCGCGGCGCGGCCGACAAACCGAACAATCGACACATGGCGCTCCTCGCTGAGCGTTGGTTCGAGCGTTTCGAGTCCGAGGTGATCGTATCGGCCGGGTGCCGCCGCGACGTCGCGGTACGCACCGCGCACCGGCCGCGCAGTAAGTTGGCAGGGTGCGCGCCGTCCGTGAGCCAGGCTGCCGGGGACTCCCCCGGTGAACCGGCGTGATCTCATGCTGCTGGCGGCGGGTACCCATCCCGATCCGCACACCGTCCTGGGCGCGCACCCGCACCCCGGCGGCACGGTCGTCCGGGTCCTGCGTCCACATGCCGACTCGGTGGTGGCACGGATCGGCGAGGGCGATCATCCGCTCGACCATGTCGAGCACGGACTGTTCGAAGGTGTGATCCCGTTTCCGGAGCTGTGGGATTACCGGGTGGTCACCTCGTATCCGGGCGGGCGGACCACCATCGATGCCGACGGCTACCGCTTCCTGCCGACCGTGGGGGAACTCGACCTACACCTGATCGGTGAGGGCCGACACGAGCGCCTGTGGGAGGCGCTGGGGGCCCGTCCACGCCGGTACACGACCCTCGACGGCGCAGTTTCCGGCACCTCGTTCGCGGTGTGGGCTCCGAATGCGCGCGGGGTCGCGGTCATCGGCGACTTCGATGGGTGGAGCGGCAATACCGTGCCCATGCGACGGCTCGGTGGCTCCGGGGTCTGGGAGGTATTCGTCCCGGGTCTCGGTCCGGGTGACAAGTACAAGTACCGGGTACACGGTGCGGACGGGCGCACCGTCGACCACGCCGACCCCATGGCCTTCGCCACCGAAACACCGCCCGCCACCGCGTCGGTGATTACCGAGAGCGAATTCACCTGGGACGATGACGAATGGTTGCGCGCCCGTTCGACCCTGGATCCGCCGCGGGCCCCCATCAGCATCTACGAGGTGCACCTCGGCTCCTGGCGGACCGGCCTGGGCTATCGGGAGATGGCCGAGCAATTGGCCGAATACGCTGCCGCCCAGGGCTTCACCCATATCGAACTGCTCCCCGTCGCCGAGCACCCGTTCGGCGGTTCCTGGGGGTACCAGGTCACCTCCTACTACGCCCCGACCGCCCGCTTCGGCTCCCCCGACGACTTCCGCTGGTTCGTCGATCATCTGCACGGCAGGGGAATCGGCGTCCTCCTCGACTGGGTCCCCGCGCACTTCCCGCGCGACGAATGGGCCCTGGCCCGCTTCGACGGCACCGCCCTGTACGAACACGCCGATCCACGCCGCGGCGAACAACTCGACTGGGGCACCTACGTTTTCGACTTCGGTCGGCACGAGGTCCGCAATTTCCTGGTCGCCAACGCGCTGTACTGGATCGAGGAATTCCATATCGACGGCCTGCGGGTGGATGCCGTCGCCTCCATGCTCTACCTGGACTACTCCCGCCCCGACGACGGCTGGGAACCCAATATCCACGGCGGTCGCGAAAACCTGGAAGCCGTTGCCTTCCTCCAGGAGATGAACGCCACGGTGCACCGCCGCCACCCGGGTGTACTCACCGTCGCCGAGGAATCCACCACCTGGCCCGGCGTCACCCGCTCCACCGAGGTCGGCGGGCTGGGCTTCACCATGAAGTGGAATATGGGCTGGATGCACGACACCCTCGGCTACCTCGGCCACGACCCCGTGCACCGCGCCTGGCACCACAACGAGATCACCTTCTCGCTCACCTATGCCTGGAGCGAGAACTACGTCCTACCCATCAGCCACGACGAGGTGGTGCACGGCAAGGGCACCCTGTGGACCCGGATGCCCGGCGACGATTTCGCCAAGGCCAGCGGCGTGCGCGCGCTGCTGGCCTACATGTGGTCGCATCCCGGTAAGCAATTGCTGTTCATGGGACAGGAATTCGGGCAGTTCCGCGAATGGGATCACGACCGCGGCCTGGACTGGCACGAACTCGACAATCCGCTGCACCACGGTGTCCAGGCCCTGATTCGCGACCTCAACGACCTCTATCGCGCCCACCCCGCGCTGTGGAGCCAGGACACCTCCCCCGGTGGATACTCCTGGATCGACGCCGACGACCGCGACAATAATGTGCTGTCTTTCCTGCGCTACGGCACCGAGGACGCCATGCTGGTGTGCCTCTACAACTTCTCCGGTTCCGAGCACGCGAAGTATCAGGTCGGTCTGCCCCGCCCGGGCCGGTGGCGCGAAGTACTCAATACCGACGCGATTACCTACGGCGGCAGTGGAATCGGGAATCTGGGTGTCGTCGCCGCGACCGAGCGGCCGTGCCTGGGCTGGCCCGCCTCCGCCACCGTCGCCTTGGCCCCCAATAGCGCCGTGTGGTTGGCACCGGAGTAATTCCACCGCTATCCACGCGAACGGGCCACCCGCGCCGGAGCCGCGGCGTATCGTCCCGACAGGGGGCAATCCTCTGGGAGACGCAGATGAGCGGTCGCAGCAAAATCACCCTCGACGAATCCGAACTGCCCAGACGTTGGTACAACGTCATTCCCGATCTTCCGGCCCCGCCGCCTCCGCCGCTGCACCCGGCAACGAGGCAGCCGATCGGGCCGGACGACCTCGCACCGCTGTTCCCGATGGAGCTGATCCGCCAGGAAATGAGCGGGGAGCGCTATATCGAAATTCCGGACGAGGTGCGTGACGTCTACCGGCTCTGGCGGCCCACACCGCTGTTTCGGGCGCGGCGATTGGAGCGGGCCCTGCGCACCCCGGCGCGGATCTACTACAAGTACGAGGGCGGCTCCCCCGCCGGCTCGCACAAACCGAATACGGCCGTACCGCAAGCGTTCTACAACGCGGCCGAGGGCACCCGGCGGCTCACCACCGAGACCGGTGCGGGGCAATGGGGCAGTGCGCTCGCCTTCGCCTGCGCACAGTACGGCATCGACTGTGAAGCCTGGATGGTGCGCGCCTCCTACGATCAGAAACCGCACCGCCGCACCCTCATGCACGTCTGGGGCGCGACCGTACACCCCAGCCCCTCGGCCGTCACGGCGGCGGGCGCGAAAATCCTTGCCGACCACCCCGATTCACCCGGCAGCCTCGGGATCGCCATAAGTGAGGCGGTCGAGGTGGCGGCCGAGAACCCGGATACCAAGTACGCGCTGGGCAGCGTGCTCAACCATGTGCTGCTGCATCAGACCGTCATCGGAGAGGAGGCGCTCGCCCAGTTCGACGCCGCCGGTGAGCGACTGCCCGACATGATTATCGGCTGCACCGGCGGGGGTTCGAATTTCGCGGGGCTCGTCTTCCCCTTCCTGCGGGAAAAGCTCGCCGGGCGAACCGATCCGGTGTTCCGCGCCGTCGAACCCGCCGCCTGCCCATCGTTCACCCGCGGCCGGTACGGCTATGACCACGGCGATACCGCCGGATTCACGCCGCTGATGAAAATGCACACCCTCGGACACGACTTCATCCCCGATCCGGTGCATGCGGGCGGCCTGCGATATCACGGCATGTCGCCGCTGCTCTCACATATGTACGAACTGGGGATGTTCGAGGCCGTCACGAAAAATCAGCTCGAATGCTTCGCCTCCGCGGTGACCTTCGCCCGCGCCGAAGGCATCCTCCCGGCCCCCGAGCCCGCCCACGCCATCGCGGCCGTCATCGACGAGGCCCGCCATTGCACCGAAACCGGCGAAGAGAAGGTCCTGCTGACCGCCCTGTGTGGCCACGGGCACTTCGATATGACAGCCTACGAGCGGTATCTCTCCGGCGAGATGGGCGACTTCGAACTGCCCCAGGATCGTATCGACACCGCTCTCGCCGGGCTGCCCGACATCGGCTGAGAACACCCTGTCGCGCCGCCCCCGAGACTACCGGCACGGGCATTGGGGGCTGCCGAGATCGTTTGGAATGTAGTGGATTTGGTTACGCGGCGTCGCATCCCGAACTGCAATACCAATGGATAGGAATACATCTACATGAAGAAGCTTGGCACTGCTCTGTTCATCGGTGCGGCCATGGCCGGCTTTGTCGGCGTCGGCGCCGGTTTTGCGACCGCCAACGTCCCCGTCACCGCTGCTGAGCCGGTCGTCGACGTGGGCGAGCCCGACCCGAATGGCACCGGGTCCGCCTCGGCGCTGGCCGATGTGCTGAAGGCTCTGATCTCGGGCAGCTCGCAGGCCACCCCGGCGGACTAGGTCCCACCCCCGGGCACCCGAACGCTCGGGTAGTTGCGAAAACCGGTTCCCCACTTCATAAGAGGTGGGGAACCGGCCTGTTTGCTCAGTACAGCGCGGCGGCCAGTTTGCGGCGGAACGCGACCACGATCGGTTCGGCCGGATCGAAGAGTTCGAACAGTTCCAGCAGGTGGGTGCGTACGCGGGTGCGGTCGTCACCCGCGGTGCGCTTCACCAGTGCGATGAGGCGGTCGAACGCCTGCTCCGGCTGCTGGTTGAACATCTCCAGATCGGCAGCGGCCAACCCGGCGTCGATATCGGACGGATCGGCATCGGCCTTGGCGACGGCGCTCGGATCGAGCTCCTGGACGCGGGCGATGAACTGCACCTGACGCAGTGCCGCCTTGGCCTCGACATTATTGGGTTCGGTATTGAGGATGGCCTGGTAAGCCGCCACCGCGGTATCGAATTCGCCACGCTCCAGGGCCTCTTCGGCCGCCACGAAGCGCGGGTCCTCCGGTTCTTCCACCTCGGCCTCTTCACCCGCGCCGACGCCCGGCAGCTTGCCGCGCACCGCGTCGACAACGGCGGTCAGCCACTGCCGCACCTGCTCCTCCGGCTGATTGCCGGTGAAGTCGGCGAGCGGCTGCCCGGCGGCCACCGCGACCACGGTCGGAATGCCCTGCACCCCGAACGCCTGCGCGATGCGCATATTCGCTTCGGCCTCGATGGTGGCCAATTCCCAGTCGGTGGTCTCCCCGGCCAGCTGCTCGAGCAGTTTCACCAGTTCGATACTGCCGGCGCTGCGCTGCGAATACAGCGCCACCACCACCGGCACCTGAGCGGAACGGCGCAGCACCTTCGTCTCGAAATCGACTTCCGTGACGGAATGCCCGTCCGGAACATCCGCCGCGGCGGCTGGGGGCTGCTTCAAACTGGACAGATCCACCGCACCGGACATAGCGGCAACGGCAGCGGCTGAGGGTCGTCGTGCAGGTCGAGTCACGACATCCAGTCTGTCACGAACGCGCGGCGGCGGGGTCTCCAGCCTGGGCGTCGGACCCCTCGCTCAGCTCAGCGAGCAGACCGGCACGCACCGCCAGCACCTCGAAGAGCACGGTGAAGAACGGCGGAATGCTCGATGCCAGCGCCAGCAGCGTGACCTTCCAGTTCCACCGCAATTCCCGCGCGGCCATGATGGCGACGAGTACGAACACCACGAACACCACGCCGTGGAACATGCCGAATACCTTGACCGGCCACAGCACCGGTTCGGGCAGGCGCTTGAAAATCATGCCGACGATCAGGAGGGCCCAGGACACCGCCTCCAAAAATGCGACAAATCGGAAACGTTTGGCCACGGTGCTGAGGTCCAGGAGATTGCCCATGCGCACCATTGTGCCCTGAGATCTACGACACCTCGTAGTGGAGGTGGTCACATACCCCGAACGAAACCGCCTCCGGTTCGAATACGAACCGGGGGCAGGCTCCCAAATTCCTTAGTGATCAGTGATTTTCGTGAATCGTCCCGGTACACCTCGCGCCCCGGCGACGTGAGGTTCCCTCCCCGACACAGCCTCCTCGTCATTCCGGCGTGCTTTTGGCCGGGATGACGGAGAGGTCGACCCGGACCGGGGCGACGGGGTGAAACCTAAACGCGGACGATGAGGGCGTCGCCCTGGCCGCCACCGCCGCAGAGGGCCGCCGCGCCGACGCCGCCACCGCGACGCTTCAGCTCGAGCGCCAGGTGCAGCACGATGCGCGCACCCGACATGCCGAGCGGGTGGCCGATGGAGATCGCGCCGCCATTGACATTGACCTTGTCGGCATCGATGCCGAGCTTGCGGGTGGAGGCGATGCCGACGGCGGCGAAGGCCTCGTTGATCTCGACCAGATCCAGGTCGGCGGGGGAAATGCCCTCGCGCGCACAGGCTTTCGCAATGGCATTGGCGGGCTGGTCCTGGAGGGTGGAGTCCGGCCCGGCGACCACACCGGCCGCGCCGATCTCGGCGATCCAGCTCAAACCCAGCGCCTGCGCCTTCTCCTTGCTCATTACGACGACGGCGGCGGCGCCATCGGAGATCTGGGAGGCCGAGGCGGCGGTAATGGTGCCGTCCTTGCGGAAGGCCGGACGCAGCTTGGCCAGGGATTCGGCGGTGGTGTCGGCGCGAATGCCCTCATCGGCGGCGAACAGGATCGGATCGCCCTTGCGCTGCGGGATCGAGACCGGCACGACCTCGTCCTCGTAGACACCGTTCTTCCAGGCGGCAGCGGCCTTCTGGTGTGAGGCGGCGGCGAAGGCGTCCTGATCCGCACGGCTGATCGGCTGGGTGTCGTTCTGCTGCTCGGTGAGCAGGCCCATGGCCTGATCGGTGAAGATGTCGTGCAGGCCGTCGTAGGCCATATGGTCGCGCAGGGTGACATCGCCGTACTTGAAGCCCTCGCGGCTCTTCTCCAGCAGATGCGGAGCCTGGGACATGGACTCCATGCCACCGGCGACCACGATTTCGTACTCACCGGCGCGAATCAGCTGATCCGCCAGGGCGATCGCATTGATACCGGACAGGCAGACCTTATTGACGGTGACCGCCGGGACGTCCATCGGAATGCCCGCGGCCACGGCCGCCTGGCGCGCCGGGATCTGTCCCGCACCCGCGGTGAGCACCTGGCCCATGATCACGTAGTCGACCTGGTCGGGCGCGACCCCGCTCTTCTCCAGGGCCGCCTTGATGGCGAAACCACCCAGGTCGGAACCGCTGAAATCCTTCAGCGATCCCAGCAGCCGCCCCACCGGGGTACGCGCACCGGAGACGATGACGGTCGTGGTCACGATGAACCTCACTAAGGGTCGAATGGTCGGGCTCCGCCAACCATCGGAGCCCTACTCAAAGGTAACCCGCGGCCTCCCGCCGGCCTTCCCCAGGTGCGCGCTACCGTTCGAAGAGTGAGCAATACCGATAAGTCCGAATTCATCCCCGCGGAGTACGTCACCGCCGTCGATCATGTCGGCATCGCGGTGCCCGATCTCGATGCCGCGGTCGCCTGGTACACCGACAATCTCGGCATGGTCGAGACGCATCGGGAGATCAACGAGGCCCAGGGCGTGCACGAGGCCATGCTGTCGTTTGCGGGCGCAGCCGAGGGATCGAGTGCCCTGCAGTTGCTGGCACCCCTGAGTGACGCGTCCACGATCGCCAAGTTCATTGACCGGAATGGCCCTGGCCTGCAGCAGCTCGCGTATCGGGTCACCGATATCGATGCTGTCGCCACATATCTGCGTACACGGGGCTTGCGTTTGCTGTACGACGCCCCACGCGGCGGAACCGCAGGTTCCCGCATCAATTTCATCCATCCGAAGGATGCTGGCGGTGTGCTGGTGGAACTCGTCGAACCAGCCGCGAAAACTACTCACTAGTACCGACGTTCGCGGCGGGAAAGAGGCTGTAACAACATTCGCGGTCGGGTCACCATCACCGGTCGCCAGGCTGTAGTTTGTGGGGCATGTCGTCCACTGAGCCCGATCGTAATCGCTTCGTCGCTCTGCCCTTTACCGTAGTGCGGAAGGGGTATGACCGTGATGAGGTGCGCAACTACTTCGACCGATTCGATGCCGAGCTAAGGGTAACCGCAACCGATCGCGATGCCGCTGCCGCCCAGGCCCGAAACCTGGCCGCGCAGCTGGAAGACGCACGCGACGAGATCGACGAGCTCCGCAAGGAGGTCGACCGGCTGTCCGTGCCGCCGACCACCGCGGAGGGTATGTCGGACCGGATCTCCCGCATGCTCCGCCTGGCCTCCGACGAGGCCTCCGAGGTGCGCGCCCAGGCTCAGGCCGAGGCCGCCGAAATGATCTCGATCGCCGAGCAGCAGGCGGCCGAGATGCGCGGCAAGTACGAATCGCTCCTCGGCGAGACCAAGGAGAAGCGCGAGGCGCTCGAGATCGAGTTCGAGCAGACTCTCGCCAATGCCCGCAACGAGGCCACGAAGATCATCGACGCCGCCAATGCCGAGGCCGACCGCCTCACCAAGGAGTCCGAGGCCAAGCGCAAGGCCGCGCAGCAGGACTTCGAGGTCACCATGGCCGAGCGCCGCACCAAGCTCACCCGTGCCATGGAGGAGCTGGAGGCGACCAGTCGCGCCGAGGCCGCCCAGCGGATCAAGGATGCGACCGACGAGTCCAACCGCCTGGTCACCAATGCCACCCAGTCCGCCGATCGCAAGATCGCGCACGCCAAGGAACTGGCCGAGGAAATGCGCGTGCTGCGTGGCCGCGTCCTGGCCCAGCTGCTCGGTATTCGCGGTCAGCTCGACTCGGTCCCGGCCATGCTGGCCGCGGTCAACCGCGAAAGCGAACTGCTCGACGGCGCTCCCGAGCCCCGATCGCTGAATCAGTCCGGCCGCAAGGCAATTCAGGACAACAATAAGTCAGACGATCAGGCCGTCGACGAAGAGCGCGAGAACGCCGACATCTCCGGCTGATTCCCGCGCCATCGGTACCGACCGGGCGACATCGCACCATTCGAAGGCCGCCCCCTTGACGGGGGCGGCCTTCCTTATGCCCCAGTGCCCCTTGTCAATCCGAATGCCCGGGACCGAATACCTCAGCACCCCAGGTCATTCGTAATCCTCGAACCGAATGCCGTAGCGCCCTTCGTCATTCCTGCACACCCAAACTGAATACCGTAGCGCCCCCCGTCATTCCGGCACGCCCAAACCAAATGCCGTAGCGCCCCTCGTCATTCCGGCGTGCTTTTGGCCGGGATCCACACCCGATGAGTAGTGGATCCCGGCCAAAAGCACG
>NZ_BDCE01000071.1 GCF_001613345.1 Nocardia uniformis NBRC 13702 | reverse complement strand
GGCTGTGTGCCGTGCTGACCAGGGCGTCATATGCCGTGCTGACCAGGCGTCGTATGACCTGCTGGCTAGGCATCGCATGCCCTGCTGGCCAGGGCGTCACATGCCCTGCTGACAAGGCGCGGCATCCCGGAATGGCCCGGGCTCGGCCTCTCGGGCTAACGAGGTCCTGGTCAAGACCAGCGACGGGTGATGCGGCGCGTATTTCTGCCGTTCCAGCAGCCGGTGTGCCAATGGCGACGGTCGTCCTCACCGTCGTGAGCGGGCCAGGCGACAATATGCGCTACGCCGGGCATGACCTCATGGTCGCAACCCGGGCACCGGTACCGCTTCGTCGCGCGGGATCCCGGAATCTGTCGCACCATGTACGACTCGCCGTCCGGCCCTGTTTCGGTCCGACCGAAGACGTCACCGAGCGGACGCTGATCCTGCGGGGATCGCGCCGAGGACCGACTGGGGCGCGGTTTCCGGCGGGGCATGATTCGAGGTTAGAACAGCCGGAATTCGCTGCTGTCGGTGCCGCGTAGCACGTTGTAGTCGAGCGTCAGACAGCGGATGCCGCGGTCATTGGCCAGGGTCTTGGCCTGCGGCTTGATCTGCTGGGCGGCGAAGACACCGGTAACCGGGGCCAGCAGCGGATCGCGGTTGAGCAGCTCGAGATACCGGGTCAGCTGCTCGACGCCGTCGATCTCACCGCGACGCTTGATCTCCACGGCCACCGTCGCGCCATCGGCGTCGCGGCAGAGAATATCCACCGGACCGATGGCCGTCATGTACTCGCGGCGAATGAGTGTGTAACCGGCACCGAGGGTTTCGATATGTTCGGCCAGCAGCTCCTGCAGGTGCGCCTCGACACCGTCCTTCACCAGCCCCGGGTCCACACCCAGTTCGTGCGAGGAATCGTGCTCGATCTCCTCGATGGTGATGCGCAGTTCCTCACCGGCCTTATTGGTGACGACCCAGAGCTTGGCCGCGCCGGTCTCGCTATCGCGCTCCTCCATCCAGCACGGTGGGCTCATCCAGTTCAGCGGCTTATAGGAGCCACCGTCGGAATGGACCAGCACGGAGCCGTCGGCCTTCATGAGCAGGAGGCGACGCGCCATGGCCAGATGAGCGGTGAGACGGCCGACGTAGTCCACTTGGCAGCGAGCAATCACGAGGCGCACCGGTCCACTCTAGTGACTGTGCATCAGCCGGGCGAAAGCGCGTAGCCCCGCGATGATTTCCTGCTGGTCGGTGACCCCGTCGAGGGCGGCATCGAAATGCGTGACCATGCCCGCTACGCGTTGATCGACGGCATTGGCGCGACCCAGCAACTCGGCGTGGTCACGAGCGACGGTCTCGCGAACCATCCGCTGTTCCTCCCGAGCCCGCTCGTCCTGCCGCCGGACGGAGTCGCGGAGATCGTCGATCTGCCGTTCGTCCGAATCGTGCCAGTCCTGTGTTCGCTCCCGCCACGCGGTGAGCTCATCATCGACCGCGACCACCCGCCGTCGCAGTTCGGCGATATCGTCGGGAGGGAAGGCGATATCGTCGGAGATGGTCACGATCCGCGCCCGCAGATAGACGAAATACGCTGCTGCGGGCCGCAATACGATACTGGCCAGGAAGAACCCGGCGACGTAGTAGCCGAGCATGTATCCGGATATCGCGGCCACGACTACGGCCACCAATGCCGAGACGACGTGCGCGCCGATCGCCATGCCCAACAGTCGCCTCGACAGTGTCAGCACCTCAGCCGCGCGCTCCGGCGGAACCGGAATACCGCGTACCAGTGTGGAATCCACGCGATGGCGGACCTGCCGAGCGGCAAAGTACAGATTCCACGGAACCGTCACCACGACCAGCAGCCAGAAGAACGCGACGAATCCGAGCACCGCGCCGATTACGGTCGTCGGGTCGACATCGCCCCAAATGAGAAGGGCAGCAACGATCATCGCCAGAGCGGTCGTTGCCCAGAACAGCCCCCAGTATTGCTTCATGCCGACAGCCTCGTGGAAAAGTCCGCACGCCGACACCGTACGACTACTCGAGTACTCGGCTACCTGAAGGAAGTATCCGGAAACGAGGAAGACCCCCAGCCGATGGCTGGGGGTCTTCT